>CAVFNE010000183.1:0-4709 GCA_963623755.1 Muribaculaceae bacterium | reverse complement strand
AGTTCTATTCTGAAGTTCTCGGGGCAATTTCAGACCTGACAAAGAAGAGAGATGGAGTAAAGCCATGAGATGGAACCTTTGTCTATTGTACAGATGAACACAATAGGACTTAAGGCTCTTGAACATACCTACCCTGACAAAGATATTAAGAGGTTCATGTGTGCAGGAATGGCCAGTATGGGATATTGAAAAGTAAGAAAAGCAGGGAAGATTTTCTCTCTGACGAAAGCCAGCCATAAGATTGCGCTTTCTCCCTGAACTGCTTCTGAATGACCCAGATAGGAACATGGTTTGACGTGTTGAATAAAAAAACTCTTTGAAATGACAAGCTTCATAAGCGTTGAGGAACTTCAAGAAATGATTAGGAAATTAGTTAAGCAGTATATCAACACAGTGTTCCAAAGATAGAAAATCATACGAACAAGAACAGCTGGAGACTATTGCATGATTACATGTATTTCGAAAATTCTGTACCAGCTTGAGAGTGGCCCTCAGCACTGCCGGGGGCCGATTTTCATTATTCCCGGGTAGCAAGTCATACCCCATACTTCTGCTACCCTATGTGTTTAATGTAATACAGAAAACAAGATTATCAACTGTTATTTAAGAAAAGATAATCTGCTCCTAACAATACAGCTCTATTATAAAAAGTGTTTAACTATGTAATTGTTTTACGCATTGTATTTATTAGGAAGGGTTTCTTATGCATTAGTTCAAGTTTTAATGCCTCATAACAAAATGATGTTGTTTTACCGCCATAAAAAATCCCCTCAAAAAGAAGGGACGGAAAGAAGGTGGGCTCTTTACTTTATTTCCTCTGTAGCTTTCCAGAGCTTCTCTAGAGAGTAGAACTCTCTGAGCTCTTCGCTCATAAGGTGGATTACAATATTTCCACAGTCAATAAGTTCCCAGCCGTCATCTCCGGGTGTTTTATGACGGTTGTTGACACTGAGCCCCATGTCATTTATCTCACTCCAGATCTGGTGCACAACGCCCTTGAGGTGAGCCACACTTGTGACAGTACCTATGACAAAACAGCTCGCCCATGAGCAATCTTTTAAGTCGACAATCTTTACATCCTTTACATTGTGGTCAACAAGGTATTTCTCAATTTTTTCCGCTTTCTCTAAAATTTTCTCGTCCATATTCTCTATTCCTCAAATACCCCACCGTCTTTGATGAAGGTATATAGTTTTTCAGTTATTCCGGCCATTCGAGTTCCCCTGCACTCAAGATAAGGCCTCTGGGCATCTATAATTAGCACTGTCATATCTTCAAGTGTCTCTTTCAAGAGGATTTTTCTCCTCTCCTCTTCAGATAGATGTCGCCTCCCCGGCTCTATGAAATCAGCAATATATATCACAGCACCGAGTCTTCCCATATCCGGAGAGCCCAGAGTATGATACCTCACAGCCTTTTTAAGTGCTACCGGCACTTCTTCCCCCAGATCGGAGTCGAAATAGAGGGCGGCTAGTGCTCCATGTAAGAGCATCGGCTCTCTTTTCTCCTCCGTCTCTATCATAAAACCATTCTTCTCAAGAAGTGGAATAGCCTCCACATCGCTTTCATAGCGGTAGGCGTCATGATAAATCCCAGCACACAATGCCCACTCGGCAGAGAGGGAAAAACGGGAGGCAAGAAAAGATGCTGTCTCAGCAACACCTAATGAATGTATAAATCGGGAACTCTTAATCCTTGATGATACTTTATCCCTTAGTTTTATATAATCCATTTTCCTCTATGTACTCCCTCACGTTATCTGTCACAAGACTAAGGTCTCCGTCCCTTACTGCAGTACTGGAAGAGACTGTCATTTCACTCTCGATGTACCTGACTTCAAAACCATCGGGGGCGTTATGCGGTGCATTGTCTCTCACAAAAGAGTAAAATCTAACATGAGTTTTAAGGTAAGGCGCATCGTGCCATCGGGCTAAACCTTCCAAGAGGTCATCTCCTATTATGAAGTTCACCTTTCCATTATCCTCAAGTTCATCAAAAAGGGAGGAAATGGTGAGAGATGTGTAACTCACACCACCCTTTCTTCCCTCTATGTCAGAAACGACAATATTCAAATCATCCAAGGGATAGAGATCTGTGTAATCAAGAATTGCCATATTCATCATCGCCATCCTGTCAGAAAAAGATGCCCTTTTGTGACCTCTCTTGAATGCAGACTCATATGCCGGAATTACATAAAGGGTTGTGATATCTGTCAGACTCGACACCGAATGAAAGAGATTTATGTGCCCTATATGTACAGGATCGAACGTCCCGCCGAGAATTGCCTTTTTTTCAGTTTTCATCGCGGTAGAACGCATCCTTATCCATTGACGAAGTAAAGCCTGAGGAAGACTGGTTCTCCTCACTTATACCACTGAGAGAGACAAATGCCTTTTTGACGGGCTCCAACATATCGTCGTCATATATCGAAAGGGGAAGTACAGTCATAAGAGGAGAGTACTTTGCCTTGAGCTCTTCAAACCTCTCTGTGGCCCCATCCTCATCAATTTTGGTTCCAATCAAAAGAGATGGCTTTTTCGTCAACTCTCCTGAGTACTTCTCAAGTTCATCAAAAAGCGTATCATAGGCTGTAAGGTAATTGTCATCGCTGAGGTCGACAAGATATGCAATTCCCTTTGTACGCGAAATATGACGAAGGAACTTGAAGCCCATTCCGGCACCCGTTGACGCACCTTCGATTATCCCGGGGATATCTGCAAGAACTATATCTTTATCCCAAACCCTCATGACACCAAGCTGAGGTATCTTTGTTGTGAACGGGTATCCTGCAACCTTGCTGCGCGCATTCGTCAAAAGATTGAGGAGACTCGATTTACCTGCATTGGGAAAGCCCACAAAGCCTATATCTGCAATGACAAGAAGTTCAACCCCGACTCTCATTGCTTCACCCTTCTCTCCGCTCTGCGCAAAACGTGGAGTCTGATGGGTGGAAGTACGGAAATGCCAGTTACCCAGGCCGCCTTTACCTCCCTTTAGAAAGACAAATCTTTCGCTTCCGGAAAGGTCTTTTATAACTTCCCCTGTCTCTGCATTCTTGATTACAGTTCCGGGGGGAACAGGTATTTCGATATCCCTCCCGTCACGGCCGTACATCCTCGCGCCCTGACCTCCGCGGCCGTTCTCAGCGCGGTATGTGCGGACCATCTTGAGGTGACCGAGGGTTTTGAGATTTTCCCTCACAACAAAAACAACATCACCGCCGTCTCCACCATCTCCACCGTCGGGACCGCCTTTAGGCACGAACTTTTCACGACGGAAGGAGACGCAACCTGCGCCTCCATCCCCTGATTGTACATCTATATATGTTTCGTCTGAAAATCCAAACATACTGGATGATAAATACTACTTATGCCTCTGCTTCCACGATAGAGCAGTACTTTCTGTTCTTTCTTTCATAGAACTTGACTGTGCCGCTTACCTTTGCAAAGAGAGTATAGTCATTGCCACAGCCACAGTTTTCACCTGCGTGAATCTTTGTGCCGTGCTGACGGACAATAATCTCACCAGCCTTTACAAGCTGTCCACCATATCTTTTGACGCCAAGGCGCTGTGCATTGGAGTCACGACCGTTGCGGCTTGATCCGCCACCTTTCTTATGTGCCATACTAATGCCTCCTTAGCGTACAATCTGATTGATTGTCAACTGGGTGTACTTCTCTCTGTGTCCCTGAGTTCTTCTGTAACCCTTTCTTCTGTGGAACTTGTAGACCTTCACCTTATCACCTTTGACTTCTTCGCCTACTGTAGCGAGAACTTTTGCGTTTTCAACACATGGTGTGCCGAATATTGCATCGTCTCCATCTACGACAGCGAGAACCTTACCAATTTCATAAGAGGAACCTGCCTCCTGTGGAATTCTGTCAACAAGAAGCACTTTGCCTTCTTCAGCTTTGTACTGCTTGCCCAGGATTTCTACTAATGCGTACATGTATTTGTCCTTTATAATTAAACTGAAGGTATTTTCTCTGTGGGAAAACTCTCAATCAACATAAAATGAAGAAAAAAGTGAAGCTAAAGGTAAAAAAACAAGATAGACAACCAACCGTTCGGTTGTTAATATTGTTTTATGGCATCATTAACAAAGGATTTGATAATCAAGAAAGGAACCGAAATTATCTCGTCTTCCGGCTTAGAAGGTTTCTCCCTCTCCATTCTTGCAAAAAAAGTTGGAATTACCAAGGCAACGCTCTACTCGCACTATAAGAGTAAGGACGATATTTTCTCCGACATAATCTCAAGAGGTCACAGACAATTTTTGAAGCTCGGCTTCTCAATTTCCCTCAAGGGAAGCACATCGGATGTACTTATGGCTGCAGCCGACCATTGGATTAATATCTTCCTCTCTGATGATAACCGTTCATGGCTGAGGGTTATATTCTCCAACCATCTTATACACCCTCTATGCGGTGAAGAATACAGCTTGATTGTCTTGATGCTTAAAAGCCAGGCAGGTGTTGTAATATCTTCATTCTCTCTGAAAGAAATTTACTCCTCAACACTTACATCTCTCTTCTCATCATTTCTCCTCCAGGCTCTTGAATGTGCACTCAGAAACGAAGATGTGGATATCGAAGAGGAATGCAGAAAATTGAGTGTCCTCATCGATGACTTGAAGGGAAAAAGCAGATAGCAAGTAACAGTTCAGCCCTAGGGTAAACGATAGGCAGGGAAAAGGTGTTTTTGAGGCA
>CAVFNE010000182.1:0-4773 GCA_963623755.1 Muribaculaceae bacterium | reverse complement strand
TGAAAAAATCATAACTTTGACGGCCTGTCAAGGGTTATTTGGTACGTTTGTCCTACTGGGTTACTAATTCTAATCAAAATTGATTGAAATAGAATATATATTGCCGTATTCTAATCAAAAATGATTAGATTGTTATATATTTATCTTTATTTTCATCTTTTTTTGATTAGGAGGCTCTATGAACTACATATGGAATAACGAAGACTGGCCGAAATTCCGCTTTAATGAAAATGCGGTGAATAAAAAGTTCATCGAGTATATCTACCAAAAGGGATTGACCGACCAGATATTTAATATGCTTACGCCCGAGAGTCAGAGAGAATGCTATTCGAATGCGATATCGAGTGAGATAGTATCGAGTAATGAAATAGAAGGTATATCTATATCATATGAGTCTGTCTATTCTTCTGTTCTGAGAGCATTGAACGCCGAAAGCTCAAAGTCCATCAGGGATAAGAATGCAGAAGCATTGGCGTCACTTTCCCTTTCCATACATTCTGATCTCACTCCAATAAGTGAAGAGAAGATATTATCATGGCATAGGACGATATTCGAGAATTCATCGAAGCAGATGAAAGGAGTGAATATCGGCCGATACAGAGAAAAGCCTGTCTACGTTATGAAATTCTCAGGTAAGCTCAATGAAGAGGTGCTTTACGAGGCTGTTCCTTATGAACGAGTTGAAAACGAAATAAAGAAACTCATCAAGTGGCTTAACAATCCTACGAATTACCCCTCCGTTGTAAGAAGTGCTGTAGCCTCATTATGGCTTTTATCAATTCACCCTTTCAGTGATGGAAATGGGAGGATATCGCGTCTGTTTTCTGATGCAATAATGAGAGAGGAAGGTATCTTGAGATACATGAGTACATCTTCCGAGATACTTGAGAGGAAGAAGGAATACTACCGTGAACTCTATGATGCTCAGCACTCAACCTCTATGGATATTACATCATATGTCCTGTGGTTTATCGACACTGTTATCGATGGAATGAAGAAAACAGAAGCAATATGCAAATCTAAGATAAAGCTCACATCCTTCATGGCATCCCTTGACCCCGCAGAATACAACTCCCGTGAGCTATCCATGCTCTACAGGCTTGCATCAGGCTCTTTCATCGGTAAGCTTACAGGAACAAAATGGTGTAAGCTTACAAAGTGCCAGTCAGCAACTGCTACCCGTGATTTAGCACACCTCTGTGCGAAGAATATACTTATCAAATCTGAAGAAAGTGGACGCTCATCATGGTATGCGCTGAACCCGATGATTATGGATACAATGCACTAAAAAGCATATGAAACTATTTTAGTAATTATCTCTCTCTGTCCATCTTCTCTTCTATTTCTTCTACAGTGATTTGCTCAATCAAGCGATAGAGGAAATAATGAAAAAAATCCTTACAATCGCGTTAGTTGCACTCCTGGCAGCAAGCACAGCTTTTGCTGGTCTTACAGACTGAGAGTGCAGAAATAAGTGCAGAAAAGGAGGCAATGATGGCACACAGAAGAGAGTACTATCTCTATAAGAGACACAAGAAGGGAGGAGACTATTGGTATGTATGTTTTCTCGATAAGGAGACGGGAAAGGCAAAGAGCGCGAAGAGTATCGACTGCCTTAAGGAGAGGCTGGAAATCATGGGGTTCGGCACAATCGTGAGGAAGGAAGATGCAGCGATTGTGGCCTCGAAAGCCATTGAGATGGGTATAACAGATAACGCCAACAGTAAGATTCTATTCTCCTCATGGTGTAAGGACTTCTGGTCTTATGATACCTCAGAGTACATTGCTCTGAAGAACAGTCTTAAAGCCAATTCAATAGGAAAAGAGTATGCCTACAACATGAAGAAGAATTTTGAGAAGAATGTAGAGCCGCTGCTTCCCAAAGGGTTGAAGCTTGTTGATGTATCTGTCTCTGTTCTTGACAGCGTTGTGAAGACCTTATACAAAAGCGAGAAGCAGAGTTCGACGGTGGGGGTTATCATATACTCGTTCTCGCTTCCTTTAAAGGAGGCGGTGAGGCTTAATATCATAGAGGAAAATCCGACGGACAAGATTCTCAAGACCAGTCAATCAGATAAGGAGAGGGGAGTTCTTACCAGGGAAGAAGTTATTGCTCTACGTAATAAGCTTGAGGAGAAGAAGAATACTCTTTTTCCTTCGTTCTACTACGGCATTCTTCTCGGCATTATCACAGGAATGAGGATATCTGAAATAAGGGCACTTTGCACTGATGATATAGTACCCTCGAGTAACCCCGAGCTCTATAAAGTCATAATACGGCACTCCGTGGGTTACCTCAGCGGCCTCAAGAGCACGAAAGGTAAGTATGAGCGCGCAGTTCTTATTCCGTCGACGCTGGGTAAGGCGTTAATCTTAAACGCTTCTCCCGACGGCGTTGTCCTACCGTCCCCGCAGTGTAAGAAAAGCTACATGTCGGTTCCAGCCTTGAGGGGTGCTTTCTACACGCTTTTAGAAGATATCTCAATTGATAAAGAGGAGAGGGAGAGACGCAATATAACATTCCATTCCCTCAGGCACACATTCTCAACCCTCGCAAGGGATGAAGATATCCCGCAGGAGGACAGAATGCTTGTCCTGGGCCACAAAACAACTGCTGTCAATGACAGATATACCCACTCAAGTGATGATGCCCTCGAGCGGGTGTCAAAGCTCTCGCTTGAGCTCTATGAAAGTGCATTAAAAAGTGCAGAAATGTAAATTTTACAATTCTCCATTGCTGTCAGCTATCTAAAAGAGAATAAAGCCTGTATCATTCAATGGCTATGAAGAAATCCATTCATGTAATACATAATTTATACGACCTTTTATATCTGATAATCGGCCCATTTGTTGCAGCATTCGGGATTGCCGTTTTCTATACACCGGCTAAGATAACAAGTGGCGGCGCTGCGGGAGTCGCAAACATACTATATAATCTTTTTTCATTTGATCTGGGTTTGACATCGCTCTGGGTCAACATTCCTCTTATAGCAATCGGGATGTTTGTCTTCAGTTTCAAGTATGCAATAAAGACGCTCATAGGCTCGTCTCTTCTCTCCCTTTGGATTTCCATCCTCGGAAGAATAACAGGCTACAATGGTATATTGGATGTTTCGGAACCTGTTAATATACTTTTAAGTGCAGTTTTCGGTGGTATTCTTCTTGGAAGCGGTATCGGAATAACGATGAAGAGCGGGTGCAATACAGGCGGGGCAGATATCGTGGCACAGTCGATTGCACACTATACTCCTTTCTCCGTCGGATCTGTTTCCTTCTGCTTCAACGCCCTTGTTGTCGGTGCCTCAGGATACTTCATAGGACTTGAGCCGATGCTTTTCTCGATTATCGCAATGGCATGTTCATCCCACATGGTGAACTACGTTCTCACAGGATTGGGGACGAATCACAACAAGGCTGTATATATAGTATCAGACCAAATCGACACAATCTGCCGTGATGTTATCGAGAAAATGCATAAGACGGGAACACTTGTCGAAGGTGTCGGGGCATACACCAACACAGAACACAAAGTCTTGTTGGTTCTTGTACAGAACCATCAATACCAGAAGCTGTTGAGAATCATCAACAGCCGTGACCCCAAGGCATTTGTATTCGTCAATGAGGCCTACAATGTAATGGGGAAGGGCTTTACGAGACTCGAGAAAGTTGCCGATGCAACAACTGCAGAAGACTGATTAATATCCCAGTTCTTCTCCGACGATTATCACAGTTATTCTGTCCTTGGTGCGCTGCCTTCTCATAATGAGTGCATTACAGCATATACATTCGTCCACCGTACATCCGTCTGTGAGGATGTTGTTTTCGCTGAAGAGAGGAGAGACACAGCGCCCGAGAGTCGAACACGGAGTCTTCTGGTCGAGCCTCACTGCATTAGCGGGAGAGGCTATATTTTTAACTCTCTCGACAGCGTCCCTGAGAGACGGCACAAGTTTATTTATTCCGACAACAAGTATGACCTTCTCGGGGCCGAAAGTGATTGCGCTGATGCGGTTACTTCTTCCGTCGACTTCATATATTTCTCCACGGTCTGTTACGGCATTTGCCGAAGCAAGGTAGAAGGTTGCTTCATATGCGTCTCTGTATTCTTTATGATAGTCGGTTTCGGTTTTGAGGTAATCCATTATACCGCACTGGGCGAGCGTTACCGACCCTCCTGTCGCTGTATATGCGCCCCTAGGGATTATTGTTTTTATAAGTGTCAAAGCCTCTTCTTTTGTGTCGACAAAGGCTGCGGCACAGTTGTTCTTTTCAAGATTTTTCAATATATGAAAACTAGGTCTTAGCAGAATCCCCGGGGTTTGCCCCGTGGGAGGAGCTAAGTAATAACAAAACTGCCTGAATGCTGAATCAGACTCAGTTTTTTGTATGAAATACCGGAAGATATTTTTGTCCCGTCTAGTTTTCGAATATCAAAATAACCGCTTGCCCGTCTGCCATATATTCGACACAGGTTACCGTTATATTTGACATGATCGAACATCCTATAACCATATATCAAATGCGGAACATAAGTTCGCCTCCGTATGACAGACCCCTTTCGAGGCATAGCTTCATGTGTCTGCCGGTTATGTGAGCGTCTCTTCACCATTTGCCAAACTTTGCCGTTCGACTCACTCGTCGGATTACCCGATATACACCTTGCGTCAATGTAATGCTCTTTCGGTAAGTTGTTAGCTATGCGGGTAGACTTCGTAATATAGCCGTAGGTAACACCGACCATCTCATCTCCGTATACAGCTTTCAGCCTGTTAA
>CAVFNE010000181.1:4050-4782 GCA_963623755.1 Muribaculaceae bacterium | reverse complement strand
TCCCCTGATATCGTCCGGCTTCATCTCTCAGGCATTCATTCTCAGCCTTCAACTCTTCCTTGATGGAAGAAGCCGTTCTTATATCGGCCTTAAGCTGGTTAATTGTTTCATTGTAGGGATTAAGATCCCTAGCCTTCTTATAGATACCAATAGTGTAGATTACAATACCGATTAAAATTGCATAACAAATCAAAGCTGCTATAAAAAGATATAATGAATACATTCCCCTTCTCCCCTCTTATTTGTTTCCTGCATTTCCACTCTGAGCCGTTTTTTCTATCTGCAGAGCGGAAAGTTCAGCTTCTAATGCCTTGATTTCATTTTCAAGAGATGTTTCCTCCTTCGTCAATGAAGAAATCTCATTCCGCAGGCTTGTCTTCTGACTTGTCAGCAATGTTTTTTCAGCATTTAAAGCGCTGACACTGGAAGACAATGCCTTCTCATCCTCTCTCAGTGCATCAACAGATTCAGAGAGGCTGAGCTGTTTCTTTTCAAGATTCTCATTCTCAGCAAGCAGCGAAGCATTCTGGGTAGTGAGCGATGATACCGATTGCTCAAGGGAAGCTTTATTAGAGGATAAAGACGAGACAGTAGCTGTGAGATCATCAGTCTGGGTTTGTAGCATAGCCTTCTCTTTTGTCAAAGAGGAAATATCTTTTTCAAGAGAATTCTTTTCTGTTTTGTAATCTGCGATGTCATTCTCCAGACTGGATTTCTCAGAAGAAAGTGAAG
>CAVFNE010000181.1:3473-4040 GCA_963623755.1 Muribaculaceae bacterium | reverse complement strand
GTTCTGGGAGAGGTCAGCATTGGATTTTGTTAACACTGATTTCTCTGTTTCCAATGAACTTTTCTCTGAATTCAATGTCGATATCGTCGAATTTAGATCATCGATTTTACTAGAGAGAGAAGAACTATCGGCATCAAGCTTAGCTTTCATTTCTTTTAAAGTATCAACCTCCGATTGATAAGAAGAAACACTTTCATTCAATGATTTCTCATTTCCTCTCAGAGAAGAAACAGCCGAAGAAAGAGACTCTTTCTCTCTTGTCAGACTTGCGACAGATTCTTCAAGAGAGCTGTTTTTATCAAGAAGGGTATTGTACTCCACTTCCTTCTTTTCGTACTCACTTGTAAGATAATCAACTTGAGATTGAATCATCTTGTTTTTGCTCTGAAGTGTTGCATTCTCACTGACCAGCGACGAATTTTCACTCTTCGTATTTGTTAACGATTCTTTCGCTGCATCAAGCTCATTTTTTGTATCTTGGAGTGTCGCAACCTCTGCTGCAAGTGATTCTATAGTAGCTTTACGCTTAGTAATGATTTCTGCCATGCCAGAATAGCCTCCAAGCAT
>CAVFNE010000181.1:0-3463 GCA_963623755.1 Muribaculaceae bacterium | reverse complement strand
AGCATCTTCCCCAGTTCGGCATCGTAGATTTCAATTCTATCCTTGTATGACTGTTCAACTTCATTTCTGGAATATGTCCATTTGAGATAGTCATGCACAACAGTACCTATAAGAACAATTGATACCAATGAAACTAAAATCATTAACCCTATCAAAGAATAGTACAACCTGCGGAAAATACTATTCTTCTTGTCTTTTGCTTCTTGGCTATCGATGAACTCATCAGCAACGGATGGAATATCCGCTTTCAATACTGTCTCTTCATCTTTCTGAATAGCCTTCCCATTATTTAAACCAGCTTTATTTTCAACTCCGGCATCTTCCGGCACCTGTTCTACACCTTTTGTTTCATCACAATTGTCTGTCATCAAAACCCTCTCTTCTAAATATTCTGGAATTTGCAGACACATACTGCAAATAAAAACACTCCCAACTTTAACTAATAATAGCTCAGAGACATAAAAGAACAAAAGAAGTTTCTTCTTTCTGAATAACTATCCTCTCAAAAAAAGATTATCCCTCGCCCCTCCTAAGTCTGACGAGGAAAAGCTCTATCTGATTACCTCTTTTTGCATTTTTGATTATGCATTCATGGTCCTGCTTACCCATACCCCTAAATTGTAACGCTTAGACGATAATCAAGGGTCACTTCACAGGCGACAATCTGTAGATTCTATAACTATAGTAAACGAGTTCAATCTTTGCATTTATCTATATCGAAACACTTGTATTCGACTCCCATCATGATCGATGAAGAAAGCAAAGAATTCAGCAAGGTTCTCACAAGTTCTCCGTCCTCAGATATGCCTTAATGCCACAGATAATCAATTTATCCCAACGGTAAAGAAATGCCGTCCGGCCTCGTCAGATCAGCGTTCTATCCTGTCCTTCAGAACAACATGGGCACTCTTACCGTCAAACCTCACGCCGTATGTCATGATTAACCCGTAGCCGTCAAGACCGTCGATGTACTTCTTCCTCTCAATCTGGGCAACAGCATCATCAATTCTCTCTTTCCCGCCTTTGAGTTCAAACACGGCAGCTCTCTTTCTTCTGTAATCAAGAACGACGATGTCGGGTTTTCCCATACCGTATTCCTTGTTCGAGTCCACTCTGTATCCGATACCACAAAAGAGACCGGCAAAGAAGAGATGATAGACATACTCATGCCAGACGTCATTGTATGAGAGCGTCCTGTTGAGGATCATTGTCATATCACGCGCGACCGTTTCTGCGTCTCCTTTCCACAGTGCTTCTGCCATAGACCAGAGGTTCTCCTCCTCTGTTACCGTCTGCACCCAGTTGACGATACACTTCGAAAAAACGGATTTCACTTCCCTGTTCGGGATTCTGAGTGCTGTTTCATCTTCTCCGAGAGGAACTCCTGCAACTGCACCATCACACACCGTCAGATATCCTGTCATCAGCAGGATACTCCAGAAATTATTGTCTGTAGAGTGCAGATAGTCATAGGTGATGTTCTCATCTATGCTCTTTATGATGCTCTCTCCATTCAGAAGGGCGTCGATATCATCAAAGAGAGTCTTCCTTCCGATTTGAATGAAAGATCCTATTATTGCGTTCCCGCTTGTATTCGCCCAGTAGTTCTTCGGTCTGGCATCACTGTCACTCTTGAGGTCGTTAAGATATGAAATCACATCCCAGGGAGAATATATCTCACTTTTACCGAAGAGGTATCCGTCGTACCACTCCTTTGCAAGCGGCAGTTTATCTTCAACTCCGAGATCCTTGAATGTCCTCTCAACCTCGTTTGCTGTAAAACCGAAGTACTCACTGAATGCAGTATTGGTGATTGTGTTCGAGTAGAGGTTGTTAAGTCCCGTGAAGATGCTTTCCTTTGCTATCCTGAGGCATCCCGTCACTACGCCGAACTCCAATGTCGTGCTGTCCTTCAAGACGCTGAGTATGCCCTTCATTACATCAAGCATTTCCGGGTAATAGCCCTTCTCGCTTGCCTTGGCCATGGGTACATCGTATTCATCTATAAGGAGAATAACCTTCTTTCCGTAGTGGGCATGAAGCATGCGAATCAGAAGCGAAAGACTGACCATCACTTCATTCGTCTGTGCCCTTCCCTCGCACACCGACATAAAGTCTTTTTTATCAGATGCATCTACATTGCTGCTGTCCAGAAGATATTTGAAGCCACGAAACAATGTTTTCAGAATAACCTTCAGCTGTCCGTACGCAATATCGAATGAAAGACCGTCAACATCCTTGAAGGAGACAAAGACTGTGGGGAACTTATTCATCCACTTATTACATACTTCTTTGTTTCTGCTGATATTCAGGCCGTCGAAAATATCGCGGCTGTCTTTAGAGATGTCGAAGAAGGAGGAGAGCATACTCATCGTGAGCGTCTTTCCGAAGCGGCGGGGACGGGTGAACAGAAAAACCTTCGTTCCATTATTCCTGTACAATTCTTCGATGAGCGGAGTCTTATCGATATAGAACAGTTTCTTTTCTCTTATACTTTCGAATGACGACTCACCTAACGGAAATTTGACTTTCATCATATCGCACCTCGCCTGCATCTCTGATCTGATTTTACTTTGACATGAATCATTAAGCAAGATTCTGCAGCTCTAGGGTGATCATCCCTGATGCGTAGAAAAATACGGGCCTTAAGATGTGCTGGGACACGATAAAAGCATAAAGGAACATTTCCCGGTCTTCCGGACAAGTTCTGGAAGAGCCAGATATTCCTGATGAAAGGAACCTGCATCCGATGTCGCTTTCCGCCATCTTATGAATCTTGCAAAGACTTGAAGAACGCGTAATACTTGTAGCGGACAGAGTTGTCTCTAAGGGGCAATAGCTCAGCTGGATAGAGCATCAGTTTCCGGAACTGAGTGTCGGAGGTTCGAATCCTCTTTGCCTCATCATTACACAGACTGCGGGAGGACGGAAATCCTCCCTTTTCTATTCATTTCTGTGTAAATCTGACACATTCGAATTTCTCTCACCGGTGAGAGTTTTTCCGCCCATCTCCCTCTCTATCCATGCCATGATGAGTTTCACCAGCCTTTTCTGCTGGTCTTCTGTGAGCTCTCTGTTCTTCGGTACACGGTACCATTTCTCAAGGCACCCCCTGCAGCAGATGGCTGTGGCATGCTGGGCTGTAAAGACGGGATGGCCGTGCATGGGGGTCTGCCTTCCGTCATTGGGGATGTACGAGGGAGAAATGCGTGTGCGGATGAAATCCTCTGCGTGGCGCTCTATTTCCTCGAGGCCCTTCTCCCTTATATACTCCCTGTCCTTCTCCGAGAGGTGAAAGCGTGAACGGAACGGGGAGCGCGAGAGACGCTCGAATGTTTCATCGATTGTAGCCATTACCTGTAAATAACGATTTCCCAATTTGTCGGACTAAGAACCGCGTCTCTTAGCCTTTCTTCTTAGGAGGACGGCCTCTCTTTTTCTTCGGCTGTTCGTCTACCGGCTT
>CAVFNE010000180.1:0-4795 GCA_963623755.1 Muribaculaceae bacterium | reverse complement strand
GGCAAAATCTCGTAGAATAAGCAGTGATGAATTACGAAAGTTGAAAGCTATCTACAGCTGAAAAAGAGGTTAACATTATATTTCGTAACAAAAAAACAAGAGAAGATGCCTCGTGAAACCACCTCAGAAGATTTTGACCCTTTTTTTTTCTTGCACACTCTGTATCCGAGAGTTTTTCTCTTAAGCTCAAATCCTATTTTACATATCCATCAAAAAATCCAAAACTTGAAAGCAAAGCTTCATCACCTTCCGTACGTGGGTGGATGATTACACACCTTTTAAGACTACCGTGCTAGAAATTATCCCCCGGGGGAAGAAGATCTTTGGGGTAATGGTATCCAGTGAAACTTTCGAATTGAAGTTTTCCCTGACTTATGAGCATTTCATATCCGTAGTGGAGAGTGCATCCTTTCTTTGCGGCATCCTTCAAAAACTTCGTCATCCTCGGCTTATATACGATATCGTAAGCAACTTCATTACCTGTAAAGTGGAAGGAAGGGATAGGTGAATCTGTTTCGCTTCCCAAGCCGCATGACGTTGCCTGGACAATCAAATCACACTTCCCCTCATATTTTCTGTAGTTATCTAGAGAATCGAAAGAAGCATTGTTTCTTGCCGCAAGCTTTCTCGCCTTGTCGATTGTCCTGTTGAGAACGGTGACCTTGACGCTTCTGTTTGTCAGAGCCCACACAATTGCATCGGCAGCTCCTCCGGCTCCGATAACGAGAGCCGACTTGATTCGCCCTGATGATATGTCCTCTTCGATTGGAGAGAGAAAGCCGTAGTAGTCGGTGTTTGTCCCCTTCCACATATTCGGTACTCTTATAACTGTATTACACGAGCCAATCTGCTTGACTTCCCTTGTAATGTTTCCCAGGTACTTCAGAATATCGACCTTGAAGGGAACTGTGACTGAAAACCCCCTCATCTTCAGATACTCGGCAAGAAGGAGAAAAGATTTAATGGATTCAGAAGGAAATGGACAGTAAATAGCGTTGTAGTTGATTCTATGAAAGCCCGGATTATGTATCTGTGGAGAGAGCGAATGCATTACAGGGTTCCCGACAATACCGTAAATACCGGTTCTCTCGTTAACCATATCTGCCCTGTAGAGCTCTTTGAGGCCGCGTACACTAATCATGCCGGGTGCAATTTCCTTGTTTTTGACGCCGGAGCCGAATGTCAGAAGAGAGCCCATCTTTTTATAGAGTATTCTGGTACATACTCCCCATTCCCCCATTCCGATTACAATCTTCTCTACATCCTTTAACTCATCATTAATCCTGAAGAGTGTCACAACATCCTGAATCGAGTGTGGAGTGACGGCAATCTTTGCTATATCCCCACGCTTTGAAAGTGCATTGAGGTGTGAAAAGATATCTTCAGGAACCCCTTCAAAATCATGATAGGAACGGATTATCCTGACGCCCTTCTCCCTTGCCTTGTTCTCAACATCATTCTTCTTGACATCATCTTCGATATCGACAAAGGAGAAATTACCTTCTTCAAGTAAAGATATAAGTAGCGTACGTCTATTGCGCTCCGTCATTGTGCACTTTCCGCCGTCCTGTACGCGACGGCATGTCAAGATTACAGGAACATCTACAAGAGAGGGAAAAGAAGATGCTTTCTTCTGCTCTTCTGGAGTTAAAAGATCCAGCCTTAATTCAACGATATCTATAAACAGACGGTTATCTTTGAACTCTTTCAGATTTTCAGATAACGTAGGTCCTGACAAAGTAAGGCAAATCACATCAAACTCCTAGAAAGAATTTTAGAACAATCAGGGATGAGGTTCAACTACATTTTGCATCCCCGATTTATATAGACTCAATTACTCAAGGGAAAAAAGGTCAACAATAGAGCCGTGCTCTGAACAATTGAGAAAAGTATATTCTTCTTTACCCCATAGGTTGTAATGAATGTAACATCAATGTTTTCTTCGTTTTTTTCAAATGCTGAAAGAGTAACATACGGCGTCTCAGGGCCTTTTATACTCCTCTGTTATGACAAATGGCGGGAGAATATTTCATTTCAAAGATATTCATCGTCAATCGTTCTATCTATCTCACCCCACATCATTCAAACCATCCTTATCAAATTTGTTGATGCCATCTAATTTTGTCATCAAATGCAACATCATATTCCCTCTTAAGTGGTATAAAAAATATAGTTACGGGACAGCAGTAATTTAAAGCGGAAAATATTTATCATTTTTGTTGCATTTTAAAGGAGATTTTTACTTTGTAAGATTGCAATGAGGTTAATTTTAGATATTTCGACTTCAATAAAGAAAGCCAAAACTGTAAACTCTCATGGGAGAAGAAAAAGTGAAGAACCTGCAGCTTGAAGAACTCTCGCTCTCTTTCGGAGAGAGGGAGATATTGAAAAACATCAAGTTCAACATGAACGAAAAGACAAGAGCATGTCTATGTGGTGCCAACGGCAGCGGTAAGACAACTCTTCTGAAGGCTTTGACGGGAATTATTACTCCCGACAGCATATCGCTCTCGATTACACGTAACTGCAGATTCTCATATCTCCAGCAGTCAGATGTAATTTTGGGAGAAAAGACGATATACAGAATTGCAGAGGAAGGATATAAGCGCTTTATTCCACTATTGGATGAACTCGAAGAAAAAGGAAAGGTAGCGGAGAAAGGAGGAGAGGGTGCTGTTGCAGCGGCAGAAAGGATAAGTGAGATTCACGATTCCCTTCTCGAGAGCGGCTACTATGAGAGAAAAGCAAGAATAGAGACCATTCTGCTGGGACTGGGATTTACGACTAAAGATTTTCTACGCCCTTCAAACGAGTTCTCCGGCGGCTATCAGATGCGAGCGGCACTGGCGCGCATTCTTGTCGAAAACCCGGATTTCCTCTTTCTCGACGAGCCGACCAATTATCTCGATATCGAGGCCCTGACGTGGCTTGAGGGCTATCTCAAATCCTTTCCCGGCGGCCTCATGATTGTCTCGCACGACCAGGAATTTCTCGATAACCTTGTAACGGAAGTCTATGAACTCTTCAACGGTCGCCTTACACGCTACAGCGGTAACTACACAAAGTACCTTGAAACAAGGGCGATGGAGATTGAAGCGCTCAAGAAAAAGGCAGAAAAACAGAAGGAAGAGATTGAGCGCACCGAAATCTTCATCGAGCGCTTCAGATATAAGGCAACAAAGGCAAAGCAGGTGCAGTCGAGACTGAAGGCACTCGAGAAAATAGATATAATCGAAATACCCGGACACCTTAAAAAACTTCACTTCTCTTTCCCTCCATCACCCCACTCTCCTAATGAGGTAGTAAAGGTGAATAACCTCTCCAAAAGCTATGGAGATAACCATATCTACACTGATTTTTCATTTCTAGTTAAAAAGGGAGAAAGAGTTGCAATTACGGGTCGTAACGGTAAGGGTAAGTCAACACTTTTAAGGATAATAGCCGGCGTTGATAAAGATTACACAGGCACTGTTGAATACGGCACTGGTATAGTTGAGGGCTACTTTGCCCAAGATACTGAAAACACCCTCACCGACTCGAATAACCTTATAGAAGAGCTACAGACTGTTGCCGCGACAAACGATGAGCCGAGGCTGCGTAATCTACTTGGAAGCTTTCTTTTCTCCGACGACGATGTGTTTAAAAAGGTAAAGGTACTCTCGGGAGGTGAGAAGAGCAGGCTTGCACTCTTGAAGATTCTCATCCACCCGTCAAACCTGCTCCTTCTTGATGAGCCTACCAACCACCTGGACATAAACACAAAGGACATGCTTCTCGAGGCAATAGGTAAATATGAAGGGACAGTAGTATTTGTCTCCCACGACAAACACTTTATAAAAAACCTTGCAACAAGGATTTTATACATATCTGACGAGGGGCCGGTCTTCTTCGACGGCGGCTGGGACTACTTCGAGCGTAAACTCGAGGAGAAGGAAGAACAGTGGAAAATCCAGAGGGAACAGAAAAACGAAAAAATAACACAAGGGAATAAACTCTCATCATCATACGAAGAGAACAAGAAGAAAAAGAATAAGATAAATTCTCTCTCGCGTGAGATAGAAGCTCTCTTGAAAAAAATAGAGGAAAAAGAAGAAGAGATAAAGGCTCTCGAGGAAGAATCAGGAAAAGTTGAAGTCTATTCTGAAGCAGGAAAGATTAAAGCCGTGTTGGAGGAAAAGAGAATGAGGGAGGAAGAGAAGGAAAAACTTGAGGAGGAGTGGCTCAAGAAAGAAGAAGAGAAGGAGGCATTGGAAAATGAATAAAATTGTTGAGCCCACCTCAGGAATGCTCGAACTTGGAAAAATTATGCCTTCCTGCGTTCTCGCGTCCTCGTCCATTAACAGACGTAAACTCCTTGAAGACTCAGGAATAATTGTCACTGTTTTCAAGCCCACGGTCGAAGAAGAAAAGAGGGCACAAAGCACTTCCCTTCTTGTTGCTCTCAACGCAGAGAAAAAGCTCAAAGAATACCTTTCCTCCCCTTCTTTCAATTCAACTGCCACGGCGATATCTGCCGACACGCTTGTTGAAGTTGACGGCAGCATTCTGGGTAAACCCAAAGATAAGGAAGACGCATCCTTGATGCTCCAGCTGTTATCGGGAAAAGAACAGATTGTATACTCGGGATGTGCGCTTTATAATCCACGAACCTCCAGAGTGAATGTATTTACAGATAAAGCCGGAGTGAAATTTCACACTTTGAGTAAAGAAGAAAGAGCATCCTACATTGCACTCGGCGAATGGGAAGGGGCCGCGGGGGCATACAGAATCCAGAAATCAGGATACAGCCTAGTCG
>CAVFNE010000179.1:0-4811 GCA_963623755.1 Muribaculaceae bacterium | reverse complement strand
CTCCAAGACCATGCCGAGATTAACCTCCAATTTATCGAAAAGTATTTTTTTGTAGATTTCTTCGCTTACAATCTGCTTTTCATCAAAGATGTGGCTGATTAGAAGGCCGGTATCTGAAAGGTAGCACTTTAACAGGGTTGTTTCTCTGTTCAGATTCAAGCCGATATTCGGCTCAGTTGTGTTAAAGCATGGGTTGATAATCATGGCATCAGTTAACCAGAATACAGCATCATGATAGGCATCGAAGGTAGCTCCCTTTTCTATTGAGGAAAGCTTGAAGTGCCTGTTCTGTTTCTTCAATTGGGATGGAATTTCATCGAATATGGCCTCGGTTTTTATTGCATAACGCCCGGAATGCTTTCTTATATCCTCCCTGTAGAGTGCTAATATTCTCCTCTTCTCCCTATCTACTTTGTTATAATCCTTTTCAGAGCTGTTGAAGTAGATGTCCACGGCTTTCGGCATTCCGCCGACAATGAGGTATTGTCTGAATAGATCCATTGCTTTACGGTGCAATGCCTGCCCCAGGGGTTGTTTCTTTTCAAAAGATAGACGAATAAGATTAATCATCTCGTCATACCCACCGGCCAAAAGGAATTCCTCATAGTCCATAGGATACATATTGATTGAATCTTCCTCGGAAGGAATCAGGATATCTTTGACATTTTCCTTTATCGAGATGAGGGACCCTGTCTCTATGTAATCATACCGTCCGTCTGCAACAAGATATTTGACCGCACTTCTTGCTCTTGGAAAAAGCTGTACTTCATCAAAAATGATAAGAGATTCACGTTCATATAATTTAACATTGAAGTAAGCTTTGAGTTTCATGAAAAATGTATCAAGATCAGAGAGGTAATGATTGAACAAATCTTTTACTTCCTCCCCGACAATGTTGAAGTCGATGAGAATATATGACTTGTATTCATTTCTTGCAAACTCTTCTGCTATATAGCTTTTCCCAACTCTGCGCTCTCCTTGTATAAGAAGGGCGCTTTGCCCTCCACTTGTTTGTTTCCAATTAAGAAGTGAGTCGTATATTTTTCGTTTCATACCATGATGATAAACCATAAATGAACAATTATAAAGATAAATCGAGATTTTTATTTACTGAATTAGGCAATAAATCACGATTTTATTAAGTAAAGATATGGGGCAAATCGCGATTTTTCAAACTGGCATGGTCCGCCAAATCATGATTTTTTATATCTTTTTTGTACTAGCCGATAGAAGTAGAGACAAATTGATTGCTTCTATCAGATAAAGTGGCAGGCACCATCTTATTTCATGTGAACTTTTCTTCATAAATGCTACACACTTCTTTATAATTTCAACAGAAAACCGTGAAGATTAATGAGAGCAAAAGTAATATCGTATAGTCAAGAAAAGCGAATATAAATTGTTTTTTCTTCAATCCCTCCTTTGTGGGCTATAGCATTTTATCCCCCGCTATAGCCCTTCTTTTATGCGCTGATGTTAGTTGAACAAAAAAGATTTCTGGGGTTCAGTTAATTCTTGCAATATAAGAAACTACACTAATTCTTCACATTCTCTATATTGAATATGGGGATAGTAATGTTAATATTACAGTCAGTAAGAGAAGTTTTTTTCATATAGTAATTTCCAAATCCTCCTTTCAGCCGCTAACAACGGCTGTTTCTTTGACATAAACGGCTACAAGTTGACCTATATATAGTCAGGAGGCAATAAAATGCTTGAAAACAACAACGAATTCAACTTTGAACAGTACGTACTGGACGGCATTCTCGAGACAACTCCAGGGGCAGTAAAGGATTTCTATCTTTCTCTTAATCCGGAAGAGAATCCGATAGAGGAGAGTGAGATAGAATGGATGAGGAAGATATACACAAAGAAGAAAATCTTTTCCGCAACATTCACACTGGTAGCTCGCGGGAGCTATGAAACTTCCTTTTTTGTCCATGAGTATCCAAGTAAGGTGGAGCTTATGATGCTTTTTGAATATGCCATTGAAAACTACCACGGTTATGTCGACGAGTTTTATGACGGCGACAAAGATAGCGCGCCACGCTTTAAATACGGCTTAATATCTATTGGAAACAGCATGGAAGAGGCAAAAGACAACTAAAGATAAGTCGATAAAAAGCAAAGCGAAGAGAAAGCGAAAAATTAGAGCGGGGGATTCCCCGCTCCAGGATGGTTTATTCCTTTCAGTCAATTAGGCAATCAGCGCTTTTGCGGCTTTCAACAGCTCTTTTTTTGTACTGTCGTCCGGAGCATCTTGAGAGATTACGGGATCACTCTTAAGAAGAATTCCGTTAGCGACACATCTTTCCTTCCATGCCCTCATCCATTCTCCGTCCCCCCAACCGTAGGATCCGAAAAGCATGACATCCTTCCCGCTGAGAGCGTTTTCAAGAGAAGTGAACATCGGCTCGAAGCTGTCCTCTTCCAGGACTTCGTTTCCCATTGCAGGGCACCCGAATGCAAATGCGTTGTACGCGTCAACATCGGATGGTGAGAATTTGTCTGATGTGATAAGAGTTACCTCAGCCAGGCCCTCTAGACTATCCTTGATTACAGATGCCATGGCCTCTGTGTTTCCGGTCTGTGAAAAATAGACAACAGCTACTTTCTTCATATATTTAAACTCCTTCTATACACATAGGTTTTCGAGTGTATAACCTTTTTCATATTGCTCAAGAAGGCGCATTGTGCACTCTTCATAGAGGTGGAATGTATGCCTTGATTTTTCTTCGTTGTGGTAAACCTTCCATATCCCCGATAAAATATAATTCTGCCCTTTCTGGGAAATAAAGCTCTTTACATCGTCTATGGGGTAGCCGAGAAAAACGCCGATTTCGTGGGGAAACTCTTCCTCTTTAAGTCTTTCTCCAAGGTGCTCGAGAGAAAGACAAAGAGACGATGTGTCATAGCCGAAAAGTGAGAGAAGGTCCCTCTCTTCGGGGCCGTTTATCCTCTTCTCGAGCTCAATGGGACGGTAGAGAAAAAGGAGGTGGCAGCCTTTTCTGTTTGTAAAAACAGTATAATCGAGGCCTTTTTTTCTTAGATTAACGAGGTATGTAATGTCTTTCTTTTCTATGTTTTTCACACAAAAGAGTGAAGCACATTTGACTCCCATTAGGGTGGGGGAGGCGTGGGCTATGATAGTTCTTTCCAGCATCTTTTCTCTCCTTTGTGCTTAAACCCCGGGGATAGGAAATAAGGAAGTAAGCTCCCCGGTCTTAAGTTAGTCTAAACTAACTATAATAGAAGAAAAGAAGAGAGACAAGGGTTTTTGAGAAAAAAGTTAGTTTTGTCTAACCTTGTTTTCCAAGCCTGAAACGAATTGAGGAAAAGGGACGTACACTTAAGCGCTTTTATCTATGAGTAAACTTTAATTATGGCCCTATCATCCATACTGTAGATAGCCCTCTCCAAGCGTTCCCTGAGTGTGAGTTTACGCGCCCCTCGGGGAAGGGTTGAGTCATCGACAACAATTGCGTTGAGTCTATTGCCACTGCCGAAGCCGGGTTTATCACCGAAATATATGTGGCCGGAAGTTGTGGCAAGGTAATATGCCTCTTCAATTGAGATGGGAGTGCTTTCATCCTCCTCTTTGATATATCGTATCTTACTCGCTGTTATAGCATTCTGTATTTCTCTGTAGATGAATGGGGCTGAGCCGGCTGCTATATCAGAGCCGAGTGCAACACGTGCGCCCCGAGTGATCATCTTTCTGACGGGGGCTATGCCACTCATAAGATTTAAGTTTGAACTGGGACAATGTGCAATGAGTACACCTTTTCCGGCTAGTGTATTGATTTCTTCGTCGCTGACATGAACGCAATGTGCCATTATAGTATGGTCCTTCAAGAGGCCGTACTTATCATAAGCCTCGTAGTAGTCGCAATTCTCCAGTTCTTTCACCCACTTTATCTCGTCCTTGTTTTCCGAGAGGTGTGACTGCACGTATAGATTTCTTTTTTCAGCAAGTCTTCCAAGCCACGATAAAAGCTCGGGAGTACAGGAAGGAATAAAGCGGGGTGTTATAATAGGCTTAATTCTCTTATACTTCTTTGCTTCATCAAGCCATAGTATAGTATCTTCCATGGATGAGAGAGTAGTCTCCTCAAGTAGACCCTTGATTCCGTTACGATCCATGTTGACCTTCCCAACATAGCCGGAGATTCCTCTTTTTTCGAGTTCTTCCATCAATATTAGAGTCGATTGTGTATGGAGAGAGGAGAACATACAGACTCTTGTTGTTCCGTTTTTGATAAGAGTATCTGCAAGGGATGAAGAAATAATTCTGGCATATTCGTTATCTCTGAATGCGCTTTCGTTTGGAAATGTGTAGCTGTTGAGCCAATCAATAAGGGTTTTATCAAGGCCTATTCCAACCATCGAAAACTGTGGTGCATGGAGGTGCATATCACAGAAGGACTGGAGGATAAGAGCATCGCCGTAGTCTATCACTTCGCCGTCAAATCCGACGGGAACGGATGATGTGATGTCGAGGATTGTGTTATCATCTGTGAGGATGATGCACCCGTTTTCATAGGTATTGAGCCTCCCCAATTCTTTTGCTTCTATGATATTGCCTTTGATTAATCTCATAGTTTAATCTCCAATTTCTCATAGTTGAACCTTAGGTGGCCTGTAGAGACTTCCACACCATTGAAGTGGAAATATATGAGACGGCATATTTTTGCATAATTAAAATTCTTTTTCTACTTAATTTTTGTTTTTTGCTTAATAATAGACATATGAAAGCGTAACAGTTCAGCCCTGGGGGGTATGAGGCATGACGTCCAGGCCATTCTCAGCTA
>CAVFNE010000178.1:0-4818 GCA_963623755.1 Muribaculaceae bacterium | reverse complement strand
ATTACTGATAGCACTTTACAGTTGCTTTAAAAATAAATAACCGTCCTTCTCTTCAAATTTAAGACGGTTATTAAAAAAAACAAATTTGAGGTCAACCGTCCACTGGCGGTGCCTATTCTATCTATAAAGTAAGCAATAACACGCTAGCTGTCAAGATTTAATAAATATCTCTCTGACCTCTCAAGGCTTAGTTTTTCCTGCACTCTGGGGTCAGATATCAATTGTCTCTTCGTGAAGCTTTTGTAACTTCCTTTATGTGTGAGATAAGAGAAGGTGTAAGTGCGTCCATGCTCTCAAGCCTCCACTTCCAGTTGCCGGATGATGTTCCTGGGGTGTTAATCCTTGCCTCCTTTCCCAGTCCCAGCCAATCCTGGATGGGGACAATCATCAAGTACGATGCACTCTCCATTCCGTCCTTGATTATGGCCTCTCTCAGAAGGGACTTATCAGAGACGGAGAGTCTCTTTGCTGCACACTCAACTGCATCAGAGTTGTTTTCATCCTCAATCCAGCCTTCAAGTGTTATGTTGTCATGGGTTCCCGTGAAGCACACTGAATTCTCGGGGTAGGATTTAGTATCACCCTGGCCCTTTTCCTTCCCGTCGTATGCAAACTCCAATAGCTTCATTCCTGGCCATCCGGAAGACTTTAAGAGTGCCATGACGGACGGTGTGAGATAGCCCAGGTCTTCAGCTGTGAATGAAATATCGGGGAAAGTTTTGTTGAGGGTATCGGTAAAGTCATTACCCGGGCCTTCAACCCATCTCCCGTTACGCGCTGTCTTTTCGCCGTACTTTACACAATAGTAGCTGTCAAGTCCTCTGAAGTGATCGAAACGTAGAACATCATATAGCCTTCCAGCAGCGGCAACTCTTCTTTTCCACCATTCATAGTTGTCTTTTTTCATCTCGTCCCAGTTGTAGATGGGATTTCCCCATAGTTGTCCGTCGGCATTGAAGTAATCCGGCGGAACTCCGCTTACTTCTGTCGGAATGCATTCCTCATCGAGCTGGAAGAGGTGCGGGGAAGCCCATACATCCTGGCTGTCGGGAGAGACATAGATTGGAATGTCTCCGATAATCCCGATTCCTTTCTTTTTTGCGTATTGCCTGAGGTCGTTCCATTCTTTGAAGAAAAGGAACTGGAGGAATGTAAAGAACTCTATATCGTCGTGAAGAAGAACAGAATACTCATCGAGAGTCTTTTTGTCCCGCTTTAGTGCTTTTTTGTCACCCCAATCCGTTACACCTTTCATATTAAAGTGGCGCTTGAGTGCCATGAAGAGTGTGTAGTCGCCCAGCCATGAGGAGTTTTCCTCTTTGAATGCATCTATCTCCTCTCTGTAGCGCTCCTTACCGTTGAGGTAAGCTTTGTAGAGTACTTCGAATCTCGACGAGTAGATTTTGCCGTAATCAATAGAGGTGGGATTATCACCCCATTGAATGTTCTCGACATCTAATTTTGTTATCAGATTATTTTCAATCAAAAGGTCCAGATCGATAAAGTATGGATTTCCCGCAAACGATGACAGCGCCTGATAGGGAGAATCACCGTAGCTTGTTGGACCGAGAGGGAGTATCTGCCAATATTTCTGGCCGCTTTCACAAAGAAAGTCGATAAAGGAGTATGCACATTCTCCTAATGTTCCTATTCCATAAGGAGAAGGAAGAGAAAAGAGTGGCATTAGAATTCCTGAATAACGTTTTTTCATCTTTTTGTCTCTTTAAATACCGCCTGATTGAGGCGGTATGTCTAAAAATAAGTTGTGTTGAAGGTTGTTTCAACCCTTAACAGCACCTGCTGCAACGCCTTTGATAATGTATTTCTGACAGCTGAGGTAGAATGCAATTACAGGGATGATTCCAACAAGAATCATTGCCATAGTTGCACCCAGATCCACTTTGCCGTAACTACCTTGGAGGTACTGGATGTGGATAGGTATTGTCATATACTTATTCCTGTCGAGTACAAGATAAGGAAGTAGATAGTCGTTCCATACCCACATGATTTCCAGGATGGCAACACTTATGAGTGTCGGCTTGAGGACAGGAAGAACGATTGTGAAGAATGTTCTGACAGGCCCGCAACCATCGATTGTTGCCGCTTCCTCCATTTCAAGTGGTACACTCTTTACAAAGCCCGAGAACATGAAGATAGCAAGCCCTGCACCAAAGCCGAGATAGATAATCGGGATTGTGAACGGCGTATCGAGATTGAGTGCATTTGCTGTACGGGATAGGGTGAACATAACCATCTGGAAAGGAACTACCATGGAGAATACACAAAGGTAATAGATAATTCTTGAGATGGTTGAGTCTATTCTCGATATGTACCATGCGCTCATCGATGTGCATAAGAGAATCAGAAATGTCGAGGAGATTGTAATAAAGAACGAATTGAAAACACTCTGGAGGTAGGGGTAGTTACCTGCGTTTGCTCCGTTGACGAAGTTACTCAATCCTGCCCACATCTCACCCAGTGGAAGAGCAAATGTGTTCGTCTTGACGTATGTGTTGATTTTGAATGAGTTGAGTAAAACAAGCACAACAGGGAAAACCCAGACAAGGGCAATCACTACAAAGAGACATGTAAGAATGTTGAGTTTTGTCTTCTCGCTTTTTAAACTGCTCATTGCTGAACCTCCTTCTCACGTGTGAACTTGAGTTGCAACAGTCCAATTGCTGCCACAAGAATGAAGAATATGACGGCCTTTGCCTGTGCCGTTCCCCGCGCATTTGCATTGCTGCCGTAGAAAGTCGAGTATATGTTGAGTGCAAGCATTTCTGTTGTCTTAATAATAGTTCCGTCTTCCTTGAAAACAAAGGGTTGTCCGCCGTTGAGGGCAAGGTTCTGATCAAAGAGTTTGAAACCGTTTGATAGGGTGAGGAATGTACAGATTGTGATTGATGACATTACGTTGGGTATTGTTATCTTAATCAAGGTCTGCCACTTCGATGCTCCGTCGATTTCAGCTGCTTCCATCATATCTTCAGGAATAGCCTGAAGTCCTGCAATGTAGATTATCATCATGTAGCCAATCTGCTGCCAGCACATAAGTATTATCAAGCCCCAGAAACCCATAGATGTACTCATTAAAATGGAAGTGTTGAATTTCGAGAGGATGCCGTCGAAAATCATAGACCAGATGTATCCAAGAACTATGCCTCCGATGAGATTAGGCATGAAGAATACGGTCCTGAAGATGTTGCTTCCCTTCATCTTCTGTGTCAATGCCAATGCCAGAGCAAAGGCAAAAAGGTTGATGAGCACTACAGATACAAGAGTATAGAGTGCTGTGTACCAGAATGCATGCATGAAGGATGCATCCTGAAAAGCTTTTATATAGTTAGAGAATCCGACCCATTTTGCATTGGATGTGATTCTGAATTGGCAGAATGAAAGGTAAATGCCCTGTAAAAAAGGCCATACAAAACCGATGAAGAAACAGACGATGGTCGGCCCCATGAAAAGCGGGAACCATCTTTTAATCGGTTTTTTGATAAGAGAGGAACTTAATCCACCCTCTATTTTTCTTTTTTTCCTTGGTTTTGGAGCCATCATATTCTCCTGTAATTTTTTATAAATGGTGGTTAATGAGAAGTAAGGGCGGGTTTGAGCCCGCCCCTATAAAAGCTTAGTGCTCTTTAGCGTACTGTGTAGCCCAGCCCTGTACGAAAGCTGTCTTAACGAGTTCCCATGTTGCATCACTTGGAGCGTTGTCGTATTGGTTCATTGCTGATACCAGACCTGCTCTCCAGTCGTCAACTGCCGGTGTGTAGTTGAATGCCCATGTCATGACATAGTTTCCGTTTTTGCTGTATTCGTTAGCTGCATCGAGGAAGACGTTGCCACTTGCCTTTGCTCCCTTGTAAGGAATAGCACCGAATGTGCGGGCAAGAATTTCTGTTCCCTTGTCGGATGTAACCATCCAGACCATGAAGTCCATTGTTGCCTGGATATCTTCTTCACTTGCATTGCCGTTGATAGCCCAGCAGTTCTCTGTTCCACAGTTGAGGCCTGCTTTCTCTTCGCCTTCAACACCACAGTAGAAAGGAATCATTGTGAGTGTGTCAGGATCAAGGCCGTATGTGTTTACGAGTGCATCATATTCCCAGTTACCGTTCTGATAGAAGACAGCCTGCTTCTTTCCGAACTCTGCTTCAGCATCGTATCCGCCTGTTGCAAGGGAAGATGGAGCATATGCACTGTTGTTGATGTAGAGATCCCAGATGTTCTTGAAATTGTCAAGATAAGCGCCTGTAATTGTTGCCGGCTGAGGTCCTGCTGTCCAACCGTTGTCTCTTGCTTCGTAGTAAAGAGCAACGTTAGCAAGGTGTCCGGTGAATCTCCAGCTTGATGAACCGTCCATGCCACTTGATGTAAATGCGTCAAATCCGAGCTCCTTTGCTCTTTTGTGGATGTCTTCAGCAACAGCCTTGAGAGAAGCAAAGTCTTTGATATCGTCAACAGAATAACCTGCCTTAGCAAGCAATTCCTTGTTTACGATGATACCGAAACACTCGTAGCAGTAGCCGATTGAGCAGAGCTTGCCGTTCTCGTCATAGAGATTGTAAGCATCTGTTGTGAGCTCGTCGGCAATTGCTGTTCCATTCAAATCGAGACAGAAGTCGCCCCATGTTGAAACTGCGCCCTGGTTACCGACAACGAAGATTGTAGGAGCTTCAGTCTTGTCCATCTCAGCTGTAAGAGTTTCGTTATATTTTCCACTTGCTGCCGTGACAACCTTTACCTCAACACCTGTCTCAGCTGTATATGCTGCTGCAAGTTCCTGTAAAGCTGCATCTGATTCTGGTTTAA
>CAVFNE010000177.1:0-4837 GCA_963623755.1 Muribaculaceae bacterium | reverse complement strand
GAATGGCCTGGACGTCATGCCTCATACCCCCCAGGGCTGAACTGTTACATATTTTTTATTTCATGCGAGCTTATTTCTTTATCAATAACAAGATATTTTTAAGAAAAACATCAGCAGAGATTCACTTGATACGCCTTCTGAAAGACGCCTTCTCTCAATACGACTGTACTATCATCTTCAGAATATGACAAACAAAGCCCTCCAATATTGGCAAATACGTTCTCGTCTGTATTCTGAACTTGGCTATCCAAACGGAAGGCGGTTGGCTTTGCTCTTGCCAAATCTTAATTTAAGAGGAGGTAAGACACTTTGGATACTTTGACAATAATATCAATTGTTGTTGGGGTTGCAGGCTTAGTTGTCGACATCGTTCAGATTATTCTGACTATCATCCAGAGCCAAAAGAGCAGAAAAAATCGCCGATAAGCTGACCAAGCCGGCGATTTGATTTATTCAAAAACAATGGTAGGAACAAGCTGACCACTTTCGGATAGCTTCTTCTTTATCCATGTAAATAATAACCATGACTACTTTCTTTCGTCAAGGCTCAGCAGATATGGGTCAACCAAGTGGGCATATTCAGATAGCAAAATAAACAAATACCATTGAGGTATACATGAGGTATAAATCTTTCCTCCCTAAAATTTACCCCGATAGTACGGCATAAATTATACATCAATACCTATTCGTGCAAATACATGGAAAAACAGTGCATGGGCAATAATTACGACCGATACTACAACTATCATAAGCATCCGTATGGATTCGAATCTGAAAGCACAATCGGAAGATTTTGACCCCTTTTTTTCTCCCAGCCCAGCATGAGCTTGACTACAGCTATCAATATCTTCATACGCCGTCGTCTCTGCGGGATGGGGGTATTTCATTCGAGATTTCTCTTAATTACCCCAACAAAGAGACTGCCACTCAGTGTTGGAAGCAGAAAAACTACAAAAGATCCTTTTGTTAAAGGATATAACATCCTTGATGAGCTTTTTGTTTGTTGACCATGAGAGATGAAAAAACAAAATACCTGGCTAAAATTCCGTAAAGATTAAAAACTGCCATGAAGCGGTGTCTGAAGATTGAGTAGGCAAAAAGTGTTAAAGCCCCTCACAAGGAAGAACCTCTTCCTCAAAAGTACAGAAACCGCATCTTAAGCAACAACTGGACTGGACACAGAGAATGCCGAATCCAGCAGGACCAGCCGCTCATATATCCATCTAAGAAGAAGTTCTCGTCTCACATTGTCCCGCACAGGGACTCATAGGGACTTATTTTATTCGTGATTATTCTACCTTCTTTTCAGTAGCCCGGCGGAAACCTTATTACCCACGAACTGGATTATCTCGACAAGAACGATAGTTACGATGACAGCAGCAACCATGACATCGGGACGGAAACGTTGGTAGCCGTAACGAATTGCAAGGTCTCCCAATCCTCCTCCACCGATTGTTCCAGCCATAGCCGAATAACCAATGAGGTTTATGACCGTAAGTGTAACGCCACTGATAAGGGAAGGAAGTGCCTCAGGAAGCATCACTTTGTAGATAATCTGCCAATTAGTTGATCCCATTGCCTTTGCCGCCTGAATAACCCCTGGGTCGACTTCAACAAGGCTTGTCTCGATGACACGTGCAACAAAGGGGGCCGCAGCAATTGAAAGAGAGACAACTGCAGCTCTTGTCCCGATTGTTGTTCCAAGGATTAAACGTGCAAGAGGCATAAGGACAATCATGAGAATCAAGAACGGGAAGGAGCGGAGGACGTTGACAATCCGGCTTAAGACCTCGTTGAGAATCGGGTGCGGGATAATCCCTCCCTTCTCCTCCTTATCTGTAACATGCAACAGCACTCCGAGGGGAAGGCCCAATAATAGTGAAAAGAGTGTCGAGAAGAAAACCATTTCCAGTGTCTGACCTGTACTTGTCAGAACAAGTTTAATTATCTGTGAGTTCATTTCTCCACCTCCCCGATTTTCTCTATTGTTACTCCAAGTTCCTTTATCTTTTCTATTGCTTTCTTCCTCGTTTCCTTATCGGGCCCTATATCGAGCACCATGACACCGTAACGCCGGCCTTCGATATATTGGACGCCGGCAGCCATGATATTGAACATAGCGCCTGTTTCTGCAGTAACGGTACTTATAATAGGTTCAGCTGTCGTCGTCGAACTGAAACGGAGAGTATAGTGCCCCTTCTTTTCCGAGAAGTTGACAATCGAATCCTTGAGCGTTGTGAGGTTGGAGATAAAGTCCTTTGTGACTTCACTCTTCGGCGAAGAGAAGATATCACTAACAAGGCCCTCCTCTACTACCCTGCCCTGGTCCAAGACTGCAACCCTGTCGCATGCATCCCTTACAACTTCCATCTGGTGGGTAATCATGACGACGGTGAGATTCATCTTCTTCTGAATTTCCTTGATTAGAGAGAGGATTGCACGTGTAGTCTGCGGGTCGAGCGCACTCGTCGCCTCGTCACAGAATAGGATATCGGGCTGGGTGGCAAGAGCGCGTGCAATTGCAATACGCTGCTTCTGGCCTCCCGAGAGTGTAGAGACGGGGGCATTCTCCCTTCCTTCAAGTCCTACAAGCTTAATCAGCTCGCTCACTCTCTCTTTTATATAAGCTTTATCCTTATGACAGATTTCCATCGGATAGGCAATGTTTTCACCTGCAGTACGTGAGGAGAAGAGATTGAAGTTCTGAAAAATCATTCCAATTTTTCGCCTCTCTTCAATCAACTCTTTCTTTGAAAGATTATCAACACGCTTATCACCGTAGTAGACTTCACCCTCATCGGGTGTCTCGAGCATGCTGATCAGCCTGACAAGCGTGCTTTTTCCCGCCCCGCTCTTTCCGATTATTCCATATACTGTATTTGAAGGGATCTCAAGTGATACCCCCTCAACGGCATGCAGTGTTCCATAAACACGCTTAAGATTTTTTAACCTTATCTGCATAGTGCCTCCGAGCTCTATATATATCAATTTTTAAAAAATTATCCAACAAGAAAATGCAATAGCAAAATAAGACAAATCCCGTGCATATTGTCGCATAAGACAAGAAACAAAGAAAAAGACCATAATTGAAAAAGCCAGTCAAGAAAGCACATAATGCAGAATCCGGCTAAGGGCTGGGAAAAAAAGAAGGAATGCCACTCTCGATTAAGGAGGCCTCTCTACTCAACAAAAAAGGTGTGAGGTAAACGACGGAACTTGATTTCGTCTGATGCGGAGGATGCGGAGAGAAAACAAAATGCCCAGTATCGAAAAGCCATGCGAAATAAAGACGGAAAAACAAGAATCAGCTGTACACTTATCTATCGAACTCAACTATATTTCGTGAGGTCTGAGCTTTTTGTTTGAGAATATCAAAAAGCATGAAGTTCTGCTTTTCTCACACACCAAAATCGGAAAAAGTGTAGAATTCTACATTTTTTTTCGATTCTCCACATGCGCAATAAAAAACTGCACTCCCGAGAGAATGCAGCCCGTTTTTCCTTTATGGATTATCTGAGATCCGGAGTCTTAATCCAGTCCTGGTCGTCATAAGCTCTGTTTTCACCGCACATAGCCCAGATGAATGTATAGCTGGATGTACCTGCACCTGAGTGGATTGACCACGATGGGTTGATAACAGCTTCTTCATTGTGCATTACGATATGCCTTGTTTCATTGGGTTCGCCCATGAAGTGGAAGACAACATTATCTTCCGGTACTTCAAAGTAGAAATAGACTTCCATACGTCTCTCATGTGTGTGAGCAGGCATTGTATTCCATACTGAACCCGGCTCGAGGTGTGTAAGTCCCATCGAGAGCTGACATGTATCAAGTACATCCGGATGGAGGTATTGGTTGATTGTTCTTTCGTTACTTGTCTCAAGTGCTCCAAGGTGCTTATGGATAGCCTTTTCGAATGGAACATGTACAGCCTTCTTGGGAGTATGGGCCGGAACTGTGCAGATATAGAACTTTGCAGGCTCGTCGGGAGAAACGGACTCGAACTCAACCTTCTTTGTTCCCATAGGAAGGTAGATGCCGTCCCAGTGATTCATCTCATATTCAACGCCGTCAGCAATAATCTTCCCCCTGCCACCGATATTGATGGAACCGAGTTCTCTTCTCTCGAGAAGGTAGTCAACTCCGAAGTTCTTCCACGCATCGATGTTCTTCTCGATATTAACTCTCTCCTTGACAGGCATTACACCCATTGTGACAATCCTGTCGACGTGGGAATAAACAGCACTTACATCATCCGGAAGGAATATATCGGTAATCAAGAACTCATCTCTGAGGTCATCTGTTGTCATAAACTTGAAATCTTCTTTTCCTGTTGAATATCTGATATCCATAACAAAGTCTCCTATTAGTTGTTGTATATTTTATCATCTTTCAGTTCTTTGACAATATTCAGACATCCCTGAGAAATTTTAAGATATGCCGTCTCGAAGTCTCCCGTATACCACGGGTCATCAACGCCTCCGTCCACCAGCATTCTTACCTTGTCAGACGGAGAAAACCTTTTTGTAAGAGCACGGTAGTTACCCTCATCCAGGGCATATACAATATCGCTGGAGGCAAAGTCACTCTCGCTGATGCGGTGTGCTCTATGATGATGGAAGACAATCGAGTGCTTCCTCAATACATTTTTGGCCGGAGGATAGATATCATTACCCTCCTCCTCACTGCTGACGCCCCTTGAGGCGACAGAAACGCATTCAAGCCCATACTCATCAAGCATGCTCTTGAGAATATACTCAGCCATAACAGAGCGGCATATATTGCCGTGGCAGACAAACATTATCTTCATCTCTATTTTTCCTTTCTCAAATGCCGT
>CAVFNE010000176.1:0-4884 GCA_963623755.1 Muribaculaceae bacterium | reverse complement strand
CATTATTGGGTGAGTCTGTCGGAATTCGGATGCCTAAAAATCATTAAGTCAACAAAAATATACTATAGCCTTCTCTTTCAGCCAATCCAGCAACGACAATAAATCACTTGTGCTCGTACCATAATTCCTGATCTCTTTCCTATTACCGCTTAACAGGCAGACAACCAGAATCTTTTTGTGTATATCCACGCCACAACACGTCTGATTGATTACGTCCATTCCCTTTCCTCCATGGGTTATTATGTATGTGGAGCGGAAAGCCCATGTCAGTAATATTTTCTTATACGTTCTATTGCATCTCAAGGATGCGTAAACAATTCGTGGTCCGGTAGACTTTCCAAGATCAGTTTCTTGCTCGATTTCCAAGTATCAGAAAAAACACGATCTAGTGCTACACCAGTAATAGTATACGGCATAATTATGAAAAGTCTTGGATTGTTTCGTTTACAGTGGTTCGTTATTTAACGAGTATGGGTTTCTTGCAGAAATCTGGGATGCAAAGAAATTGATAAACTCGCCACCTATGACTGAATAATCATCATGGGCTCTGGTCTCATCGAGGCCACAGGCATTCTTGTAATAGCGCATAACAAGTTCAATTTTCCATCTCTCTGAATAGGCAGAATATACAACTATGGGATCCTCATCGAGGTCGCTTTCGATAAGGATAGTTCCGAACTCAAGTTTTGCTTTCTCCCATTCGGCGTTGTTAAAATCATGCTTTTGCTTCCTCTTCTCCAACCATACCTTCTCTTCGCATGGCGCAAGTTTGTTATCCCTGAAGAGGTAGAGCCACTTATTCTCCTCTCCTTTCTTTGTACTTTTGGCTTTACAGTATGAAATATTATTTTCCCCAAATACTCCCTAGTAATTACGTAGGTTAAGCTCGGCAATATATGCGCTGTTACGCTTAAGGGGATTAATGTAATGAAGTCCTTCATTTTTCTTCAAATATTCCTCGATGGTGCTCGAAGGAAAAACCTTATCTTTCACGAGAACGCCTTTTGTTATCTTATATTCGGAAACAAAACCTTCATATGCTGTTAAATCCAGCATATTCCCCAGAAAGCACTTGGATGCCGCAGGTTCCATTTTCTCCAAATCATATGCGTAAAGGAGACTGATGTATTTCTTTCCTTTGTCTTTCGCTTTTATCGAATATTCCGATAGGCTGTTAACCGTGGACTCATCTGATTTGAGTGTGCCATCCATCAGAAGATGATGATCATCATACACGGTTGAAATTTTGTATTGCATGAAGCTTACTATTTTGTGTAGCTTTTACCGAGATTATTTATAAAAGAGCATACTGTATTCTTTGAAAGTGCAACTCCGGGAATATCTTCACTCAGGAAGGACTCTTCGTATTGTGCTTTAAGCTGGTAATCCTTGATTCCCACATCGCAGACACGGAGTATAGCTATCGAATATATCTTGTCAGCATCCTCTTTGGTGTAGAACCTACCGATTTCTTCCCGTATATCAGTCGAAAGGCTCATACACAGAGCAACATTAGCCCAATCTTTCAACGTAACGGGAGCTTTACTGATGCTCTGAAGATCTCTTTGTATGGGAACATATACATTATTAACAATGTGTCCTATTGTTGCCCCCCGTAATAGGAATGTTCTTTCCATTCTTCCGCTGACAGCCGACTCTCTCTTTGACGGCATAGCGGTCTTTGTCTTTCCCGTAGGCATAAACTATCGTATTCACCGGTCATGTAAGTGCAAGAATCTCTTTTGGTACTGCCATGAAGGAGTCTCCTGTTGCTACCCAAATACTATAATAAGACTATATAAACAACTGTTTTTCCTTCATTTTTCCATTTCTCAATCGCCTTACAAAAAGTGAAATCAGCCGTGAAAACAGTATCTTCGTGGCTGATTATCGAACAAATGTGATAGATTTGGCCTTGTTTTATTACATATTTGGTTGTTGTGTCAGAAAAAATCTCAGTTTCTCTATGAAAGGCACCGATTATATAGTCTTATTTGTTGGGAAAGTATTAATTAGTAAGTGCGCAGTGTTGATTATGCTTTCCCTATCGGAGTGCAAACCTCAACTCTCGACGCTACTGACGAAAATCTATCTACCACTTTTTCTGAGTTTAATGTTATTAGGAAAATCTACTCGACACAAGGATATTCAAAAGGCTATAGTTAGCCCGTTTGCTGTTGCAGACTCTGACTGACATGGTGCCTGATAATCTAAATACTCAAAGTAGAAATATAGTAGTTGTAAGATATGGAATAACATATCTCATTCCATTTCTCGGTGATAGAGTTCCTCTAGATACAATTGAATCGGTTATCAAACAGGAGTACGGGCCGTATGAAATCATTCTTCTTCAAAATGGTGTTTCAGAGATGGCTGAAGATGTGTTTTTCAATGAATATGAATCAGACGGCGGTGCCTCTTTTGTTGACATACCGATAAAGAAACTCAAGATAAGAAGAAGAGGAAAAAGTAAAGCGCTGAACCTCGGAATCAAAGAGGCGCGTTATGACTTTATATGTGTAATTGATGCTGACTGCACTCTCAAATCTGATGCTGTCGATATTGCGATGAAGCACTTTGAGGACATATATGTCTCTGCTGTCGGTGGCAGGCTCGGGGTAAGGAGTAAAAGATGCAGCGTGCTTACCTTCTGCCAGAAGATTGAGTACATGAAGACGTTCAATATCTGGAGGCCGTTTTACAATTCACTTAATGCAAACTGCCTTATATCAGGAGCATACGGAATCTTCAGAAAGTCAGATATTCAACTTGTCGATGGATATGATGCAGATAGTGTCGGCGAAGATATGGAACTTGTTCTGTCATTGCAGAGCATTCTTCATGGTAGAGAAAATGTTGTGCGCTATGAGAAGGACAGCGTATGCTACACGAGTGTTCCTTCCTCAATGAGAAGACTATTAAGGCAGAGAGACAGATGGCAGCGAGGGCTTCTTGACTGTGTAAAGAAGCATTGGAACTTGATTTTCAACTTGAAATACGGCGCTTTGGGACTCGTGACAATGCCCTACCAGAGTATATGTGAACTTTTCAAGCCTATATTCATATTGCTGAATTTTGGTAATCTTCTTTGTGCTCTTTTTAAAGTCGACAGGTATTTCAAGATAATGAGACGCATCAGACGGTTCGGGTTTATAGGAAAGTGCATCAATCTCATTATCCCACAGTCCTGGTATATTTATCTGACTTACCTGGGCTTTGAGGTATTGCTCACTTGTATAGCGGAGTACATTGAATATGGGAAAGTGGGGGTATTTATTACAAAAGTACCTGAGGCAGTTGCTGCCACAATTCTCGGCACCGTACTCTCAGTACCACTTGCCGCAGCAAGATTCTGGGGAATGATTACATTCCATTGGCGGAAAACGAAGTGGTGAAAGAGAGGTATTATAATCTTCTCCATTTTCTGCTCTAAATAGGTCGAATTAATTTCTTCCGGAGAACAACCGAGTTGACACCTTTGAAAAAACGAAGGAGGAAAAACGCAATAAATGCAATAGTCACCATATCTCTGTTAGATGAGCCGAACGCGCTGGCTTTTTTTCATCATGATGAAACTGAAACTGATTGCTTTCATAGACCGTTGTTGCCATAATACGTGGATTCGCTTCTTTTTGTGCCTCCTTTTGTAGCAGTGTTACGAGGGTAGTTAAATTGGCCTTGTGTAGATTGAAGCGGATAAACTGGAAAATAACGCTGACGTAGTAGGCGTGAATGAGAAGGATGAAAGGGTTATATGGACAGATTACTCAATACGATGGTGAAGGAGAATAAAGATAAAGGCAAATTTGATACCCCTGGCGTAACGGGATATGATGGAGAGGGTGGAGATGTTATGGAAAAAGGTTATCGAGCTCATGGTAATATCCCTTTTCGAGTTACAAAGAATGGTGTCTGCCCTATTTGTGGAAAGGAATACAGTGGCTCCCCGGCGCTTTCAAGAAAAGATGGAAAGACTGAGATCTGTCCTGACTGTGGCATGCGTGAGGCATTTGAAGCTTTCGGCTACAGTAGAGAGATGGTGGAAGAAAGCATAGCAGAGATTCATAGACTGGAGAAGAAAATAAGATAAGAAAAGATTTCGCGCACTCCTCTTATCTCAACCATACTTGAGCATATGAGTGAGCAGAAGAAGAATTTTGTTTAGATAATGGAGATTAAAATGATAACAGCTAAGCTGCTGAAGCAACTCAGAGAAGAATATCCACAAGGAAAGAAACTTCAGTTGATTCATATGGATGACCCGTATCCGGTTCCTCCGGGAACTATAGGTGAAGTGTTTTGGGTTGACGATATAGGTGATATACATATGAAATGGGAGACAGGACAGAGCCTTGCTTTGATACCCGGAGTTGATGAGTGGCGTGAGGTGTGATATGAGTGCTTGCTTCCCATCGGTCACTTACGAACTCCCTAAAGTATATGTATTTACTACATTTCTACCATCGGGGAGTGTTAAGGAGACCGAAGGGGGGAGTGTGGGGAGCCACAAAAAAGAAATAAAAGAAAACAACCACACGAGAGTGTGGGAAAAAAAGAAGAGAAGAAGAAAAGAACCACACGAGAGTGTGGATAAGACCACACCAGAGATGGTGTGAGAGAAAAAGAAATAAAAGAAGAGTGCGGAAATGAGCAGATTACTTGAAGAGTATGGTAGGAAGAGATTCCTCAAAGGATATCAAGAAGGCTTGGAGGAAGGAAAACAAAAAGTCGATATCGAGATGGCCACACGGATGATTGTGGACAACATGCCGCTTGAAGAAATTGCTGAATATGTGGATCTTCCGCTGGAAAAGGTGGAAGAGTTGGCAAGGAAAAGAAAAGAAGAATAAAGAAGAAAATAACCACACCAAGGAAGGTATGGGA
>CAVFNE010000175.1:0-4895 GCA_963623755.1 Muribaculaceae bacterium | reverse complement strand
TTCCACCAATACTCATCTCTCCGAGTACAACCATCGCGCTCTGGACAGGGCGGGAAAGAGCAATAGAACAGAGTGCAACCAGTGTCGGAAGAGCAAGATAAGATGTCATGCCGCTTCCCTGCAGGTCCTGATAGTTGATAATGTAGTTTTTTGTATCGAGATGTATGTTTCCACTTATATGGTTTCCGTTCGCTTTCAAATAGTTGAAGGCCGTATTTGTGGCTTCTTTTGCTTCTCTATCTGCTGCTATTCCTGTCTTCTCAAATTTACCGTCACCGGGAAGCATCTGGCTCTCAAGTCTATATACACCGATTATTCCTGACTTTCCACGTGATACAGTATAGACCTGTCCGGGATTACAGAGACCTTCAGGGATCAGCTTTCCGCTTGACTGCTCGGGAACGGATACAAAGTGCTCTTCAAATGTTTCCTTGTCAATATAGGAGAAGTTAACATCGTAGAACTCCATTCCTCCGAGTTTTTTCAGCTGTTCCTTTACTCTCCGCCTCATTTCAAGGGAGATTCTGACTATTTCTTCAAGATCTTCTTTTGTAAATTCCCCATTGGGATAGAGGAGTTTGAGGTATCCGTCAATCATCCTTCTGACAGCTATTGTATCTCTCTGATTGAGATTTTTGCCGAGTCTGAAATATCGATCAAGTGCATCACCAAACTGTTCCTTTCTGAGTTCTCTCAAAAATTCTGCAAGATAATCAGAGATGAAGCCGTAATCATTGGTAAAGTATTCAGGTCTGAACTTCGGAATTTCCCATCCCGGAAGATAACAGTGGATACGGTCAAGAAATGCAGTATCTGTTCCCATCTCAGGAGGGAAGGGCTCAAACAGATTAGAAGTCTTCAAAAGGACATCAACACTTTGATTGATATTGCCGACAAAGACCATAGATGCACTTGCTACTTTTTCTTCCTTTCCTCTTGCAAATGAGCCGGAAGCCATGTAATCCTTCATTATCTGCACGCCGTCTTTATCTTTGAAGTGAATGCCGGCAACCTCATCAAATGCAACGCAATCCCAAAGACCTACAAGACCTACTGTTCTTCTTCCCATGTTATAGAAGAGATTTGCAACTGTTGTCTGACCGCCTGATATCAGAATACTATTTGGAGATATTTCCTTATACAGGTGTGACTTTCCTGTGCTTCTGGGACCGAGCTCGCATAGATTGAAGTTATTCTCTACAAGAGGAATCATTCTCGTCAGAAGAAGCCATTTCTCACGTTCTGAAAGCACATCCGGTTCCATGCCGATTGACCGCAGCATAATATTCAGCCATTCATTCTTAGTAAAAGCCTTACGTCCTTCCTTGAGAAGTGCAATATCAATATGCGGCATCTGGATAGGAGTAAGTTTACTGATTTTAACAGGAGATTCTTTCGTTCTCTTCTTCCTGCAATTGGGTAGGGCAGTCTCTGCTATATCGTCTGAGTCGTCAGCTTCATAATCAAGACGAACAATACACCAGATACCACCACAGAGTAATCTATCGTATTTTTCAGCATACTCGTCATCAAGCGGAATGGACGAGACACCGAGATTGGAGAAATCTGCATAGAATCTGTCCTTAGCCATATCGAGATGTGCAGTAACCATATCGATAACAGTATGAGAGCCTTTCTTTCTCAACTGTGCCAGCACCTTCTGTGATTCGTCCGGACGGACGAAGTTCTCACTGAGTATATGTTTGACGCTCTGTATACCTTTCTCGATAACCTCATCATCATCTGACGAACAGTACTGTCCGAGAAGGAACTCAAGGACATATACGGGTACGTTTGCACCTTCTTTTATCTTCTTTGTCAGGTCTTTACGGACAATCTTTCCGTCAAAGTGTTTCCTGAGTTTATTCTTTATTATTTCTCTTGAGTCAATAGTATTCCCTTCCATAGTAATTCCTAGTTCCTTTAAAAGAAGTTGAAGTCATCAACTGCAAATGCGATATCGATATTGAATTCGATTCTTTGTGGCTTCTGCAATCCTGATGCATCTTCTATTACAAGATAGTATTTTGCAAGATTGCTGTAAGCCCTAGACCTCAGACTGAAACGACAGACAAAAGTTCTTTCCTTTTCATTCTCAGTTGTCTTGTCGGCAATAATCTTCTGCACATCGCTTACTTTGTCCTTATATTCATCCTCAAAATAAATATTGTAACTTGCACTCTCGATATTTCCCGATACGACCTGCATCTGTGCGAAGTTGAGATTGAATATCATATTGTTGATTTTACGTGTAGTTGAAAGCAAAACAAGTTCGACAGGTTTTTTGTCGTATGAATCCTTATTATCAAGATAGCTCTTATTCTGATTTCTAAGAAAATGACAATAAATCTGAGGAATCATAATTTCCTGAAGGCTGACACCTCCGTGAACATAATTGATGCCGCTTCCGCTTTTCTTAATTCGTAGATTTTCCTTCGGTGTGAAGGCTTTGAACTCAGTCCTGTTACCGAGGAATCTAACCGGCATAAGAGATTCTGGCTCTGCGTCATAATCTGTAATGACATAACGTCTATCTAGTTCGACAACGCCATCGACAAAATCTGTTTTATCGACCTTGTTATACTCGCCGAGAGGGCTGTATGTAAAAAGGAATCCATGATCCGATGTTATATATATATTGGTGCTGTTGAACTCATTTGTGATAATCCTGACCAATCTGGTAATCTCATCAAGAGTCTTTTCACATGCATCAAAAACATCTGTTTCGTGAGTATGCCCGGTTTCATCAATTCTGTCATGATAGAAATAGACGATATCCATCCCCTTGACCAGATTTACACGCTCCTGCTTTTTCATTGTGATTATTTCGTCAAACTTTAAAGCAACGCTTCCTGGGTTAGCTTTTTTGAGAATCTTATCTCTGTTTTCCTTTCCGTCTGTCGGCATATCATCAATGTAGACATCAAGGATATCTTTCGAGTTTTTCCTGACTGTAATGTTATTACTGTTAGGAAGCAGGGCAGCCATACCGAATTTTGTAACAGCCGGAAATATCCCGCCAAGGGCATTTAATTCGACAGTACATTGAATATCATGCTTCAATTTATCAGCCAGTTCGGCAGCAACTTCATATCTGAGTGCAGCCGAAATTATGACAAAAACCCTGTTTTTCTTTGCTTCTTGACTAATCTTTGAATAAAACCCTGTCTGTTGTGCTTCTGCAGGTACAGTTCCTTGATTTTTTAAAATCTCTGCTGATGCTTTTGTCCAGTTTTCCCCGAGATTATTAAGGAACCAGTTTGTATAAAGACCTTCAACCTTGTCTGCTACGTTTTTAAAGAGGTCTTCAATTAGAGGTTGTGACAAAGAAAGACTCTTCTGAAAGTTCATCTGGAAGTAACGGTAATATGTATCCATGAGATAGTAATCTTTCTGGTATGCTTCCCATATTTCATTGGCTTCAGTTAAATGGAATCCTTCGATGTGTTTCAGATAGAAATCCTGCATCAGGGAAACTTGATAGAGACCGTTGTAATAATACTCATAGTCACCAAACCATGCCGTCGTGCGTCTTCTTTCAACAACGCTTTTTATCTGAGCGACATTGATAACTATGTGTTCTGTTATTTCAGTCATCATTGTTCTGAGTATGCTTTCATCTATGCAAGGGAATACTTCATTAGATAGAAGTCTTGTTACTTCTATATTCTTAAACCGCTCAGATAATCTCATCTCTTGTTCTGTATAGCGCGCAAGATCGTAAAACGACCTCTTATCGTCACTATGCATCCAGTCATATACAAGGTCATAGCAGAATGATTTATTAGGGATAGAGATATATCTCTCGAGTCCTTCGAATATCTCTTCATCCAGCGTGTTTACTGCTGCAGTGAGAAGAATGTGAATTAAAAGATTCGCCAGCTTAATATCTTCCCCTTTAAAAAAGCCTGTTGCCTGCTGAACCATCTTCCAGAAGGCCTCATCTACACCGTAGGAGATAAAATTCTGATAGATGGAATTTACTTCAGAATCAAGATTATTGCTGATAACAGCTTTGATAATATTTGCCGGGTTAATATTCTTCTGAGAGGACAATACAGCCATTACTGCAAGCGGTATCTGCGAAGGATTCTTATAATTAAGATTAAGCGATTTTACACTCTGTCGTCTCTCCCTGTTGTTGAAGAACCTGCGATAATCCTTAACAAATTTTCTGTTTCTGGGAGAAGAGGGCATTTTCATCTCATCAATCCAGATTGATGTCTGGTCGGCACGGAAATCTTCACTGTAAAGTTCTATATTTATAAGCCAGTTCTCATCATCCTTCTCATAGGAAAGCGGGCTGTATACAAGATAGTTTGATTCAGTATCATCAACGCATAGGGTTTTCTTTGCATTGAAAGTGTTATTCCCGGTGAGCTGAATAATCTTTACCTCTGGGATATAGAGATTATCTATCTCATCTTCGAATTCTCTTTCCTCGTCATGCCAGAAAATAATTCTGCGCTTATATGGATAATCCAAAGGTCTCTGAAACCTTTCTGTGAGCTCTTGTCTTATATTATCTATTTCTGATACTGCCACTTATCACTCCTTCAATTATTATTGAATCCTTCGAGAATATATATTCAAACTTTCATTTTTAAGTTCCAATTGTTGCAAGTTAATTCTAATTAAATCCTAATTCCAATAAAAGTAAAAAAATACAATTTGTTATTTTGTAAATAAATATCAGATTAAGTTATATTCTAATTAGATTCTAATTAAATCCTAATTATTTGTAAAAATCATTCCACAAATAACTTATAAGTCAATTAACAAACCATCTCGCTCCCTTAGTCTTCCCCTTACAATATATCTTTCCTTCATTTTTTAATTCTCTTACTAAACCTTTAAGTTGATTATCATCAAGATTGGGAATAACTTGTGATAAC
>CAVFNE010000174.1:0-4951 GCA_963623755.1 Muribaculaceae bacterium | reverse complement strand
AGTGATGACGAGAATAGAGGTGTAAAAGAGACAAGAAAGACGAGACAAAGTAAAATAACTCTCTTAGAGTTCATGCAGCGTCTTTTTATCTTTTTGGTTATTTGTTCACACCTAACGAGGGAAGAGTAATCCCCTTCCCAGATTAATTTATTATATCCCCATAAATTAACGAAATTCCCCACGATTTTTCGTCCCCATGTATGATAAAACTACCACAACCTGTGTACTATTTGCAACAAAAATTTTGCACTTAAAAAACATTTGAGATGAGAATTTTGTGGGTTATCAATACAGTTGTATAGAAAATGCAATTTTGAAGAGAAGATGTATTGACTCGTGAGGAATGATGATTAATATTGTTGTACATACAACGTTGTATATACAATTAATTAGGAACAGATATGGATATAACAGAGAGAAAGATAACTAAAATAGCGCGCGAATGCGAAAAGCTTGTTGTGAAGAAATTGAAAACGTCGGGCGTCGGGACGGCGGAGATAGATTTAATTCATGCTCTCAGACATAATCCCGGATGCACGCAGTCATACCTTGTTGAAACACTCAATGCAGATAAGGCTGCAATCGCGAGGAGGACGAAAAACCTCGAAGAGAAAGGATATCTCACGCGGCGTCCTTCTCCAGAAGACGGTAGATGTCAGCTACTCTATCCCACACAAAAGGCTGAAGAGCTCAAAAGCTCCAAGGAGGAGATTGAGGAAGAGTTTTATGAGTTTTTGTTATCAGGCTGGAGTGAAGAGGAGAAGAGGGTCTTCTCTTCCCTTCTTGAGAGAATTTATTTCGCATCAAAAACGGAAAGCAGAGTGGGCTTTTCCCACTTTTCAAAATGAAATTCAACCCAGATAAGATATCCTCATATTTCCTACTCGAAAAAAAGCTCTTAATCGGGGTAACGCTCACTGGGCTTATATATAATGTGGGGTCAATTCTTGTATTAAGAGTGGAGGGTTCTCTCTTTCAGACGCTCTACAATATATTGCAAAAAACAACGCTCGGAAGGAGTATGGTTCTTCCCGTTCTATTCTATCTACTCTCTACTTTGATTGTGCAAGGCGCAAGGTTTTTAAAGCGTTTTTATGTACGGCGCTTTTCAAACAACATCAGCCTGAAAATGAAAAAGGTATTGTACTCGAATCTTCTGAGGGAGAGACGCGGAAAGCTCAAAAGCGAGGGAGAAGGAGAGGCTGTCGTCAAGGCCCTTTCAGATACCACCGACACAGCAGAGGGAATGAGAAAGTTCATAACAGAACTTTTCGACACAGGGGTTTTCATTGTCTCTTATGTCGTGGTGCTCTTAATATATGACTGGAGACTTGCGCTACTTTCGCTTGTATTCTCACCTCTCTCATACATAACAGCGTCTCTTATAAAGAAAGAGATACAAGAAAGTACAAGAATGTACAAAAAAAGCGCATCGGTTTTATCAAGTGCAACAATTGATAGAGTCGAGAATGGGCTTACCTACCGTATCTACGGAGAGGAGAGGATAAAAGAAGAGCAATATGAGAAGAGCCTCTCAAGCTATGAAAAAAATGCAGTAAGGGCAAATATCTACTCCTCACTTCTTCCGCCGCTCTACCTCATCATAGCAGAGGCGGGAATTGTTTTCATACTCTACTACGGCTCAAGGAATGTACTCGGCACCGGATACAGGCTATGGGATATAGCAGCGCTCACAACTTTTCTTTCGGCATATACAAAACTCGCGGTGAAAGCATCAAAGGTGGGAAAGCTCTTTTCCTCCGTTGAAAAGGCAAAGGTATCGTGGGAGAGAATAAAACCATTGATGAAGGAAGTAGAGATGGAGAATGACGGAAAAATATCTTCCCCGATGGGAGTAAAACTGGATGAAGTTTCTGTTGCCATCGGCTCAAGAAGACTATTCTCCTCGCTGTCACTTAATGCAGAGCCGGGATCAATCATCGGAATAACAGGGCCTATTGCTTCGGGTAAATCTGTACTCGGAAGAGTACTATTTAAGGAAATGGAATATTCGGGCTCGATTAAATACGGTGGCGTTGAACTCTCTTCAATCAGCAATAAAGATCTCTGGGAAAGCGCTCTGTACCTATCACACGATAATGAGCTCTTTTCAGATACAGTACAGAATAACATTCTCTTCGATAATGAGGGTGATGTTATGCCTTATCTTGAGGCCTCCGATTTAGAAAAGGAAGTCTTATCAATGGGCGGAGAAGTCGCTTCAGATATAGGTCCGGGCGGCAGAAAGCTCTCGGGTGGGCAGAAAGAGAGACTTGCGCTTTCACGCACATTTGCGCACCCCCGGCCGATTGTTATCCTCGACGACCCATTCAGCGCACTCGACAGAAAGACAGAAGACAAAATCTTTTTGAACCTTGAAAAATGGAAGAAGGACAAAGTTATCTTCCTTATTTCTCATAGGCTCTATAACTTTCCTCATACGGACAAGGTTATCTACATATCCAATGGGAAGGCAATATTTTCAACTCATAGCGCTTTGATGGAGTCTAATGAGGAATACCGGACACTATATGAAGGAGAAATAGGAGGAAAAGGTAATGAGTAGAAAATACAGTGCTGTTTTATCTGCTGCCATCTCTTCACTCAAGGCTCACTTCGCCCTCAGCCTCATTACTCTCGTTTCTGTTGGTTTGAGCATAGTCAGTGCAATAATTCCTCCCCTTATTCTTGAGAAGATTATCAACTCGATATCCAGTGGAGAAGGTATCACGCTCTCTTATGCCATTCTATACTTTCTTTCCCTACTTCTTGACGGGGTATTGGAAGGCTTAGAGAATAGCGCGCTCTTAATACTGGGAGAGAAGATTACGCATTTTCTGCGCTCCACGCTCTCGAAAAAGATAACACGTCTTGAGGCCTCAACGCTGCTGGAGATTAAGGGTGGAGAAGCCGTTGAGAGGCTTATAAGTGATGTAGATACTCTCGAGACTTTATTTACAGATGGAATAATTTCGCTAGTACGTGACTCATTGAGAATTATCTCGCTTCTATGGGTTATAGCGCTATTGAATAAGGGCCTCTTCTTAATTTTGTTATTTATCCTTCCTCTCCTTCTTTTTTATACGCGTCGAGTACAGAAAAAAACACTTGAAGCAGAGAAAGAGAACAGAAAAGCGCTGGAGAAAGAGTACTCTGAAGTCCCGGAAGCAATATCGAATATAAGGACAATACATAACCTTTCGCTTTACAGCTATATGGAGAATAAATACTTAAAGAGCCTCAAAAACAGTTACGCTGCCGTTGAAAAAACAAACTATTATGACTCTATATACTCCCCTGTCATTCTTATGGTAAATGCCCTGGCTGTTGCCCTCGTCATGGCCTTCTCGTCATCCGGTAACGCCACTGTCCTCTCATTATTCGGTATGTCAGTTGGAACAGCCGTTGCTGTTATCAACTACATAGCAAAAATATTCACACCTCTCGAGAGTATGGGTATGGAGATAGAGAGCATACAGTCTGCACTGTCGGGAATAGAGAGAATTGACGATTTTCTTAGGCTGAAGGAGAGGAAAATTCCGTCAGCGCTTCCCTTTGATCCTTCAGGAGACGTTGAGATATCCAACATGAGCTTCAGCTATGGAAGCCGGAATATTTTCAATAATTTCTCACTCTCAATCAAAAACGGAGAGAGAGTAATCATTACCGGGCGCACAGGAAAAGGAAAGAGTACATTCTTCAAGCTCCTCCTGGGGCTCTATGAGCCGAAAGAAGGCTCTGTTACAATCGGAGGAATAAGAGCAATAGATATTCCCGATAGTGAAAGGCGGAAAACGATAGTTGCAGTCGAACAGGACTATAAGATGCTGGGGGGCCGGATTATCGACGAAATCACACTCCACGACGATTCAATCAGAGCAGAAGACGTGGAGAGAGCATTGCTTCTTGTAGGATTGAAAGATAAGGTTATGTCCTTTAAAAACGGGATTTACACAATAAGTGAGGAAAGCCTTTTCTCTCTCGGGGAATGGCAGCTCATTGCAATTGCACGCGCTGTTGTTACTAACCCCAAGATTCTTCTACTCGACGAAATAACAGCGTCCCTTGATTCAGAGACAGAGAGAAGAGTCCTCAGCGCCATCGAAAGAGTGGCAGAGGGACGGACTGTTATATCTATCTCACACCGCCTTTACAGGGCCGGAGAAGCAAGGATTATCGAGATATAGCACCGTCTTAATTCCGCGTTAACAGCACAATAGAGGCCTCCGAGTCTCTTCCCTCCGCATCACGAACTGGGACAACTTCAGAAAAGCGGAGAAGGAGTTTACAAAAAGAATGCTCAAACATCTGAATGCCTCGGATGATGTTATACCTTCTCTTTCAGGTATTGATGCTCTGTTCATTTTGCCGAAACATATCCGGAGCACATATATAAACTTTCTCTTTCCAACACACAGAGCAGACGCTCACGTCGAACTCGTTCTTCTGGGGGTTGGCGTGCAGATTGACAGTCAGGGTAAAATCGGGAAAGAACTGTTCCAGAGCAGAGGACTGGGAAAACTTGTAGACCTCGTCTCGCCGGGAGTTGTGGAATTTACAATCGACAAGAATCTCACATGTCTCATCAGTGCAAAGACAACCCTGAGAGAAAGATGGCAGGAGGTGCCCAAAGAGATGAGTAGGACTGGGGCTTCGAAGATGTATCTTGCAACCCTTGACGAGTCGATTTCCGATTCGACACTCAGAAACATATACGAGCAGGATATAACCATCGTCACTACACAGAATATAAAGGAGAACAGATACAGAGGCGAGAGTCATGTCATCACATTTGAAAGATTAATCAGAACCTGCAAAAACACAAAAGCAGAATGGGAGGGACACACATTCACCCGCGAACAGGAAGATGACATAAAGGCACATCTCGACAACCAGTGTTAGCAACGGGATAAAACAACCATTTTTCATCGGGAAATTCCAACCAATTTTC
>CAVFNE010000173.1:0-4954 GCA_963623755.1 Muribaculaceae bacterium | reverse complement strand
CTTCAATATCATGCCTGGACGGCACAAGGATGCCGGAGGGGTGGTTGTGGGCAACTATCACAAATGATGCCCTCTTCTTCAATGCTTCAGAAAAGATTTCCCTGGGGTGTATGAATGTCTGGTTCACAAAGCCTACAGTTGCAACTGTGTTGTCAAGAAGTTCCATTGCCCCATTGAAGCTCAGCACAATCAATGACTCCTGGTTTCTGCTTGCAAAGTGCCGGACTTCCATGAAGATATCACTGTGGGATGTGAATTGCTTGGGCTTGCGGCTGTTCTTTCTTCTTCCCAGTTCAAGCGCGGCAAGGATAGTTGCCCCTTTGGCTCTCCCGACTCCCTGGATGTTCATAAGTGATGCCAGGGGAAAACTCTGTCCCCTGTCCAGAATTGCGAGGATGTCCCGGCTTATCTCCTCAATCCCCCTTGTGGCATTCCCCTGTCCAAGGAGGATCATTAAGAGTTCCTGGTCTGAGAGTGCCCTGACTCCCAGACGTTCCAGCTTTTCACGTGGCTCTTCGCCTTTTTTGAATGTGTAATTTGAGTTGTCCATACTAATAAAGCAGGAAAATCCGGAAAAATGTCATAGTTTTCCTCATTTGTTTAAGAAAATTCGACCTGTGCAGATGAAAAACGTAACCCAGGGATAGGCTATTCTCCAGTAAGGATGGAGTGCGTGTACTTCTTCAGGTTCTTCTCTTATTTAGGTGTGTGGCTCTGTTGTCATAGACTACATCTCGTATAATTTGCTGTATGTCCCACAGCTTGGAGGATGAAGTAAGTATTGATATCACCTCAATACTTTGGTTACATCTCGATATATGTTAATCTCTTGTTGCATATAGCACAAAAAAACGGACGCGAATGCATTAAATAACGGACAGTGGTTTGGTAAATGGCGGACAGAGAATTCCGCTCTTTTTTTTCCATAAGGTTTAGACTTTCTACTTGGGATTCGGAGAATCCTTCATCAAAAGTAGGAGGTCATCAAATGATCGATTACAAGAAAGTGCTCGACTTGAGTTATAAACAAAAGAAGAGCTCAAGAGAAATCGCCAAGTCTTTACACTGTGGAAAGACACAGATAGCTGATTTTCTCAATCGTTTTGAAGCTTGTGACAAAGAGCTTCTATGTTACCCATTGTCTCCGGACGTCACGAACGAGGCAATTTACGACATTCTCTATAAGGGGAAAGGACGAAAGGAGCAGGTACTGCTCTATCGAGAACCTGATTACGAAAAGGTTCTTACTGAGGTCGGCAAGAAAGGGCAGACCATAAAAAGACAATGGCGTATATACAATAAGGAAGGCGTCATAGAAGGTAAACGGCCTTATGGCTATAGGCAGTTCTGTCAAAAGCTAGCCAATTGGGCTTCAAAACAGGAAGTAGTAGGCCACATCATCAGGAGGCCCGGAGAGAACATCGAGTTGGACTATGCTGGAATGAAGCTCTATCTTAAACCAGCATACCCGTCGGAAGAAGAAACGCCTGTAACAATCTTCATCGCCTCATTGACATACAGCGATTACTTCTATGCTGAAGGATTCATAACCGGAGATGAGAAGACATGGATTAGACTGTGTAACAACGCGCTCTGGTATTTTGGAGGTGTAACACCAATTGTTACCCCGGATAACTGCAAAGTAGCGGTTACAGAGAATAAGGACTGGATTGACCCTACCATCAACAGTACGTTCGAAGAATGGTCAAATTATTATGATACTGCAATACTCCCTGCAGCGGTCAGATCTCCACGCTGGAAGCCTATTGTAGAGAATTCAGTTGGTGTCGTTACCCGCGACATTCTCGTTGATATGGCGGAACAGACATATTATTCCCTGGAGGAGCTCAATACGACTCTATTTAAGAAGGTTGAAGAGAGGAACAGGGTAAATCTCTCAGGCAAGGACTACTCTCGCTACGATATTTACGTCAGCGAAGAGCTGCCGTTATTAATGCCTCTTCCCGAGGAACCATTCGAACTACTCCTCAGAAAGAAGGCAAAGGTTGCTCCTGATCTTTCGATCAAGTTTGACGGCAACAATTATAGCATGCTCAAGAAATTTGTAGGCGATGTTGTTGAAGTACGTGCAACTTCTACAACCGTCGGCATATTCAACGAATTCGGAGATCTTCTGAAAAGCTACCCGCGTTGTTATGGCAAGAGGGAATGGATTTACGATGAAGAAACCAAGCCTCGCACTGCTTCTGACTATTCTTACTGGAGCCCTGACTATTTTCTTATGAAGGCGTCAAAGATAGGGCCCTGCACTCATTTAGTAATAGAGGTAATACTGAATTCGGAGAAAGGCTGTAAGAGCAAAGTATTCAGACGTTGCTATGGAATTCTCAACTTCGCAAACAGGTATGGCTCTGAGACGCTGGAGAGGTGCGCAGCGAGTGCGGTAGAGGTCGGTAAATACAACTACAGCTATATAAGAGACACAATCCAGGGGTTCACTATGGAAAATGAAGAAGAAGAAAAAGAAGAACCGGAACAGAAGATGAAGTACAAGGTCGACGATTCCAAGTACTCCCTCGCCAGACTCACAAAGATACAGGAGGAAAAATTAAATGAACAGTAATACCATTACGAGTCTTAAGGAAAGACTCTCATTCTTCGGCTTGGAAAAGGCAGCGGAATATGTCGAACAACACAACAGGGATATTTCTTCCGAGGCATTAGAGACCATGAATACAATACTCGCGGAGGATTATGTCACCAAATACAACAACAGCTACAACAACATGCTGAGTAAGAGCGGTCTTAAGTGCAAGCGAGGTATTCTCTCGGAAATTACAACGGGAAACGGTCGCAAATACAACGACAATGCTCTTGAGCAGGTTAAGGAGCTCAGCTTCATTAACAGCAAAAAGAATGTCTGCGTGTTCGGCGAGTCCGGAGCCGGGAAGTCTTACCTCGTTGCAAGCATTGCAGAGGAATTGAGCAAGAGGCTGATCAGGAATAAATACACTGATTACATCGCTCTCATGGATATGCTGACTGAGCTCAGAAAAGAGAGTAAGACTAAGTATGAGAAGAAAATTGAATACATCGCCAAGATTCCGGTGTTGATGCTTGATGATTTTCTTGCCGATGAAGTGACACCTGACGAGGTCACTGTGATGTTTACCCTTATAAAGCGTCGGGAGATTTATGAGAACCCGACAATCGTAGCTACACAGTATGATCCTGAGGAATGGGTTGAACTTATGACAGGAATAAGGAAGAAGATAAAAGGTGATGTTAGCATCGGTAAATAATAACCACTAAACATCGGAAAATAGTAACCAAAAAGCATCGGAAAATAATAACCACAAAACAACAGAAAATACCAACCACAGATTAGTCTTTCATGGTCTACCTTAGGTTAATTTCCTAGGGAGAGAACAACGTTCTCCTTACTCATTTTAATAACCTGTCTCTCTCTTCCGCGGTAGCTGTTACCAGAGAAGTGAAGACACAGTGCCCTATCCTCAAGTCTGTCGAGCAAGCATTCAAGCGAATCTTTTGACTCAAAGATTTCATCCCATTCTCCCGGATCCTTGTTGGTTGTGACCACAATGCTGGCCTTTGCCTTGGAGGAAAACATGTCGACAATCTGGAAGAGAACATTCGTCTCTGCGGTATTGAAGGTGTCATGTCCGAGTTCGTCAATTATCAGGCAGACGTAATGGGACAGGTTCTTCAGAAGCTTAGCAGTTGTTCCGAGCCTGAGAGCTGTTGCAATCTTGTCCTTCAGTTCGTTACCCTTGATGAAATAGACGGTCAGCCTTTCTTCACAGCACTTGTTACCAATTGCCTCGGCGATGTGAGTCTTGCCGTTGCCGGTATTTCCTACAAGGATGACGTTCTTTCCAGCTTCGATGAAAGCAAGAGCCTTCAGGGACTTGAGTATCTCAATTCCATCAACGGTGGTCTGAGAGGTGTCGAACGTCTCGAAGGTTTTCTCATCATGCTTTGGAAGTCTGGAGAGCCTTCTGATTGACTCTACTGCTGCAGCCTGCTTCTTTTTCTCGACATCAGAGAGAAAGGATGCAAGAAAATCAAGGTTCTCTTCAGAAGCATTGTTTCTCACGCTCCAGGCTGCAACTTCTTCAGAAGTAAGCTCAATCTTCAGTTCCTTCAACATAGAGGCAATTCTTGAAAACTTATCTTCACTTGGCATTCTTTACCTCCTCATTGTCCTCACAGATGCTGAAACGTGAGAAGCGATTACTTCTTACAGGAGTTGCCTGTCTCATAGTCACTTTCACCGGCATAGTTGGATGTTCCTCAGGCTGAGCATTTTCCTCAGACAACGCCCACTGGCCGGGACATGTCTTCGGCTTTTTACTCCAGTCAACATCGAAAGTCGACAAGACGGAGGTAGCGGTATCATCCATTACGTAGAGCTTTTCACCCTTTCTCATTACTTTTGCCTTCTTCTTTTGGTAGGAGAGAGGAACACCGAACTTCCTTCCGTCGTAGTTAACAAAGCCTTCAAAGTCTATGCTTCTCACTGGAGCCAGGTAGACCAGAAGTTTTGTCATGTCAGTTGTCAACGCAGGACAATTCTCAAGAACATGCTCATCAAGAGGAATACAGTCACGATCTTTAGTTACCTTACCATTCGCTTCAAAACACCACTCAAGAGCCTCTTTGTTGAGGTCTGAAAGGTTGATGAACGTGCGTCCCTGAATAAAGTTATCCTTAACGTATCTAACTAAACGTTCAACTGCCCCCTTTGTGAAAGGGTGTGCAATTTTGCACAGGCTTGTACTGAAATTGAATGTCTTCTGGAATACATCGTAGTCCTTGTTGAATATCGGCTTACCAAATGAATCTCTACCCGTAGTTATGCTACGCATGTTGTCGGTCAAGACTCTCTTAGGTACTCCCATTACGCTGAAGGCGTGAAGCATACCGATGAACAGGTTTTCCTGCTTGGCATTTGGAAAGAACTCAATATAAC
>CAVFNE010000172.1:0-4963 GCA_963623755.1 Muribaculaceae bacterium | reverse complement strand
TTGTTCAGAAAGTCGGACAGGAAGCCAACAAGCAGAACCACCTTCTGCCGTTCGCGCTCGGCGCAAACGTTGCAGGACAAATCGGCTCTGTTCTTGCAGGCGGCCTGATTCTTTCGATGTTCGGTTGATAGGAGAGAGATATGTTCGGACATGTTACTGATGTAGCAGCCAAGTCTGTCGGCGAAGCTGTAAGATTCGGATTCCGTGCTTGGGCACTTCTGGCCCTCGCCATGGGAGTTATATTCCTTACTGTTGTAATCTTGAATAAGGTTTCAAACAAGAAGAAGGACGAGAATAAATAATAGTTCTTCAATACTTTTACATGGCTCTCCTCATCGGAGGGCCTTTTTATTGTCAAGCGGAGCGGACATCTTCCATTTCTTCTGTTAAAGTGTACAATATCAGGCGTTAATGGTTTTGATATGAGAAAAAGCATTTCACCTTCATCTTTCGGCAGCGAAAAATTATCACAGTTAATACTACGTATGGCCCCGCCTGTCATGCTGAGTCAGCTTATCCAGGCATTATACAACATAGTCGACAGCTACTTTGTAGGCTCCTACTCTACTCCTGCTTTGACTGCACTCTCTGTCGTCTATCCTCTACAGTGGCTCTCTACTGCCCTTGCCGTCGGGCTTGGAATCGGAGTCAACACATACACATCACGCCTCTATGCACTCAAGGAAGATGAAAAGGCAAAGAAAGCAGGGGGAACGGGTATGATACTCGAAATCATCATTTGGGCACTCTATTCTTTTTTTATTCTTCTATTCCTTCCCCTCTACGTAAGGCTTTCTGCAAACAGCGATGAAGTAATCTCTGCATCCCTTACCTACGGCTATATCGTTTGTATAGGATCAATCGGCCTCTTTCTCGAAAGTAACTGGACAAAGATTCTTCAGGCAGAAGGTAATATGACAATCCCAATGGTAGCACAGGTCTCGGGAGCACTTACCAATATTATATTCGACCCACTCCTGATTTATGGAATCGGTCCATTCCCGTCCATTGGCGTCAAGGGTGCAGCAATTGCAACTGTCATGGGACAGTGTGTCGCAGCATTAATTGTTGCTGTTAAAGGCTTCAGGCTTCCTTCAATGAAACCAAGTGAAACAAAAGTCCTCTCGAAAAACATTCTCAAGCTCGGCTATCCTTCAATGATGAGCCAATGCACGATGAGTGTTTACATAGTTGTACTCAACCTTATCCTTGCTTCCTTCAGCGATGAAGCAGTGACAGTTCTCGGACTCTATTACAAGTACCAGTCATTCTTCTTCATCCCTCTTCTGGCACTCCAGACATGTGTTGTTCCGATTATAAGCTACAACTATGCAATCAGGAACTACTCCAGGTGTAAGGAGAGTGTGAACCTGACGCTTGTCGTTGCCTCTTTTTTCATGCTTATCGGAATGTTCTGTTTCATCTGTATTCCCCGTACTATCCTGATGGTATTCACCCACGACGAAGGAGTTCTCTCTGTTGGTGTCACAGCTTTCCGTATAATCGGCTCGAGCTTTATATCTGCTGTGTTCTCCCTCACCTTCCCCGTATTCTTTCAGGCTATAGGAGAGTCAGTAAAAAGTACCCTCATAGCACTCACGCGCCAGATATTCTGCCTAATACCCTTCTTCTACATTCTCTCGAAGATATCACTAACGGTAACATGGTTTGCATTCCCCCTCTCCGAGACTACTGCAGGCTTTATAGGTCTCATATGTTATTTGATTGTCCTCAAAAAATGGAAAGGCGAAGAGGAGACTACAAAGAGCTGATTCTTATGCTGTTTAAAAAATCATCCCCTCGAGTTGATTAATTCCATACATCAAAGTCCTGATGAAGATGAGCCTTTCTTTTAATCGGGCCAATGTCAACTTTTGCCCTTCTCAATTCTAACACTGTACTCTGATTTCTTTTGTTTTTATTTTTCGTCCATTAAAAGATAAAACTCAATCTTGATTTATCTGAAAAGCCGTGTAAAATACAAATTGAAATCGATTTCAAAGGAGAACAAACATGAGCGTTTATTCACTTAACGGGCTTAGAGTTGTCGACCTTACAAAGCTTGTCGACCCTGCAACAGAAACCAGAAGATGTCATCTCGACAGATTCAACACAGGTGGACCTATTCCTGACTGGCACACTAATGTAGATATCATGACACATCTCGGAACACACTGTGAGTGTCCCTACCATCACTTCGAGAACGGAAATGATGTTGCCTCTCTTCCTCTCACATCATTCATGGGGAGAGCACTCTACTATGAATTTAAAGATAAGGAGGCTAATTCTCACATTACTGCCTCGGATCTCGACAAGGCTTTTGGAACGAGAATCAAGAATGGTGACGTTATAATCATCGACTCTGTTCATAAGCTTGCTCCTTTCACAAGTGAGACAAACGGTCCGAATGACAAGAGGCTCTTTGTTAATGGTGAAACAGCACAGTGGTGTGTAGACCACGGCGTAAAGTGCGTAGGCTTCGGCGACGGAGTATCAATCGAAAACTCTAATGAAGATGTCAAGCCTTTCCACGATATCGCAATGAAGGAGAACATCACATTCCTCGAAGTATTGAAGAACCTTGACGAGCTCAAGAGCGACACATTCTTCATCTCATTTGCGCCTATGTATATCCGCGGTCTCGACAGCTGTCCTGTCAGAGTCTACGCTATCGAAGGTTTAATAGACTTCTCGTAAAAGAAAGCACAATACTATAGTAATGCCCGGGTTTTATCGTCCCGGGCAATTTTCTTAGAGTTTAGAACATCTTATAGCTTAAGCCAAGTATTAACTGGAAGTCGTGGGCATCATTACTTCTTACATTATAAATATTCCTCATGAGAACAAAGTCGAATTGAGCATTGAGGGAGAGGTTATCGAGCGCCTTGTACTCTGCCGAGAGTCCTATATCAAAAGTATACCAGATTGCATTGCGGCTTCGTGCATCACTATAGCGGTAGTTATCGGTAGAAGAGTGGTCGCTTGTGATTGAGGAATATTGATTTGAATAATCTTCTTTACTTGTTCCTGCGGGGACTTCTGTCCAGATTGTCCATAAATCATGTGTGCCGTGCATCATGAACAAAGTCTTAGCGCCGAGTGTAAGTTTCTCGTTTTCCCATTCAAGTGAGAGGTTTGTTACAAGTGAATCCGGACCGTATGTATAACCTATCACATATTCGTCATAGAGGATGTCGGTATTACCGGCATAGTCTTCATAGGAGTATAGTCTGTACTTAACAGAGGCAACATAGTCAAGGCCGTATCCGTCATTGCCGTCCCTGAGATATGTAAACGGGGTGACGTAAACAAATTCGGGGTTAATTGTTAATGTGCCTTCCATAACTCCTGTCATATACTTTGCGCCGATGAGGTATGCCTTGCCGTCAGGTGTGGTATCTTCATCCTTATCCGGTCCCGGACCGTTTTCAAAGCCGGGCATTGCAAAGTTATCGAGAAGCATCTGGGCATAGAGCGCAAGGCCTTTTACCGGTGTCCAGTTGATTTCAAATGCCAGGGTCGAATTGGAGTTACTCGGCATATATGCGTTATGCATGAAGTACATGGGAGAGATGGCCGCAAATTGAATACTGCTTGTTCTTGATTCATATGTAAGAGCTTCAGTTACAGCAATTGAAAGCTTGTCATTTAAGAGACGGCCCTCAAAGCGGTGAGCGGCGTAGAAGTAGATTCCCTCCATCTTAAGTGTACTGTTGTTATAATTAGTAGCATCATAGCCTGCTGAGAGTTCTTCATCTCCCCTTCCGGTATTGTAGTAGTTCATCTTATGAGGGAAGAATGAAATAAGGTATGTATACTTGAATCTCGAAGAGTAAGCCGTGAAACGTGCCATATCGTGGTAAGGAAAATTATCAGATAGAACAAGGTTGCCACTTGTACCGCTTCCCCAGTTGAGCCTGTCGCGCCCGACCTGCAGTGACCATCCACTTCCTCCGCTTGATAAGAACGCACGCGAGGGAAAGTTTATATCGAGCATCTTTAAGTCGAACTCGAATAGATTCTGCATTGTAGGAATATTGGAGTTTAATCTTGTTGAGCCTATCTCCTTCTTCCCTCTGACTGAGTTCGAAAGGTATGCATTGAAATATGTATAGAAGTTTTCCCCGATATATGTCTCCCAGTCGAGAAGGAAGAATGGGTTGTTCTTCGTCAAATCCTTACCAAACCAATACTGTCTCCCAGCAAATGCAGTTTCTTCAATACCGTTAACATCTTTTCGGGTTATGTCGGATGAGTTATATGTGTGAGCATATATGTCAAGATTTAAATAGCCGTCGAGACTCATTCCACTCCCCCCGAGGTCGATATCCGACTCGAGATTGAGCTCTTCTATAATAGAGTCATATACACTCTGAAGGTATAACGGAACATCATCCCTTTTGACCCTCTCCATCATCTTTTTCAGCTCATCCCCACTCCACGGTCCTGTTGTGGAAGGAAGAGCGTGTCCCGTCGATAGATAGATTCTCGTAATATTCTTATAAACAACGCTGTCGACAGCCCAGATTTTCTGGTCATTAGCACCGGCAGTGAGAAAAGCCAGAGTTAAAACTGAAAGCAAAATAACACTTATGAGTTTTTTCATTGTCAATTCCTTTTATCAAAGAAATTTTACATTTAAAAAATAAGATTAGACAACTCTATTATCAATATTGTGAAAAATCCCCTCTTTCTGATAAATACATCCATAAATTAATCAGCGTTTAAAGCCGTGTAAAATCTCATTCTTCTTACTCAAAACTATATCTAACCAAGTTTACATGGTGCCTAAATTGATTAGTTAGAATAAAAACTACACCATTTTTGTGTTTACCTAATTTTTTACGATATTGCAAAGTTTTTGTATGTATTTTTTAGTTTTAGCTTAATTAAACAAAAAGTGTACCGATTTACTAAATATAAATCAAATTTTGCTTGCATTCTTACTAAACCGGTGTAACAT
>CAVFNE010000171.1:0-4979 GCA_963623755.1 Muribaculaceae bacterium | reverse complement strand
TAAAGACCCGTGCATCAGATTTCAATATGTTCAATGAGTACTTTGAGTTATGGAAAAAGGATATCACAATCGACGAGGCTGTATGTCAGGGGTGGATTATTAAGCTGGAGAAGTGGGTGGAGATGCGCACGGAGGCAATCATAAAAGGCAGCAAGAGGAAGTATTACGGAGAGTGTGCAGCCTATATTGCGGCTCTGGGAGAAGTTGAGGAGTCGAGGGGAAAGGAAAGGGCTAAGGAGACTCTGATGCTGGGTTATAAAGCTCTTTATCCACGTCACCATGCCTTCCACAGCGAACTTGTTTCTTGTGGCATGAGAAAGTAAGGGGGCCGGAAAAAGTTCGTTTGTGAAATATCAACTTCAAGAGATTTGAGTTTAATTGTCGAGTTATCGGCTAACAAAGTGAAAAAAAAGAGATGGAGGTGAAATTAATGCGCTACGAGTGGATAGATTTTTATATGGAGTTTGCAACGAAACTCCTGCCTTTCAAAAATAACAGAACGGCACTTATTCAGAAAATATATAAGGTGTATGACATTGCAGGAATTAGTGTTCCAAAACTTGAAAATGGCGATGTAATTATTGATATTGACCCGTTCACAATCTTCGGCACATTCAATAAGGGAATCACAAATGACAATAGGATTGCTATCCTAAAAGGCTATGCCTCACAGTTTGGAGTTGTAGCAAAAGTTCCCGGTAGTTTTGATGGAGTTCCGGTAATCAATAATATGCTTGCTGCTTTCTATGGATTCAAGGATGACAGAAAAGCGGATGATATTGACAATTTGTGGGATTTATTCGATTCAGCTCTTGCACTTTCGGATGTTGACACGGAAGAAAACCGTAAGAAATTTTGTGTGGCTTATGACAAGGTGCATGATCAGTTTTACATTCGCTGGAATATTACGATGGGGCTTTATTGGATTCGACCTTATTCATTCATCAATTTGGATTCAAGAAATCGCTCTTTCATAACTGATGCTAAAAATATGCCTGGTGAATTTGTGGTTGTAGCTGAAATGAAGCTTAAAAAAGTGCCATATGCTGTGGATTATCTTGAGATAAATGATATGTGTAAAAAAGTTTTTGATGCGGGGGAATATAAATACAAGAGTTTCCCAGATTTATCCTATGCCGCATGGATTGTCTCAGAGCAAGTAAACCGAGAAAAGTCGGAGGGAAAAGGGAAGAAGATTTCCAAAGCGGAATTTCTCAAATGGTTTATGCCGTTATTGCAGGCACTTCGAGATTTAGGAGGGTCTGCAACACCAGTAGATGCAAGGAAGAAAATTATTGAGAACGAACATTTGTCAGACAATGTAGTAAATGAAACCAGAGGCAAAACAAAGGTTAACAAATTTGAGAATGAGGTTGCTTTTGCAAGAAATTATCTTGTTGGGGCAGGATATATTGAAAACAATGTAAGGGGTGTTTGGACGCTTAGTGAAGCAGGTAAGACAGTAGAAATAACCCCAGATATGGCATCGGATATTTTCAAAAAAGGTGTATCTGGTGAAAAAACAAAGAAATTAAGCGATAATAATGCTTTTGCTGACAATGATGTTGATACCGTTCATTATTGGCTCTATGCTCCGGGCCGTGGCGCTGAGAAATGGGATGAATGCTATAAAAACGGCTGTATGCTGTTGGGTTGGGGCGAGATTGGAGACTTGGGAGTATTCAGCTCCAAGGATGAAATGAAACAACAGATGAGGCAGGTATACGGCGACGGTAGTTCTTATATGAATTCCGCGCATGCAACATGGCAGTTCGTTCATGAAATGAAAATCGGCGACGTGGTATTTGTTAAGAAGGGCATCAACGGAATCATCGGTAAAGGTGTTGTTAAGTCTGAATATGAATATGATCTAGACCGTACAGACGGGTATCCAAACGTAAGAAAAGTGGACTGGACTGATAAGGGGAATTGGAGCATCAAGGATTCGTTTGCACAGAAAACTTTGACTGATATTACTCCATACAGTGATTTTGTGCAGAGAATCAAAGATTTGTTTGAGCATGATGATACTGTTGATGATGAGAAAGTTGTCTACCCTGAGTACACAGTAGAGGATTTCCTTGATGATGTGTTTATGCCAGAAGAGGATTATTACAGCTTGGTAGGCCTCCTTAGAAACAAGAAAAATATTATTTTGCAGGGGGCACCAGGAGTAGGGAAGACATATATTGCAAAACGACTGGCTTATTCTATGATGGGTATAAAAGATGTGGAGCGTGTCATGATGGTGCAGTTCCATCAGAGTTATTCATATGAAGATTTTGTTATGGGCTTCCGTCCATCTGCTACAGGGTTTGAACTTAAAAAGGGCGTATTCTACAACTTCTCTAAAAAGGCCGAAGTAGATAGTGATAACGAGTATTTCTTTATCATAGATGAAATCAACCGAGGTAATCTGAGTAGGATCTTCGGTGAGCTGTTTATGCTTATCGAAAATGATAAGCGTGGAAATGCGTTACAACTTTTATATTCTGATGAGAAGTTTGCGGTTCCGGAGAATGTCTATATTATCGGGATGATGAATACAGCGGACAGAAGTCTTGCAATGTTGGATTATGCACTTCACAGAAGGTTTGGTTTCTTTGACATTAAGCCGGGGTTTGAGACTACGCTGTTCCGTGAGTATCGCATGGCATTGGACAACGAAAAGTTTAACAAGCTGGTTAGAACGGTGGAGAATTTGAACGGAGTGATTGCTGCCGATGAATCTCTTGGTGAAGGATTTTGCATCGGCCACAGCTACTTCTGTAATTTACAGCCCGACACAGTCGACGATAGTAGACTTTATGCTATTGTGGAATATGAACTGATACCGTTGTTGAAAGAATATTGGTTTGATGAACCTATTAAGGTAAAAGAATGGAGTGAAAATCTTAGGAGTGCGATTAAGTGACATCAATCCCGATACAAAACGTCTACTATATGCTGACCTATGCTTTTCAGGTATTAAATGATCAAGGCTATAAGGATATAGCTACAGAACGATTTCACAATACAGCTGAGCTTATGGCCGCTATCTTAGAAAAAGGTATCGTTATTCAACTAAAGCGAGGGCTTGGTAAAGAATATATTCCAAAGACTGAGGCATTGTCTTCTCTTAGAGGAAAGATTGATATTTCAGAATCCATAAAGACACAGTCAATATTGCGTAAACAGTTAATCTGCACATATGATGAATTCTCAGTTAACGGTTCAATGAATCAGATTATTAAATCTACTGTTGAACTTCTTCTATCATCGGATATATCGAAGCAACGCAAGAAAAACTTGAGAAAGCTAATGGTGTATTTTGTGGATGTGGATTTCGTTGATTTGCACACAGTGAATTGGAATGTTCAGTACAATCGCAATAATCAGACTTATCGCATGCTTATTTCGATATGTTACTTGGTCGTGAAGGGGTTGCTGCAGACTCAAACAGATGGAAGCACCAAGTTGATGGATTTTTTAGACGAACAGCATATGTGTCGGTTGTACGAAAAATTCATTCTGGAATACTACAGAAAAGAATACAAAAATCGGATTTTAGCAAAAGCAGCCCAGATTCCATGGCAACTGGATAACGAAGAGAACTCCATGTTACCGGTGATGAAGAGCGATATTATGCTTCAGCGTAATGATATAGTGCTTATCATTGATGCAAAGTACTATGAACATAGCACACAGGTGCAGTTTGATAAGCATACCCTTCATTCAGGGAACCTCTATCAGATATTTACATATGTAAAGAATAAGGAATATGAGCTTAGAGATAAAGAACATAAGGTCTCGGGCATGATACTGTATGCAAAGACTTATGAAGAGACATATCCAAATAATGTTTACCAGATGAGTGGTAATCAAATCACTGTTCGGACATTGGACTTAAATCTACCGTTTGTTGAAATTGCTAAGCAACTAGATGAGATTGTGGAGACACATTTTGATTTTGCTGGAGTAACAATGAACAAACAAAAAAAGAAAACTTCTGCAATCACTTTTTGATGAACAACAGATAGGATTATTCTATAAAGCGTTAGAGTATATGGGCGACCTTAAAACTAATTATTCAGACTATATGATTTCTGAGTCCGCCAGCTATGCAGAAGAGTTGAAGCGAGTGCAAGGTGCGGACTACGAACTTTGCACAGCACTGCTAACAATGCTTCTTCGAGAAGACCATTTCTGCAATGGTTCCTTTGAAAGGAGGGTTCAGGCTGGTGAGGTAAGGCCACTAATCAAAAGGATGATTGATTTGCTAGCATTTTAAGAGAGAGATGTTGCAGATTGGATGAAAGGGGTAAGCGATTGTTAAAGAAGAAAAATGATATAACCATCCGTTCCAGTGCAGCGGAGTACCTGACATATGTTGCGTCTATTGGAGAACAGAGCGACATATTCCGATGACGATGGAAGATTGGGTAAAGCGCCTGGATTTGTTTTTGGCAGCAGACGACAGGGAAGTTCTTCAGGATGCAGGTAGGATAACAGCAGAGATTGCAAAGGCTAAAGCCGAAACAGAGTTCGAGAAATACCGCATTGTCCAGGATGGCTTATTTATGTCCGATTACGACAAATACCTTCTTGAATAAGAGAATGAGGTTGAGAGATAAGCTGATAAAGGTTCTCAGTTGCCTCATTGCTGTATGAGCATGGGGTATGTCATTTTTTTTCGGGGATACATTTTTCTCTACGACATTGTCCTGCTACTTCTACAAAATTGTTTTATGTTGGTGTAAACTAAAATAGTTGAGAACAAAAAGAAAGGAGAGTGTTATATGGGAAGATTCGTTAATCCTGATAATTCAGCATTCAGGCGGGCTTTTGAAGACGAGATATACGTAGATAAAAGCGGATTGATTAATTTCACCAACCGCGTTCTTGGAAAGAGTCGTGGTTTTATCTCTAACAGTCGTCTGTTCGCTTCGGTAAGTCAATGGCTGCAGATATGCTTGTTGCATATTATTCGAAGGGTGCTG
>CAVFNE010000170.1:0-5023 GCA_963623755.1 Muribaculaceae bacterium | reverse complement strand
CGATAGTGTCTCCTCTTAATCGTGGTCTGATGTCCTATTAATGGTGTTTTCAACATGAAGGCTGAAGACAAAGAGTATTCAATAAGAAAAAGAGGAAAGCTATATTGTAGATACTGTTTTCGTGAAAGACTTGAAGGCTCAGGAGGAGAGAAAGTAGGAGCAGTACTACTCAATCATTGAATGAGGAGAGGAATTGCTGTGTTCTTTCCTTTTCCGGAGAATCGAATACCTTTGAGCTTTCTCCTTCTTCAACGATGACGCCTTTATCCATGAATATAGCCCAATCCGAGATACCCTTTGCAAAGTTCATCTCATGTGTGACTACAACCATTGTCATGTTATCTTGGGCAAGGTCTCTTATGACTTTTAGTATCTCTCGGGTGAGTTCAGGGTCTAATGCCGATGTCGGCTCGTCAAAGAAGAGCACTTCTGGGTCCAAGGCAAGTGCGCGCGCAATCGACACCCTCTGCTTCTGCCCCCCTGAGAGCTGTGACGGGTATGCCTTTGCCTTGTCCTCGAGTCCCATGCGTCTCAGGAGTTTAATCGCCTTATCTTCAGCCTCTTCTTTATCCATTTTAAGAACAGCTCTTTCGGCTTCAGTTACATTTCTCAGAACAGTGAAGTGAGGAAAGAGATTGAAGGATTGGAAGACAAGTCCGGTGCGTAGGCCTATTTCTCTTCTTTCCTTTTCCTTTACATATACAGCAACACCATTTTTTTCTTCGAAGAGACTTTTTCCTCCGATTGAGAGCGAACCACCATCTGCTGTTTCAAGCTGTGTGATTATTCTCAAAAGTGTTGATTTACCTGAGCCCGAAGGTCCGATAATGGAGAGTACATCGCCTTTATTGAGTGTGAACGATATATTCTTGAGTATTTCTGTTTTACCGAAGCTCTTACATATGTCAGTTGCTTTAATCATCTCTTCCATACCCATCTCCTAGTTGTAGTAATTGAGTTTGTTCTCGATTGAGGCAAATACCTTCGAGACAATATAGTTCATGATAAAGTAGAAGACTCCGGCAATGAATATGGGCATTGTCGAGAAAACCCTGCTTGACGATGTCTGTGCAACCCTGAAGAGTTCAATGACACCGATAGTCGAGGCGAGGGCGGTATCTTTGACCAAGGTAATAACTTCATTTCCCAGCGACGGCATCACAGTTTTTATAACCTGTGGAAGGATTATATGGAAGAATGTATAGCACTTTGAAAATCCCAATACCTTACTTGCCTCATACTGGCCTTTATCTACAGCCTGGAGGCCCGAGCGGTAGATTTCAGCAAAATATGCGCTGTAGTTGATTGTAAATGCGATTATTGCTGCCGTAAAACGCTGGAATGAGAAGCCGAATAGATAGTATGGTGCGAAATAGAAGAAAATCAGCTGCAGGATAAGAGGAGTTCCTCTCATTATCTGGATATATAAATCCACAATGAATGAGAGGATTTTAACTCTGCTCATCTTGCCTTTACAGACTACAAAGCCCAAAGGCAGGGAAAAGAGGAGGGTGAGAGTGAATATCCTGAGGGATACATACATCCCCTCCAGAAGTTGCAGCAGAAGTTTCTCCATCTTTTATTTTCCTACGACTGTTATATCTGCACCGAACCACTTGATTGCAATTTCGCTTAGTGTTCCGTCTGCAGCCATATCGTTTAGTGCATTCTGGACAGCATCTCTCAGGGCTATATCACCCTTTCTGAAGCCTATACCGTACTCTTCGTTTGAAAGACCTTCATCAAGGACCTTGAATATGCCCTTACCGGATCTTGCAATATTGTCGTTGGCAACCAGAAGGTCCATGATTACGGCATCAACGCCTCCGATTTCAAGATCCATTAATGCTGTGAGGTTATCTTTGAATTCGACAACTTCCTTGACGCTCTCCCTGAAACCTTCTGTATCCTCGATTGCGTCCTCAGCTGAAGATCCAGCCTGGACTCCGATTACCTTTCCATTGAGGTCTTCCAGTGTTTCATAGCCGGAAGAAATCTTAACGACAGCAACCTGTGCATTATCTACATAAGGGTCGGAGAATGTGAGAGCTTCCTCTCTTTCGGGTGTGATTGTAAAGCCGTTCCATATACAGTCGATATTGCCTGTCTGCAGTTCCTGCTCTTTGGCGGCCCAGTCGATAGGCTGTGCTACAAGCTCGACACCGAGTCTCTTACATACCTCTCTTGCTGTGTCGATATCGAAGCCGACGATTTCTCCATTTTCATCCCTGTATCCCATGGGCGGGAAGGAATCATCGAGGCCGAGTACGAATTCTCCTTTCTCGAGTACCTTGGTCAAGGAATTATCGACGGATTGATCTTCTTTAGCTCCAGCGGCGAAAAGAGAAACGAAAGTCAAAAGTACAAGTAGTAAAGTTGTAATTCTTTTCATGGAAATTCTCCTTAGGGTGAAGTATATGAATTTTTAATATGCATGAGAAGTGTATATCTATGCAATTTTGAAATATTTTTTGTATAAAATTAAGGTATGGACGGCCCGGTGTATAGAGCGGTTATGAAATGTTCTTTACGTGAGAAGCCTTAACTTTCATACTCTCTATACAGCGTTTTCTCATCATAATCTGATGAGAGGACACTTCGCCGGGAGATCAGTCAGACTTAAAGCGCGGCTCATCACTCTGCTATTACCGACAATTGGATATTGCCCTTCTTATCCTGAATTCCTCATTATTTCATCCTCAGTCATTATAACTTTATAATTGTTTATGGCTGTGCTGCAATTTGTGTGCTTCTCTTCTGTATTGAGAGGGTGAGACAGAAAATCTATCATGGAAGCACTTGATAAAGTAGCTCGGGGTCGTGAATCCCACCCTCTGTGATACTTCTGTTATCCTCATACCTTTCTTCAATAGCGATGCGGCAACAGAGAGGCGGTGTTCGTTAAGTACTTCAATGGGCGTTTTGCCGAATGATGATTTGAAGTGCCTGAAGAGGGAATTGCGACTCATGAATGAGGCGGAGGCGATATCGTCTATGCTTATCTTTTCGCTGTAGTGCGTATAGATGAAGCCTAATGCCTTTTTGATATTCTCCTCCCCAGGATTTGTATTAATTCCGCTTCTTTTAATCTCTTTTCTCTCAAGGTATGAGAGGGTGTCAAGCCAGAGAGTGTAGAGTAGGCTCAAGGCCTCGAGCTCATAATTCCTTTTCTCTTTATCCATTCTGCGTAGTTTTTCAAGTGAGGCTATTACTTTTTCGTCTTCAATCTTGAGGGTATGGAAATCGAGGGAAAGGAAGGGGAGGATGTACTTCCGGTAAACAAGACTCTCTTCACTACCTGCAATCAAGAATGGGAGAAAAGAGATTGTATAGAGAACACAAGGGGAGGCTGAGAGCGACTCTGTGTAGTGCATTGCCTGGCTCTTTACTATTACCGCTTCTCCCTTCTCAAGAATTACCGTGCCACTGGGTGACACATACTCGACTCTCCCTTCTGTTACGAGGCCGTATTCTATTTCTCTGTGCCAATGTGGAGGAAGTCCTCCTCCAAGGTATTGGGACATGTCACCATACCAGATTTCAAAGGGAAAGGACGAGTCGGGGTATGTAACTATCTCCCTTTTATCCACATCGAGGGGGAGGGTTTTCGGAATTATTACATCTACGGTGTTATTTTGCAACTTTTTGGTCCTTTTCTGAAAGAATTGTAACTGTAGTTGGAATTATTATGCAATATATGGAGGCTACTTATGAAAAGTATAACAATCGTCGGCTGTGGCGTTATGGGAAGCAGACTCATCTCTGCTGTAATGAAGAAGGGAATTAAACCAGTTATCGTGGACTTGAATGAAAAGGCTGCCGAGAAGTTTGTAAAGGACGGCGCAAAATATGCACCAAGCCTTGATGATGCGGAAATGACTGACGTAATTTTACTCAATCTTCCCCATCACGGCATAGCATCAAAGGTTATCGAGGGTGTTGACAAGGAAAAGCTCAAGGGCAGAATTCTCATCGACACAACTACAAGTACAACCAGTGAAGTAAAGGACATGGCACGGCTTAGCGGAAAAGCGGGAATGCGCTACCTCGACGCAAAGATCATGTGCTATCCGGGAGACATTGCAACAGATAACGGAGGTCTTGTCTATGCCGGAGACAAAACTGTATATGACGAGCTTGCAACTCCAATCTTCTCAGCATTCGGTAAGCATGTGTACCTTGGAGACAACGTAATCATGGCCTCCGTTACAGATACAGGAGTGTGTAATGTGCACTTCGGAACAATCGGGTCGTTATTGGAGTCCTGTGCATTCTGTCTCAAGAGCGGATGTGATATCGAGACATTCATCAACCAGATAAGAACATTCCTCTCTCCAATGTTCGAAGGTAACCTGAGGGCATTTAGTGAAGAGCTTAAAGCCTACGACGGTTCTTTCAAGGACGCAAGTGAGTGTACACTCGATATAGAGGCAACTGCAACAGGAACACTCAGCCGTGCTATCAAAGATAGTGGAGTCGAGACACCGGTAGGAGACACTCTCTATGCTCTCTTCATGAGAGGAGTCAACAACGGCAACGGCAGAAAGAACGTTGTTTCTGTAATCAACGAGATAATCAAATAGAGGGAGAGACTCATAATGCTCTCATTGATGGGCTTCTCCTTATTGGGAGCATTAGATAGAGCACTGGGGGAAAAGAGTTTGAACTTGACTTCAAGACAATAGGGACGATAGCCCTCACAGTTGGCGCTGTCTATGCTTCGACTCCTATTCTTTCCTCCCTTTTATGCTTCTTTCGTCTCTTCTTCTCACACCCATCAAAAGCGATGTGTCAATTCTTCCAGCTCTCTTACTCTCGTCCGATATGGGTGCGTACGCCATTGCACTCTCTATGATCGAGAACGAGACTATCGCTATATTGAGTGGCCTTGTTAGCGGCGGAACAATAGGCTCTGTGTGGCTCTTTACCATTTCGTAGCATTCTCGATTGTTAAGACCTGAATTTCCCCGATTTTATACATTCTCAAGAGTGGACAGTTCTCAGGCCTTACAGCATAGAGTAG
>CAVFNE010000169.1:0-5054 GCA_963623755.1 Muribaculaceae bacterium | reverse complement strand
AGCGGATTGAGCGACCAGAAGAAGAAATCAAGAAGACAGACTGCTGCAATTACAGCAAAGACATTACGGGAAAGAAAGAACGGAATGCCAAAGGCAATTGAACAAAGTGCAGATATTACAATCCATGGCTTTGTCTTCCCACTTTTGTCTGTAATCGAGGAAATGACAAGTGGTCCGATTATTGCAAAAGCCTGCCCGAGCGAGATGATTACCCCGACAAGTGAATATGAATAACCCTTGTTTCTGAGAGCTATCTGGACATATGGGGCATAGGATGCGATTGCTGTCTGAGTCAGGATAGCCAGGAGATAATACCGGTACATATTTGAATTATCGTTGATTCAACTTGATTTGCAAAGAAGAATTATTCGGTGATTCCATCATAAAGCACAGAGCTTTATCAGATGAATCACCGGGGTTTAGACTTCCCCCTTCAATAATCAAAAAAAAGATTTTCATGACACATAATAAATAAGGCCCGGATTTTCGGGTCGTTTTTAATATCTTTTTGTAGAATATAGTTGCGCTACGTCCCGCTACGTTATATACTATAGGGGAGGTCAGCATATGTACATAAATGAGATGCTTATAAAAAAAGAAGGTAGAAGTAAGCTTGTTCTTATCCAGAGGCAAAAAGGAGAAGACGGCAACCTGCATGCGAAGATTTTAAAGGAATTCGGTTATACAGATGATCTGGAGAAGGAATATGGGGCCGGTTATAAGGATCATTTCAGGAAGATTGTCAGAGAAATGGAGGAAGAAGAGAAAAACAAGGGAAAAGAAAGATATATCGATGTCACACTCGATAAATATGCAAACATGGCAAAAGAGTATGACAAGAGAGGTGAAGTAAAGTACCTGAAGCCCCTCGGGCATGCGTACATTGCAAAAATCATCAGCGTTTTTCGGCTTGATAATTTTGTCGACAACAGGCGCAAGTACCTTAAGTGTGAATACAACCTTACGAATCTGATGCGCCTTTATATCTACAGGAGAATACTTGAGCCCACATCCAAACTTAAGGACTGGGAGAATCAGAAACAATATGGAGACAGGATGGATTTCACCCTCAGCCAGATGTATGCAGGATTGCAGCAGCTTGCAGACTGGAAGGAACCGATGCTCGTACATCTTAATAAGATGATGTGTGAAGAGTTCGGACGGAAATCTGGCTTCGGCTTCATGGACGGAACCAACGTCTATTATGAAATAGAGGATGAAGACGGTTTTCGTATGAACGGATTTTCGAAAGAGAACAGGAAACTGCCATTGACACAGCTAGGTGTTCTGATTGACAGCGAAGGCATTCCTATGAGTTACGATATATATGCGGGTAATACTAATGACTGTCTGATGCTGAGACCGGCCATGAAGAGAGCACGGGAGCAGTTCGGACTGAAGCATATGATTTATGTTGCAGATAAGGGGTTCTATGATGGGAAGACGATAGCCGACTGCATTATGAATCATGAAGGCTATGTGATAAGCAACTCTGTAAGAGGAACAAAGATTTCCGGAGAGTTGCGTAAAAAGATTCTGGAAGAGAAAGACTTCAATTACTTTGACGGCAACGGAAACAAACAGGATGCATTTGACGAAGCTACCACTGTCTATAAGTACAAGGTGATAAATGAACCAGGCCTCTTGAATGTAGAAGATGAAAACGGCAAGAAGAAAAAGGTACAGGGATGTGGCAGATATATAATTGTGTACTGGTCTTCAAAGTATGCAATAAGAGCAAAAGCTGACAGGCAGAAGGCATTGGAGACTGCAATGGAGAGAAGCCACAGCAACTCCACAAGCAAGATTGATAACAATTATGGTGCCAACAAATACCTTAAAACTGAGGTCCATGATAAGGAAGGCAACGAGGTGGAAGAATACACTGCCACTGTCAAATATGATCAAGAGAAAGTTGATGAAGACGAGGCACTTGACGGGTACTACCTTATTGAGTCCAACCTTGCGGGAAAGGGATGGTTCGGAGATGATACTCCATTTAAGGAAGACGAAGACTGCAGGTGGAGAGAAGACTGGGGGATGCTGCAGCTTAATAGAGAGCTTACAGAACTCGGCATTGTCGACATTTACGGTGGGCTGTGGAAGATTGAGGAATCTTTCCGGATAATGAAGTCCGACCTTAGTTTAAGGCCTGTTTATGTTTCATCAAAAGAAAGTATTGAAGGTCACTTCCTCATCTGCTTCCTTTCCCTCTTTATAGTACGGATGATTGAAAAATTCACAGGGGGAAAATACACAACGAACGCATTATTAAGAGCTCTCAGGTTATTCGGGATGAACGATATTGGCTACGATGTCTATTCCATTGCGTATTACAGCCAGATATTGACGGACCTGAACCTGAGTCTTGGTCTTAATTTCAACCAGAGGGTATATGAGAGAAAGGACTTGAAACGGTGTTTTGGAGAGACAAGGACAAGAGATTTGCCGGAAGACACAAAGAAGCTGTGTACAACAAAGACAGGGTAGCAGTAGAGATGTGTACAACAAAGACAGGGTAGGTATGCAGGATGAACAGAAGTGAGAAGAAAACGCTTAAAACAGATACCAGGAGATTTGATTCTTCAATTCGGCTTGCTCTCCATACATATGGTGAACAGCTTGAAGGATATATGGACAGAGAGCAGGATAAACTTGATAGGCTGCCGGAGCAGATAAGAGATTCTGTAACTGGGGAGCAGATTGAAGAGTCGAACCGGGTGCTTGAAGAACTCTCCGATAAACTTAGGGAGATTGAAGATATTCTTGATGATATTCTTTCCCTCGCAGATACATCTTCCTCCTTCAAGGCACCAGTTGCCATAAAAGAGACTGCCAGCAAGGGAAGAAAAGGAACCAGCTTTCATGCTGTCATTCCCAATTCCCTCATGGACAGACTCAAAAGGGAGACTGTAAGATGCGGTCTCAGCATGAACGAGATAGTCTGTAGAGCTCTGAGGATGGAGTTGAATGGAGAAGGAAATGCAGGAAAAAATCGAAGAGAAAGCTCAGAAAATGACCTGACGTAGCCAACTATTTTCTACAAAAATATAGGATAACTCCTTATGGGAGTTATTTTTATTCAATAACTCGACCAAAACACAGGATAATGTGCTGGTTGTCAAGGTTGTTCGTGGGGGTTATTCCTCACTCAAGAGGGGGAGAATTCAAGCACAAACCGGGATGTTAGCCACAAGAAAAGGCCCTATTGCTCTATTCAATTGCTTTCTTATGTAGATCATTATATATTATGAATCGAGCTTGTGCTTAAAAAATTTCTTCGGAGTTAAGGGATGCCTGAATTAAGTCGTTTTGCCGGTATGGTTATCTATCTGCTCTTCAAAGACAATAAACAGCATAATAAACCCCATGTGCATGTTTATTACGGTGAGTATGAAGCTGCTATCTCAATTGATTATGCATAGCCACATACCTCTATGGCTTGCCACGTGGGTAAGGCTATGAAAACGTGTCATCCTGCATAAGTTATTAAAAGTGTGCTATAATACTATTAAGATGACAGTAACCAGACGCTACAAATATAGAATATATCCAACCCATGAGCAGGAGCAGATTCTCAAACAGAACCTGGGCTCAGTTCGGTTCGTCTATAACTACTGCATCGAGTATGCCGATACACGTCACACAAACGGCGAGGAGTATCCCGGCTATTACGGTCCCGACGGGTTTGCAGCCCAGATTACGAAGCTTAAACAAGATCCCGAATACGCCTGGCTTAAAAGTGCAGATAACACTGCGCTCCAGAACGTGGCTAAACAAACAAATAATGCGTTCCAGAATATGTTTGCCAAAAGAGCCGGGCATCCGAAGTACAAAACCAAACGCGAACACCGTCAGAGCTATACTTCTACGAATAACAAGACCAAAAGCGGAGGTACTATCCGGTTTACCGACAAGAAACATATTCTGTTACCTAAAATCGGAGAAATACGTATCCGTGGAACTGTACGCCACTACGAAAAGCTGACCTATGCCACAGTAACCCACTCTCCTTCAGGTAAATGGACTGTTTCTGTCTGTGTTGATGTTGACCTCGACAAGTGCTACGACGAGAAGCAGAAACGTAAACGTAGCCATGGGGACAAAACAACGGGTATCGACCTTGGTATCAAGAGCTATGCCACTACATTCGATGGTGTCATATATGAGCATATCGAAAACCCGAAGTTTTACGGGAGAGCTCTTGAGAAACTCGGAAAGGAACAGCGTAAGCTTAGCCGTATGCGTAACCATGAAACGAAAGCCATGAAAGAGTGCGGTATACATTCCCGTAACTACGAGAAGCAGAGGCTCAAAGTCGCTAAATTATACGAAACCATAACCAACATGCGTATGGATGTCTTACATAAACTCTCGAGACAATTAGCCTGTGAGAACCAAACACTGATAGTCGAGACGCTGGAGATTAAGCGCATGTTGGAGAGCGTCGATATCTCCGGATTGAACCGTCTGATAGCAGATGCTTCATAGGGAACGTCCATCCGCTTACTTGAATACAAATGTGAGGAGACCGGGTGTCAGCTTTACAAAGTAGAGAAAGACTACCCGTCGACAAAGACGTGTTCGTATTGCGGATACATAAATAGGAGCATAACACTTGCAATGCGGGAGATAACCTGTCCGGAGTGCCAGACGTCATACGACAGGGATGAGAACGCAGCGAGGAATTTGTATAAGCGTTGGCTGAACGCGTTAAACAGCTCGGCGTAGGGAACTGACGAAGGTGGGAGAGATGGTCTCTTCCATAAGCCTCTGGAGGTAGGGCCTCTGGATATTAAGGTCACCAGGATATCTAAGTCCTATCGAGGAAGCAGGAATCTCCGTGGGCTTGCCCCGGGGTAGTTCAATTTCCACTTCTGCGGACTCCGGTAATCACTTTGATGATGTCATCGGTATAGTAAAATGGTCTTATCTTCTTCAGATACTTCTCGCGCTTGAACAGCATTGACAGTAATATCTCCTCAATTGCTTTAATTATGGAACTGTAAAATAATAACTTGAGCATTTTCTTACAATTTTACTTTCTTATATTC
>CAVFNE010000168.1:0-5100 GCA_963623755.1 Muribaculaceae bacterium | reverse complement strand
GAGTTGTTGATAAGACAAACTTAAATGCCCTGATTGAAAAAGCAAAAGCTGAAGGGACGCTCACTGTGTATACATACTCGAGCAGAACCACAAAAATCGCTGACGCATTCACAGCTAAATACGGAATCAAGGTAGATGTGACACAGCTTAAGGATACAGAAATGATTGAAAAGGTATCCAAGGAAGCTTCTGCAAATCTTGATGCTGCAGACGTTGTATTCTGTCAGGACGGAAGCAGAATCTATCCTGAACTTATCATGACAGGGTATGTAAAGACGTTCATCCCTTCTAACGTTGAAGGAAATCTTCTTGACGAAGAGTTTGAGAATCCTCTCGTATTCGAAGCAATGAACAAGGTATTTATTTACAACAGTGAGGTTTCTCCCGAACAGAAGCTCACCAACATCTGGCAGCTTACAGAGCCTGAGTACAAGGGTGCTCTTCAGTTCAAGGATCCGTTCTCGGAGGCAGTAAACATGAACTTCTTCGCAATGATTACAAGAGAAGACTGGGCTGAGAAGATTGCACAGGCTTATAAGAATTATTACGGAAAAGATATCGTGCTCACAACCAAGAATGCAGGCTATGAATGGATTAAAGCCATCTATAACAACGGCGTTGTTCTCGGAAAGAGCGATACTACAATCGCAGAAAACGTCGGAGCCAAGGGCCAGAGCAGGGAAATGGTAGGTCTATTCACGCTCAACAAGATGAGAACAGCCACTGATAAGAATCTGGCTCTGTCTCCTGCTTATAACATGGAACCGTTCTCAGGCTTCATGTATCCGGCATATGTGTTCATCACATCCAATGCTAAAGCTACAAACGCTGCCAAGCTTTTCATCGAATTTGCAATGTCTGAAGAAGGATGGGTTCCGTTCGACGTTATCGGCGACTACTCTCCTGTCAACTATCTGTCAGTCAATGCAGAAGATCCCCTCAATGTAATTGACTGGAAGAACCAGCTCGTTTATGAGGACTATCAGTGGTGTGCAGAGTCACGCGCAGATGTCGAGGAATTCATTTCCAGCATTATTTAACGGCTGTTATCTATTGCAGTCAGCCCATCACGGGCTGGCTGATTATATAAGGACACATAAAAATTGAAGAAACAACTGTATAGATTTAAGACATTCATTAAGAAGCCGTACAATGTCGTTCTTCTTGTAATGTTCATTTTTTTGGGTTATCTTACCCTTTTCCCTCTGTTGACTATGATAAAAGACACCTTCACTGTCCACGTATCAGAGTCTATGAGGTTAAAACAGAGTGCGGGCTCCTTCACTTTTAATCATTGGATAAAAGTACTCTTTGACCCGTCAAGCTTATCTGTTTTCTATAAGCCTTTGTTGAACTCGCTTGTCACGTCACTGGGGGCATGCATAGTTTCTCTTCTGTTTGGAGGAGTATTCTCGTGGCTTATAACAAGAACGAATATAAGATGGAAGAAAGTACTCTCGTCACTGTTTATATTTCCTTACATAATGCCGTCCTGGACTCTGGCTCTTGCCTGGTATAACGTTTTCAAGAACTCAGTGGTCGGTGGTATTCCGGGAATGTTCGTCTCAATTACCGGAATCGAAACTCCGAACTGGCTTGCATACGGAGCATTCCCCATTGCACTTGTAACAGGCCTCCACTATGCACCTTTTGCCTACATCATGATAGGCGGAATACTCAGGAATATGGATGCTAATCTTGAAGAAGCCGCTCTCATGCTCAATACAAAGAGAAACAGGATTGTAAGAAAAATCACAATTCCGATGATTCTTCCTGCTGTTCTCTCCACCTTCCTTCTTGTATTCTCATCTGCCATGTCTTCGTTTGCCGTACCGCAGTTTCTGGGACTCCCTGTCAGATATCAAGTACTTACGACACAGCTCTATAGAACTCTGAACGGTATAAATCCGGGACAGGGCTATTGTATTGCAATGCTAATGATCATAATTTCTGTTGCCATACTTGCTTTCAACAACAGAATGATCGGAACAAGAAAGAACTATACAACAGTAACCGGGAAGAGCAGCAACATTTCGCTCATCAATCTCAAGAAAGCGAGAACTGTCATCTCCATCATAGCATTGACTCTCGTTATTATTGTGTCCATTCTTCCTCTCGTATCATTCGCAATTGAGTCTCTGATTCTTCAGCCAGGTGACTATTCATTCAAGAATTTCACTCTTCAGTTCTGGATTGGAACAGCAGAAGAAAACAGCATTGCAAACAACGAAGCAGGACTACTGAGAAATCCCACTCTGTGGAAATCTCTCTTCAACAGTCTCAAGCTTTCGCTGATCTGCGCAGTTACAGCAGGCACACTCGGTTTCCTGGCCGGTTACGGTATCGTAAGAGGCAGAGGTACCAAGCTTGCTAAAATTGTTGACAACCTTGCATTCTTCCCGTATCTGATGCCCAGCATGGCATTCAGCGTAATATATCTCTCAATGTTTTCGACACGTCATGGAATAATACCGTCACTGTATGGAACATTCTTCCTTCTGGTTCTTATAGGCACAGTCAAATATATGCCGTTTGCATCAAGAAGCGGCATAAACGCAATGATGCAACTGTCGAATCAGATTGAGGAAGCGGGAGAGATCATCGGCATAAGCTGGCCGAAGAGAATGATGAGGCTTGTAATACCTATTCAGAAGTCCAGCTTCATATCAGGATATCTTCTTCCTTTTATAAGCTGCATGAGGGAGCTGTCACTGTTTGTTCTTCTTGTAACACCTTCCAACAGGGTTCTTACAACACTGCTCTTCTATTATAACGAGAAGGGATGGAACCAATACTCAAACGGCATCAACCTGATGATCGTACTTATCGTCTTAGCTGTAAACGCAATAGTTAACAAGCTTACAGGCGCATCCATAGATAAAGGCATCGGAGGAAAATAATATGCCAAAAATTGAATTAAAAAACATAACGAAAAAATTCGGTGGAACTTTCACTGCAGTAGATAACCTCACAATAACGATTGAAGATGGAGATTTCGTGACGCTTCTCGGGCCGTCCGGATGCGGTAAGACTACAACACTGAGACAGATTGCCGGTCTTGAAACTCCGACCAGCGGTGAGATATTAATTGATGGAGAAACAGTTTTCTCATCCGAGAAGATGATAGATGTTTCCCCGTCTAAGAGAAACTGCGGGTTTCTATTTCAGAACTATGCTCTGTGGCCACATATGACAGTAAAGCAGAATATTGCTTTCGGCCTTGAGAACATGAAATGGAAAAAAGAGGATATCAATAAGAGAGTAAGTGAACTCCTTGTTTTGTTGAAAATCGAGGAATTCAAGGACAGATATCCGGCAGAACTCTCTGGTGGCCAGCAGCAGAGAGTAGCTATTGCAAGAACTCTTGCAACAAACCCGAAAGTTCTGTTGATGGATGAACCTCTGTCAAACCTTGACGCCAAGCTCAGAATGGAGATGAGAACAGAGCTCAAGAGACTGCATAGAGAGACCGGAGCCACCTTTGTATATGTTACTCATGATCAGCTTGAGGCCATGACGCTTGCAACAAAGATTTGTCTTCTCAAAAACGGATTGCTGCAGCAATATGATCCACCTCTTACAGTCTACAACAAGCCGGCAAACACATTCGTAGCAGATTTTGTAGGCTCCCCTACTATCAACTTCTTAAAGTGCAGAACTGTTGATAAAAAGGATCTATTACTGGAGAGCGATATCGGCAGGCTTCAATTCATCTCTAACAGTCCATCTGATAAGGATATCGGGGATAATCCGGTCATAGGTATAAGACCTGAGTTTATCGTAAAGAGCGACGAAGGTGTGGAAAGCGAAGTACTTTCATCTCTTCCGAGCGGCATGGAGACAATCCTCAGGCTTAAGATCGGCAAAGCAAGCCTATCATCTGTTCTTTTCGGCTCTTTGGACTTCCCTGTCGGATCTCACATCAAGGTATCACTTCCGGGCTCCTCATATATTCTCTTTGATTCAAATGGAGAATATGTATCTGACGGCTCAATCAAGTTGAAATAAAAAAATGCTTCCCCGTTTTATGAATTGCGCTGATTTTCTATAGTCAGCGCGGGGGAAAGCAAATCTCGCTTTAACAGAGGAGCCAATATCCTCTGCAACAATTGTTAATCAGTATAAAGTACCAGACGGCCCAGCAGGTTGACAGGCTAACACTAGGGATAGGAAAATGCGTAGCTATCAATATTCCGGCATTCCACCCCGTCTTGAGCACACGAATGCTGAGAGGAAGGTTGCCATCTCTCCCGAGTAAATCACATCTCCTGTTTTAAGGTAGTTGTAAAGAAAACACGCAGAATAACTGTCCCCTGCACCTACCGTGTCGACAACATCGATTTTAACGGCAGGAATTTTTATTGTATTATCTGCATAGATTCTCGAACCCTTTTCACCTTCAGTAAGAATTACAATATCGATGGAAAACCTTCTTTTAAGGTCATCTACATTTTCAACTCCCATGAGGGTACTTATGAGAGGAAGTTCGTTCTCGTTCACCTTCAGAACATTACATTTCTCGAGACCCTCTCTGATAACGAGAGGCGAATAGAAGGTCTTTCTCATATTAACATCGAAGTACTTTATGCGGGCTTTAATGTTATTAGATATCTTCCTGAATGTTTCAAGACTTTTCTTACTCCTGAGAGCAAGCGTTCCCCAATAGAAGACATCAACGCTTTTCGGGAGCTCAGAGGCAATGTAAACATCATCCCAGGCACAGGGAGAGTTAAAGACGTAGTCTGCTTCTTCACCATCCATCACTACATCGGCTCGTCCTGTAGGATAAGAAGAGAGAACAACATACTCCGTTCCTATTCCAACTTTTTCCATGACACGGAGTGCATCACGTCCCAATTCATCATCCCCGACAGCACTAATTATATCTGCTTTTCCCCCGCACTTGGAAAAGTGGTAGGATACATTAAGGGGAGCACCTCCTATCGTCTTTTTATCACCGAAGACATCATATAGAACTTCCCCGAATGCCAGAAGTTTCATTTCCAATACCCCTTCATCCTCTCTCTGAGAGAGAGTCTGTATTTCTCCCAGTCTTCAATCGGCTCGAGTGCAACTGAGTCCTCCACTGCTGCCTTTGCT
>CAVFNE010000167.1:0-5102 GCA_963623755.1 Muribaculaceae bacterium | reverse complement strand
CTCCTTCTCCTCCGGATATCGTGTCGCCACATTCAAAGGGCTTAGAATATCCAGAAATCTCAACTGCTCCTCTTCCATTTGATACGAAATACCTGATAGGTTAGCCCCATCATTAGCTTATGTATATACGGCATACCTCATCCGGTTTACGTATAACAAAACAGCCTTTTTTTAAAGCTTTTTTAGAGCTTGATGGCACATAAATCCGACATATGGAAGCCACATCGTCTCCAGCATAGCCTTAGAGTCGTCTGATCTACTCTACCCCATCGAACCAATAATCAGATTTATCAGAACTACTCATCACACCTCTCTTATTTCTTTTTAAAGTATAACACAAGTAAAGGAAAATAAAAGGGAAGACTTCTGCAGCTATCTCGTACTCAATCTTCTAACAACAGGATTTAGACAGCAGTATTGTGATAATCCCGATTGCCAGAAACTCGAAAACGCAGGAACCAGAGGGACTTCTACTACAGGCAGAAAGAGAAGAAAAACAAATTGAATACAGATAACACAAAAAGTCGGGAGAGCAAGTAAACATAACTCCGAAAAAGGAAGCCATTATCCCCTACCCTCTCCCCATAAATACACCTCTGAAAGAACTCAAACTGGAACACTATCCATATAAGAGGTGTCAGGGCATATATCTATCTTGTTATCCCAGGCTTTTCTGCTGTCGACGGCTGGGTCTTTATCCCAGGACACTGCCCCATTCTCATCGAGATAAACACGCTTGAATACATTCAGGTCCCCCAGCATCTTGAACACCGTTCCTTCCTTTATAAAAGGTTTCGCGTCATAGAGCCGCTTCTCGCCGTTGTCGAATGTAAGAAGCAAAGTAAAGTCATCATTCGGAAAGACAGAGACAATCTTCCTTCTCCCGGAGGCATAATACTCAGCAGTCTTCTGGTCGAAACCTTTGGAAAGATAATAATTTACTTTATCAACCATGTTAAGAGCCTCATCTATCATCTGAGAGGTTCAATTGCAAAAAGCTCCTCATGATCTTTTGCAAGTTCCCAATTCTCTCGCAACTCTTCTTGATGCAATGCCGCCCATCCAAGAAGCATTTTAAGTTGCTTAGAAGGCATCGATCCCCTATAATCTCTAGTTCTTCAATCAAAACAAGAACTTCACACGCTCCATAAAGTGCATGAAAATGTGGAGGCATATGGTCATCCCAATAGATATAAACCTTAATCCCTCAGAACATTGAAATAATTGGCATCTTACACATCCTTTCTATATAAAAATTATAACATTTTCTTTTCTAGGTAACAATAAAGATATTAGAGAGCTTATGCATTTATACAAATTCTACCCAAACTAAAAAAGTAGTATTTTGGTAGTAACATCACTTCCCTTTGCTTTCAATCTGCCAAGCCCTCACGCTCTGACACGCTTTGCCTACGCTCTGAAAGCTATCCGTTTATCATGCCGCAGAGACAGACATTATCTTCATAGGTACCCCAGTTGCTCCAATCTGCGTTATTTTGAAAAGTTGCACTAGGTGTAGCAAAAAGAGCATTCCCTCGAGAAGACGCAAAAGAGGGCAGAACTGGGCATATCGTTATACCATGAAATGAAAGATTCAGTTTTTCTTATTTTTACAGCAAGCACTTGACAAATCTCATTGACTGAAAGAAAATAAACTGTAAGCTTACAGCTTACATAAAGAATTAACATGTTTTAGAGGGGATTCGAATGCCGGAAAGAAAACTAGGAGATTATTTACATGCGCTACGTATTTCTAGAGGGGCGACATTACGCTCTGCAGCTAAAGAGATGGCCATGTCTGCCATGTACTTATCTGAAATCGAAAGTGGAAAAAAAATACCTTCGGGTCAGATGCTAAAAAAAATAGCAGACTATTATCAAGAAAGTTATATCAAACTGGTAAGCCTAGGGAATAATTCTCAAGAGAACAACCATTCAACCTCGGCAGCATCGGTTGCAAGAATGGTTGAGGGACTTTCTGAAGAAAATATCAAGAAAGTATTTGATTTTATCCAAACTATGGAAAAGGAAGACGAAGAGTAACATGGAACCTACTTGTCTTGTAAATCCACTAAGTGCACTTGATATAGAGTTGGATTCTTCAAATTTCCTTAAAAGATATCAACCTGGAGTACTTAAAGAAGATAAACCACTGGATGTAGCAAAACTTCTTGACGATATATTTCTTGACAAAGGATTTTCCGTGCTACTGATAACTGACGATGAGTTACCTAGGGCAATCCTTGGCATGGCGGAAATGGACAACAAAATAATAAAAATCCGTGAATCGGACTATCTTAAATGCTATTCCGAAGGCTTTCAAAGAATGACTATAACCCATGAAGTTGGGCATGCGAGGTTACATTTTTCTCAGTTTAAAGAAAACGAAATGAAGATGTGCAGAACACAGAGCAACCATATTCCCCCTTTTGTGAGTTCAGAATGGCAAGCACGAGTATGGGCTTCTGCCACTCTCATGCCATTCAGCGCAATAACAAAGCTTGCTGTCGATAACAACTGCGAAAACTGAGCGGTGATGATTGAAACAATTGTCAAGAAGTTCATAGTCTCTGCGTCAGCAGCTGAAGCAAGCATCAGAACGATAGAAAATTATCTAAAAGATGGAAGATACAAGAAAATAGAAGCCACAATAATGAATAAGGAACTTATTTTGACATAATGTATTATTTTTTAAAAAGGGCAGTAATTGCTTTATATAAAACTATAAAAGACGCGCCATTTGTTAAATGCAACGCGTCTCTATCGCAGGGATTTCGCCCATTGATTCGTGGATGCTTCATTGTAGTGCGAAATTCTTGGGATAGCAACATCGCCAAGGAGGATCGCCTATGAGTTGTTCTTCAAATTCATCGGGAATATATCCATCTTACACGGATATATTTAAAGCTAAATACCTGACAGAGGCTCAGTTCTCTATCCCATACAACTTTCCACTTTTTAAAAAGACAGACACAATACCTCAAAAGCTGATTCCGTTTGATAAGATTTCAAATGCCAGGGAAGAAGATCATGATGCCTTCGTGCATTTTTTCTTGCCCGATGTAAGTTTTGAGAGAATATGGAAAAATCCGGAAAAATATATACGCCAACTCAAGAAGTTTGCAGGCTGCATATTACCAGACTTCAGTCTCTGCTATGATTTTCCATATCCGTTGCAGCTGTTTAATTGTTATCGTAATAGGGTTCTGGGATTCATACTCAGTTCGAATCTAATTCCGGTAATAATGAATGTTTCGTTTGCCGATTGCCGCACATATGATTTCTGTTGTAACGGAATAGAACCGGGAGGTCTTATTGCAATCGGAAGTCTCGGAACAATGAGAAATCCTGAAAACAGAGCCATCTTCATTGCAGGTTTAGAATATATCATCAGACGGCTGAAGCCCTGTACCTTACTAATTTACGGAGCCGTGACTGATGAAATAACCAGAATATGCCGTAATTCGAACACAAAACTTCATGTATTCACTCCGAATTGGGATTCTTCTTTCATTACAAAGGAGGTTCTTCATGGGTAAAGGCAGTTATGGATTTCCAGGGTTGAGGAATGTCAGCCACGGAAGAGCGACTCAATATATCTCGAGTAATTTGAAATCGATAAACAAAAACTATGGGCTAACAAATGCTGGGTATCTTGCACAGAGATATCGGAGTAATGATGCATCCAACAAACGTGTATTCCTTTCAAACAATCCTGTAGAGTCCGCCAAAAGGTTATTCAGAACATTAGGAAGAGGAGGCATACAGAGACCTTTAAGAGACAAGGATGGAAGCATAAAAGGATGGATAAGAACCATGAAAGGCGGTGATGTTATCACATTCAGGCCAAGACGGTCCTCTGACGGAAGTTCAGTTGTTGACATCAACATCACCAGTAATCGCCCTGGAGTCAAAAGCCAAAAAATACATTTCTATCATAAGGAGAAAAAATAATGGAAAAAGAATCTTCTATTTACAATTTCCTTAAAAAATATGGTGACAAAAAATTAATCTCCATTCAAACTGCGCCTCAGTGGCCAGAAGAATGTAAACATGTGAGTGATGAAGTAACATTAAACTTCTCGGATGGAGCACAAATTGTCGTTTCATCGACATTTGATAACGTAGACACATTCTTCAGCATTGATGAAGATGTCGTCTTCTCCATAAAAGAAGAGCGTGGGCATGAACCCTTCTGCAACATCGGAGAAACCCCGATAACCACAATTCTTGTTGATGAGAGTGTAATTTCAATTAAGATTTACTTTGACAAAGTCTCATATGCAGACAGAAGCATTTCAGACAAGTCCTTCTCTTATCCAATCGGATTATTCATAAGAACAAGAAGCCGATCAATTGGAGTCTGTAAAGACTGTATGGAAGCTTCCTGGCTTGACGCAGACTTTACAAATGCAGATGAAGGGCTGTTATACACACTTGATTCCCGTTGGGGATTATACGAAGATGTTGACTCTTTTGTTGTAAGGAGAGAATCAAGGGACTATATCAACGATAAAATCTTTCTTGTCGAAGAGAAGAAATTCATTTAGACGTGAACTACTCGGCTATTAATTGCCTGATCAACATGGATAAGATTTCTCCTACCATAGGTGAGGCCTTGACATCGCTACTGCTATATGAATTAGACAACTACACTATCCATATAAGAGGTGTCAGGGCATATATCTATCTTGTTATTCCAGGCTTTTCTGCTGTCGTTGTCTGGGTCTTCATCCCAGGACACTGCCCCATTCTCATCGAGATAAACACGCTTGAATACATTCAGGTCCCCCAGCATCTTGAACACCGTTCCTTCCTTTATAAAAGGTTTCGCGTCATAGAGCCGCTTCTCGCCGTTGTCGAATGTAAGAAGCAAAGTAAAGTCATCATTCGGAAAGACAGAGACAATCTTCCTTCTCCCAGAGGCATAATACTCAGTAGCCTTCTGATTTAAACCTTTTACCTTATCAGTCACTTTCACCCCCTACAGTATTCTCTAATCAGAGAGGAATACCGGTTTTCAACACAGTAGAGAGAAAACCGCTTCTGTCATCACCGCTTTTAAGAAGAACAGGTTCGATATCGATGTAATCGCCACGTGT
>CAVFNE010000166.1:0-5102 GCA_963623755.1 Muribaculaceae bacterium | reverse complement strand
TGCCTCAAAAACACCTTTTCCCTGCCTATCGTTTACCCTAGGGCTGAACTGTTACCGGCTTATTCTACTTCCTAGCGCATTTCACTAATAAAAGTGAATGTTCTGTCTGCAACCAAACCATATCTTGTGTAAATCCGGCCATAGTAGATGCAATGAAAGCCTTCGGAAAGCTGCCTCCACGAGATATGGTTGCAAATTCACTAAGCTTTTTATACACCACCCCATTTGGGCAAAGCTCCTAAATCAATTTCATCCAGTCTGATCATGTGTCCTCACCGCCTTATCTATTTGAAGTGGATGCTGCATATAAAATACAGCCGTCTGGCGTTCAATCTGCACTTCAGCTGTTCCTTGGTAGACAGATAAGTCAGGTATTTCGACATAAACAACCTGTCATTATCATGCAATACAGAATAGCGGGTAATATCCTCGTCCGACACGTGCAAAGGGCTCCGAAAATGTGTCCTAGTCACATTGTGAACGCATGAGTTCACAATCTCAATATTCTGAAAGCATCAAAAAAATCGACTTCATATGTTGTATGCTTCATAACTAACTCCTTATGAAGCTTTATATTATCTTTTAAAGCAGGATGTCTTACAAATTTAATCAGTCGTCCTTACTTTTCTTTTTGAATGCTGCAATGACAGCTTTCCTTATATCTTTAACAGATACTATGGAAGTGTCTTCTCCTTTTTTGTCGAATGAGCATATGACAGAGGTAAAGCCCATATCGAAAAGGCTCTTGAGACGCCGCTCTTGGAACGTCACGGGCCTGACTTCTCCCGCCAGCGATAATTCTCCGAATGACGAAAACGATGATGGCAGGGCCATATTTGTCTTCGACGAATAAAGTGCAAGAGCAAGCGCTAGGTCTATGCTTGCCTCTGTGAGTTTCACGCCTCCCGCAACGTTTATGTAGATATCATCCTTCGATAGATTAAGGCCTGCGTGGCGCTCTAAAATTGCCTCTGCTCTATTTATTCTGTTGGAGTCTATCTTATCAGAGTATATTCGCTGGTAGCCGCTGTGGGCTTCTACTACCAAGGCCTGTATTTCAACTATGAAAGTCCTTGATCCTTCAACTACAGGTGTAAATACAATTCCTGGGGGGATCTCATTATTTTCACGCGAGGAAAGAAATATGAGGGAGGGGTCCTTAACGCCCTTAAGCCCTGTCTGAGTCATCTCAAAGAGCCCTATCTCATCGACACTGCCGAATCGGCTCTTACTTGCTCTAAGGAGCCTTATGCCGTTTTCAGCGCTTTCGAAGTAGAGAACGGTATCTACCATGTGCTCGATAATTTTCGGGCCTGCAATTATTCCGTCCTTTGTAACGTGTCCTATGAAGAATATGGCGCTCCCTATTCTTTTAGCGAACGTGGAGAGCTCCATAGTGCATGTCTTTATCTGGTTGGGAGAGCCTGAAGAGGACTCAAGAGTGGAGGACGAGAGAGTCTGAACAGAGTCAACTACGATATAGCCGGGCTTTATTCTCTCTATAGTGTCTAACAGCGACTCAAGCCTCGTGTCACAGACAATCTGAATTCTTTCGGTGGGTAGATTAAGTCTCTCTGCTCTGAGCCTCACCTGCGACGGTGATTCCTCTCCAGATATATACAACACATCAGCGTATTCTCCCAGATTCGAGAGGACCTGCAACATAAGAGTCGACTTACCTATCCCGGGCTCTCCGCCGACAAGGACAGAGGATGGCCTCATAACGCCACCCCCGAGAACTCTATCAAACTCCTCTATGCGGGACGAGAGGCGCATAGATTTCTCATATGGAACCTCATTGAGTCTTCTCACGCCTTCGTCCACTACTGTCTTTGTCTCGTCTGTATTGCGCGAAGGAGAGACTTTCTTCTCATCAAAGCTGTTCCAGGCTCCGCAGTCCGGACACTTTCCTGTCCACTTTGTCTCTTCTCGACCGCATTCCCTACAGACATACACTGTTGTGCTCTTCATTTATTTCTCCTAGAAAGAAAGTAATTCGACCTCGAAAAGAAGATATGCGTTTGGAGGTATAACTCCTGGGTATCCGTACTCTCCGTACCCGAGCTCAGGAGGGATGATGAGAACTCTCTTTTCGTTCTTCTTCATCTCCACAAGCGCCTCGTTCCAACCCTCTATTACTTCTCCAATTTTGAATGTAGTCGGTTCTTTTCTGAGGTATGAGGAATCAAATACACGACCTGAGAGTAGTTTCCCCTCGTAGTGGACAGTTACCTTTTCTCCATACTTAGGACTATTTCCTCCTTCCCCTTCTCTTTCAACGACATACATCAAGCCGCTTGGGGTCTTAATAGCATCAGGATAGCGTGAATTTATCTCATCCAATATCTTCTTCTCTTCTGCTTTCTTTGCCTCTTCAATCTTTTTTGAAGCCTCTTCAACTAGAGAAGAGAATCTTTCTTTCGAGACTACAAAGTCTTCAGCTTCCTTTCCAACTCTTAGAGTTTCAATCTTCTCGATTTTATCTCCGGCTTTTATTTTATTAACAACATCCTGACCTTCTACTACATGACCAAAGACTGTATGCTTGCCGTCAAGCCATGGAGTCTCTACATGTGTAATGAAAAACTGGCTTCCGTTTGTTCCCGGCCCGGCATTTGCCATAGATAATACTCCAGGTCCTGTGTGCTTGAGAGAGGGATCAAACTCATCGGGGAATCTATATCCCGGTCCGCCTGTTCCATTACCAAGCGGACATCCACCCTGAATCATAAAGTTGTCGATAACTCTGTGGAATGTCAGGCCGTCATAAAAAGGTTTTCCCGGGTTCTCAATATTCAATACTCCTGTTGCAAGTCCTACAAAGTTGCACACTGTCATCGGAGTCTTCTTGTATTCAAGAGAGAGGGTGATGTCTCCTCTTTTAGTTTTTATTATTGCATATAATCCGTCTTTCATGTTTATTTCCTTTTGGTATAAAGATTTATTCATTAAATAGCAATTCGCCGTTACTCAAAAGCGCATATATCTTCTCAAGGTCCGTTGTGCTACGAAACTTAATTATGAGCTTTCCTTTATCAAGGTTTCCCTTAATCTCACACTTAGAACTTAATGCTGAAGTAAACTTCTCCTCAACGCTGACAAGCTCATCGTCCTTCTTATCCTTCTTCCTCTGTGTTTTTACTTTCTGGCCCTTGTTATAAGATTGAGCAAGCTCCTCGGCATCTCTTACCGACAAGTCTTCGTGTACGATTTTGTCCCTCAAGAGCTGCCTGTCTGTAGGATTAACAAGAGATAATAGTGCCCTTGCGTGTCCCGCAGTCATTGCGCCTGATACTATATCATCCTTTACCTGATCAGAGAGAGACAACAGCCTCAGGGAATTGGCAACAGCACTTCTGCTCTTTCCGACCTTCTCGGCAACTGTCTCCTGTGTATATCCGGTCTTATCTATAAGGTATTGGAAAGCCTGAGCCTCTTCAATTGCATTAAGGTTCTCCCTCTGGATGTTCTCTATCAGTGATACCTGTATTCTCTGCACTTCGCTGAGCGTCATCACAATACACGGTACACTCACGAGTCCCGCCATCTTTGCAGCTCTATATCTGCGCTCACCCGCAACGATTGAAAACTCTCCCGGAGCTATTTCTTCAACTGTCAGCGGCTGTATGATTCCCTGACTCTTTATCGAGTCGCTGAGTTCTTTCAAAGAATCCTCATCAAAAAACTTCCTAGGCTGATTTGAATTCGTCTTTATTCTGTTGATATCTATATCGACAACAGTCAATCCTCTGTTCTTTGTCTCTTCCTTGATTGTCTTAGCTAATACATCTTCTGTCTGGCTGTCAAAGTCGAATCCGCTTATCAAAGAGCCGATCCCCTTTCCGAGCCCTCTTTTTTTATCTGTTGACACGTTCAATCACCTCCTCACTGAGTTTGAGAAAAGCCTTTGCCCCTGACGATGACTTATCATAATAATTGATTGGGAGTCCATGCGACGGAGCTTCAGCCAATCTTGAGGAACGGGGGATTACAGTTTTGAAAACCAAATCAGGGAAGAATGTGGTTATATCATCAACTACATCCTGATTGAGTCTGATTCTTTTACTGTACATAGTAAATAGAATACCCAGAATATTAATTGACGGATTAACTGTCTTCTTAATATTTGTGATTGTGCGCATGATAAGATTAAGGCCTTCCATAGCAAGATACTCACATTGAAGAGGAATAATCACATCATTACACCACACAAGAGCATTTACTGTTTCCAGCCCAAGGGATGGAGGACAATCCAGAATAATATAATCATAATCATTATCAATTGATTGAGTTGTTCTCTTAAGAAAACTCTCTCTCCCATCCTCTTCAACAAGTTCAATTGAAAGTCCTGCAAGATCCAAAGACCCTGGGATAAGATATAGATTTTCAAACTGTGTCGTTTGAACAGCATCCCTTACATCAACCTGTCCCGTAATTACCTGATATATATTCGGCTTCTTACTGTTACCAGATACAGCATGAGTCAAGTTGACCTGTGCATCAAAATCTATAAGCAACACCTTCAACCCTTTCCGGGCCAAAGTAGAAGCAAGGTTTACTGCAGCTGTTGTCTTTCCGACTCCACCTTTCTGATTGTAAAAAATAATCTTATGTGACATACAATAAATATAGCTTTAATCTCTTGAATTGTCAGTAAAAAAGAAATAGCAAGTTGACCGTATTTCGGCAGGCTGGTATCCTAATGCTAGATACCCTAACAAGGAGAAAGAAGCATGAAAGAAGAAATCTTGAAAGCTATAGATGAAATTCGTCCGGCATTGCAGAATGATGGTGGCGATATCTCGGTCGAAAAAATTGAAGGCAAAATTGTACATGTCAAACTTCATGGACATTGTGCGGGCTGCCCGATGAGTCAGATGACACTATCAAATGGTGTTGAAAGATACCTTAGAGAGACAGTTGATAAAGAAATTGTTGTCGTTAATGACGAGCTGGCTTAGTTTTTAATCTATCTAGAGGGCTTCCAAGTTGGAAGCTCTTTTTATGTTTCACGTGAAACAAATACATCAATAAATACAAACAGTATTTGTTAAATAAGACTTCACCACCCAAATTACTCTCATCTTCAATCATAATAGAAG
>CAVFNE010000165.1:0-5204 GCA_963623755.1 Muribaculaceae bacterium | reverse complement strand
ATCTGATACTCCGGGAACAGATTGTCATCTGTATAAAAATCCTCTCCGACATCATCAACACCATTGTTCTTCTCCTACTGAGGAAGAAAAAGGGAGGAAGCGAACTCTCAGATCCGAGCTTTACGATAAGAGCCTGTCTCTGATGCGCCTCCGCAACAATAAAGGTATGGTGACTGTCGAGACCCCATGTAAGAGGTTAAGGAGTACTACAAACTCCTCGGCATCGAACACCTGCGCATGTCGACGTCGAGAGTTTCAAAAAGAAGAATCTGCTCCTAAAGTGATAGTTCTACTTTTGCGTTTATCTTAGGATAATTAAAACCCGACTCTAAAGTGAAAACACTTGATAATGCCGTGATGAGAAGTGTATCTGACATGAGCCTAAGATAAACTGTTACTGCTGCCATAGAAGCTCATAACTATGGCAATGACTTATTTAGTAAACAAAGACTCAGAGGCTCTCAAGGTGCGATGAAAGCCTCAATGACCTTGACTGCAGGTTTCTATTCTTCCTCAATTTTCTCGAACATATGGGCCAATCTCTCCTCTTCGTCCTTCTTTCTTTTTCTTCTGTCGTAGATGAGAGTGGCTGTCTTATAGAGAACGCTGTAGATTGATAGAACGAAGATAAGCTTTGCAAAGAGGTCTGGGTGACGAGTGTAGAACGTAAGACCTTCCTTCTCTCCGAGTGGTATTTCATAGACGATGTAAGACTGTGTAAACGGCTCGAGGGGATTAACAATTTCACCCGAGGGCAAAACGAGGGCTGTTATGCCGCTGTTGGTGCTTCTTACAAGAGGCCGTCTGTTTTCAACTGCACGGAAAACTGCAAGCTGGAAGTGCTGCTCTTCGGCTTGAACAGAGCGTGACCAATAGTCGTTTGAAAGGTTGAGAATTACATCAGCCCCAGCAGAGACAAAAGCGGCACTTAAATAACCGAAGGTATCCTCGAAGCATATGGGAATAGAGAACTTGATGCCGTTGTAGTCAAAGACTGTGGCCTCATCTCCTTTCTCCCACCACTTGTAGTCATTAGCCTTCAGAAATGCATAGAGGTGTGGAAACTCTTTTTCATACGGAAAGTATTCGGTGAAAGGCACAAGATGCTGCTTACGGTATGTGCCTTTAACTTCTCCGTCAGCAAAATAGATTACGCAGTTGTAGGTCTTCCAGTTCCATTCGCCGTCATCCAGCACAGGGTCGAAATCTTTGTCTTTGATTACCCCTTCTGGGTTACCGGTAATAAGGGGAACGCCCAGGTTCTTTCCGTAGTCGACAAAATCATCGACGAGCTTACGTGTTGTTATTGATATATTGTAAGTCTGATGCCAGCTTACCGACGGAACGAATGCAGTCTCCGACCAGAGTACCATATCTACATCGGGGTTCTCTTCAAGTCCCTCACTTGTCAATTCCTTCAAGGTTTCAAAGTTCTTCTTGTATGTGGAGTACCCACCCTGCCAGGTATCTGCACTGTGCTGGACAGCAAGGACGGTTAATTTACTTCCGCTTTCCTTATTGTCATAATAACTTTTCATAAAGAAGCCGGTAATCCATACTAAACCAAGAAGGACTATTGAGATTATAAGGGGGCGGACCTTTCTTCTTTCAAAGCGTGAATAAAGTAAATCGGCAATAAATGTCTGTGGAAGCGTCAAGACAAACCCCAGTCCCCATATTCCCGTAATCGAGACTATTTGAATAAGTGAAGTGTACTCATAAAAAGCCGATGTTATATTGCCGTAGGGATAACCCAAAAACCCCAGCTGTGTAAGGTAGAGATAACAGTTGTAGAAAAGACAGGTAAAGAGTGCGTAATGCTTTTTAAAGAGTGTCTTCGAACTTCTGAGTGCGGTGAAAAGAACGGCGTATTGCACACTCTCGAGAATCGGGGCAATCAGGATTGCTAACGGATGGAATGTCGAGAGCCAATAGTTGTACTCGTAGTAGAAGACAAAGCCGTATACAAGGCCGTAGAACCATATAGTGCGGTAGGATGACGAGTAGATTACATAAAGGACGGGAATGAGAGATATAAAAGCAATGAAAGGTATTCCATTTTTATTGTATTTACCCGGAAACGCAAATGATGCAAGAAAAGCCGAAAGTATGATTATCAAAAGATATATTATGAAATGAAGAGCCCCAGCTCCCATCTTTTTATTTTCCATAGCGCCATGATACAACTTTTTCGATTAAAGAATGTTAAGAATATGTGGAGATAGAGTTTGTTAACTTTAACTAACTCTTTTTATTGCCGATAATTATACTTTTCCTTATTGATAATTCCCTTTTTTGGTCTTAAACTTGGCCCGATGAAAAAAGAGAATGAAAGATCCAAAACAATTAAAAGAGCCACAGAGATGGGGATAGCCCTTAATCTCATCCTCGGCTCGGGTAAAATCGCAGTCGGGATAATCACTCAATCTCTTTCCTTTCTATCCGACGGCGTCAACAATCTCTCGGACAGCCTTTCGTCTTTTGTAACGATGCTGGCCTACAAGGCATCGAAGAGACGTCCGACAAAGGCACACCCGATGGGATACGGAAGAATCGAATACCTCTCGGCGCTCTTTGTCTCTTTTGCGGTACTTCTCACAGGCTTTTCATTTCTCAAGAGTGGCATCAAGTCATTCGGAAAAGAAGAAATCGTCATTCTCACTCCTATTCTTCTTGTTCTCCTCTCGCTGACGGTTCTTGTTAAAGTCGCACTCTTCTTCTATTTCAGATGGCAGGGGAATAAATCATCAAGCCTTGCGCTCAAGGCAGCTGCAAAGGACAGTCTGTCGGATGCTCTTGTATCATCAATGACGATTATCTCGGCTTTATTTTCGCCCCTTTTGGGGATAAACCTCGACTCTCCCTCATCGATTATTGTCTCTCTTTTCATTATCTGGACGGGCTTTGAGTCCATACTCGAGACTTCCGACACAATTCTTGGTAAAAGGCCGACAAAGGAAGAAGTTGAAAAGATAAGAGCTATAATAAAGGAATATCCTCCCCTATGTGGCGGTTATGATATTCGCATCCACAGCTACGGACCGGAGTACAGTATGGGGACAATTGATGTTGAGGTCCCCTTTACTTCTACTGCCGAGGAAGTATATGAAGCAATGGAAAAAGCCAAGAAAAGGCTCAAAGACGAGATGGGAATTATCTTCACATTCGGCATGAATGCCGAGAACCAGGATGATGAGAGGGTCAAAAAGATGATGGAGAAGACAATAAAGTGCATCAAGCTCTCCTACGACAGTGTTATCGGCATCCACGGCTTCCACGTCCACTTCGGAGAAAAGAGAATCGAATTTGATGTTGTTGTCGACTTTTCTTTAAAAGACTGGGAGAGCTTCAGAAAGAATCTTACCGGGCTCTTGGAACTTGTTTTCCCCGATTACACGGTATCATTCAACATCGACCCCGACTATTCGTGAGGCCTCGATGAGGGCTTCTCTGTCGCACTCGAATGTAAGAAGATTTATTGCTGTCCCGACTTCAACCCACATGGCGTCGTCTATCTCACCCTTCTCTGACTCAGGACTACCCGAGAGATATCGCGCGGGGAAGAAATATACATTTCTCTCGTCCCCCTTCTTTGCCGACGGAACGACAATAGGATGAGGGAGGATCTCCACTTCTATTCCCGTCTCCTCCTCTGTCTCTCTTATTGCTGCCTCTTCTTCAGTCTCCCCCTCTTCTATATGGCCTTTCGGAAAGGAGTAGTTTGAAACGTATTTGATAAGAAGAACATCCCGATTTTTGAAGCATATTGTTCCTGCACTGTCACTTCTATCCATTGCGTCCTCCATTAAAAAGAAAGACCGGCCGATATAGAAATAAAGGCCGGTTATAAATGCCTCTTAACAATCAGAGAGTTACAATCTGCCTGTACTCTCTCTCTTTTCCACCCTCAAGACTGTTGATTGCCCATTTCTTATCGAGTTCAAAGCCTTTTGTTTCGACATGGCCCATGCCGTCCCAAAATTCAACACATACAAAGTGGTTCTTACCTCCTGCCGGAGCCCAGATGATAAGGTACTTGAATCCTTCACCCTTAATTGATGTGACCTTCTCTCCATCCTTACCTACAGCAACATAATCTGTGTCGAGCTTTGAGAGGTCGAGAATGATGGATGAGTTATCGATTGTACCCTTGAGCGGGATATAATCCTTACCATTGAATACATCTCCCTTCACGCTGCCGTCAGCCTGGTCGAAAGCCCCTGTCGTCTGTGGCTTTGAGAAATAGACATTGCACACCTCCTGTAAATCAGGAAGAAGGTATGTATAGTGTGAACCGATTGAATAGTACATTGTATTTTTATCGAGATTCCTGACCCTGTAGATAATGGAAACTGTACTCATATCGAGAACGTATTCGATTTCAACCTTATACTTGAATGGATAGCGCTTGAGTGTTTCCTTATCCCATTCATCACTCAAGACAAGGCGTGATGAGTCGACTAGGTCTGCCTTGAGGTCCCTCTCACGTAAAAAGCCGTGGTTGGGTAGTTCATATTCCTCTCCGCCGAGAGAATATTTGTCATCCTTACACTTTCCACATGTCGGGAAACATACAGCTGTGCGCCTGGGCCAGATAGCCGCATCGTAGTGCCATGCATGCTCCACACCGTCTTTCTTCGAGTAAAGTGATTCTATAAATCCACCTACCGTGTTGAGCTCAGCTTTTACAAATTCATTTTCAATTGTGATTACTGCCATATAATCCTCCATATCAAGACTAAAACAAAAGAGGACTAAGTGCCACAACCTTTTAAAAAATACTTATAAAACTCCAACCCTCTGCTATTAATCGTGATATCAGTCATAGTGCACGCAAAGTTATGCATAACCCTGATTTGAGGCCTGTTAATCCTCCTTCATTATATCCTCTTTAACGAAGAGGCCAGGTTCTCGACAGTTGAGAGTGGTAAATCAGATGCCATAGCAATGTCTTCAAGAGGTAACTTACCAAGAGCGATAAGCTTCTTTGCAATATCCAGTTTTTCATCTTTCACTACGTCTCTCACTAAATCTTCCATCAATTTGCACATATTCCCGTGTCCTCCTTCTTCTCCTTTTAAGTATTGAACTCTCTTCTTCAAGAAGGATTGATAATACTTGATTGACAGGATGTTGAAAAGCCGGCATTAGTTCTCCTATGGGTGTTTCTGTATTACGGTACTCTCCATTTACGTAGAGTACAA
>CAVFNE010000164.1:0-5218 GCA_963623755.1 Muribaculaceae bacterium | reverse complement strand
GCCGAAGAGGATGAAAACAAGATGTATCCAAATGATAGTTTCTTCATTCATTTTCCAACTGTAGCCATTCCAGAATTAAGGCCGGAGAGTAAGAGAAGCTGCTCTTTAAAGATAGGAGCATACATAGTAATCAAGAAGGTCATAAAGGAGCTTGAACTCGATAAGATTCTCAGTGGTATATTCAAGAAAGACAATGCTTCCCTCATTCTTGATCTAGCAGCCTACTGTATAGTCAGTGAAGATAATGCAGCGCAGTACTATCCTGATTACAACTACAACCATGCACTGTTTACGACAGATATGCATATGTATAGCGACAGTTCAGTCTCTCGTCTCTTTGGCAGCCTTGATTCATCTGACATCCAAAAAGCATTGAATAAATGGAATGACAGGATGGATAAGAAAGAGAGGATTTATATCTGCTATGATTCCACAAACAAGAACACACAGATAGGAGACCTCGAGATAGCTGAATTCGGACACGCTAAGGATGACAAGGGACTTCCTGTCTTCAACTTTTCTATAGCATATGACCAGAGTAACAGTATTCCTCTCTTCTATGAGAACTACCCCGGCTCTATTGTTGATGCGTCACAGTTGAAATACACAATAGATAAGGCAATAGGCTACGGCTACAAGAAGATGGGAGTAATCATTGATAGAGGATATTTCACAAAAGAATGCTTAGAGTACATAGTGAAGAATGGCTTCTCATACCTAGCTTTGCTAAAGGGGCAGAAAAAGCTCATCTCATCAATTATTAAGGAGAACAAAGGGACATTCGAGGGTAAGAACAAGTATTACATACCTCATTTCAATACCTACGGCATTACAGTGGAACGTAAGTTATTTGCTTCTGATGATTATAATTCCTTCATACACATCTACTATAATGAAAGCAGGGCTGCGGGGGACAGGAAGAGTTTTTTAGAAGGCATTGCGGAATTCTATAAGTTCTTCAACGAGGAGGCTGTCGGAAAGCCGTATGAGAAACAAGCTTCAATAGACAACTACTTCAACGTTGTTTTGGACAGTAAGGGAAATATTCTCTTTGCTGAAGAGAGGAATGACGAGATAGATGATGCAACTTCCCTTATGGGGTACTTCGGTATTGTCACAAGTGAGAAGATGAGTGCGGAGGAAGCGCTCTCTAGATACAAGAATAGAGATGCATCCGAAAAGCTCTTCAGAGCAGATAAGACCTTCCTGGGAGCAAGAAGCGAAAGGACACACTCCAATGAGAATACACGCTCAAAGATATTTGTTGAGTTTGTTGCTCTTATTATAAGAAACAGAATATTCACCCTTCTGAGAGAAGCAGTACTTAACAACAACATCAAGGATAACTATATGACAGTTCCCGCTGCTGTAAAGGAGTTGGACAAGATTGAGTCTGTTATGACTTCAAATAAGAGGTACATGCTCGATCATGCTGTAACAAAGACGCAGAAGACAATACTCTCCGCTTTCGGATTAACGGAATCTGATGTGAGAGAGGAAGCGAGCAGGATAAGAGAAATATTGGCTGAGAACAAAGGACTATCGACAATTGAGGAAAAGGAGAATGACGACAATGGCAAGAACTAAGAGTATGGAGAGCTATGATAACGAGATTAAGAAGGTAAAGGATCAGATAATCACAACAAAGGCAAAGCTTGAAAAGCTTGAGGCACAGCTCCAGAATCTTGTGGACAACAGAAAAGACTACCAGGCTGACATAATAAGGGCTGAGTTTATAGATGGTAAACGTAGCTTCGAGGAGGCGATGAACTTCTTCAAGTGCCCGGGTAAATGAGGAGGTGAAAGCCTCCCATTTTTATGCCTTCAGCTTTTTAGTGCCTAAAAAATGGGAAGTTAACATTAACCGCAACAATATCATTCAATATCTTCTGTGTATAGTTCTACCCTCCTCATCAAACCTCTCTCTCCCATATTGCAACAGAAAAAGAGAAGCTCTTACCTGATGAAGTTAGTCGCCATTCTCTTCTCTTTCTCAGGAAGTCCAAATTTCTCTTTTCCGAGAGCTATACTCTCAATGAGGAATATCATATTGCGTGCAAGGGTCCGCATAGTCTGTTTCCCCTCCTCGTCCATCTCTGCCTCTCCTTCTGCCGCGCCGTGAATTGAATTCCAATACACGCTGGAGGCAATCGGCATACCAGAGATTGTGAAAAACTTATTAAGTTCATCAAATGTTGAAGAGCATCCTCCCCTTCTGGCCGAGACGACAGATGCTCCCACCTTCATGGTTTTATCATAGTGTGTACTGTAGAAAAGCCTGTCGAGAAGCGCAATAAGCGTTGCATTGGCAGATGCATAGTAGACAGGGGTTGCAACAACAAGGCCGTCAGCTTCTTCAAAAAGTGGCGCTATTTTGTTAACGGAGTCATCAAATACACACTTTCCACTCCCTACGCACTTTGAACATGCAATGCATCCCCTTATGTCCTTATTGCCGACTTGTACTGTAGTTACTTCAACTCCCTTTTCTTTGAAAACCTTCTCCATCTCTCTGAGAGCTACAGAAGTGTTACCATTTATGCGTGGGCTACCGTTAATCATCAAAACTTTGCTCATAAAATGACTCCTATCTTATTTAGGGTAGTATGAATTAAATACAATACGCTCATTCTGTCAAATCTTCTCTCTGTGTCCTATATAGCAGAAGCAATCCTTCTCATGGCCGTTTATAATCCCTACAGCCTGGAGAAACGAGTATATTGTTATTGACCCGACATAGCTCATTCCACGGGCCTTAAGGTCTCTTGAAATCATATCGGAGAGGACGCTCGTTGTAACAGCACTATCAGGCTCGATGATGACTTCGCCGCATGAGAAGCTCATGAGGTACGCTTTGAATGAGCCGTATGTCTTCTCTATGCTGTAGTAGATTCTGCTATTCTTGATACTCGCCTCAATCTTCTTTCTGTTACGTGCCAACATTTATTTGTAATATATGAACAAAAACTGCTTTCCTGATATCGTGAGAGCAGTTCTTTTATAATGCGTGAACAGAATCTGTACTCGAGAAAGTGACATTTTGGTGACAAATTGGTGACACTTTTCCTCTTCCCCTTCTCCGACGCGCAGCGTTACTATGAGCATGAGCCAATAGTTAATGTATATTGAGGGCGCTTGTAACTTTAAAGGGGTGTTGCAGGCGCTCTCTAATTTTATCCGGAAAAGAAGAGCACTCTCCCAGTTGGCGTGAGAGAGTGCCGGAGGTTTGTCCTGTATGAAAAAGCGGCTAGACTACCACTCCCATCCGATTGTTGCGCTTACGGTCATATTTTCAATGCTCCACTGCGGAAGGCTCTTGAAATCACCAACCATATACTGAACGCCTACTTTTGTAAGAAGCCCGTTGCCGAACTTGATGCCCATATCGCCGACGACGCCGTAGTTAACACCGACGTCTTTAAAGCCGAATGCCACGCCGAGGTCCGCAAAGAATCTTGTAGAAGCAAGCTCCTTCTTTAACGCTTCTATCTGACTCATCTGAGCTTCGATAAGAGCATTGCTTACCCCTATATCAGCTGACACATCTTCGATTGCCTTTTTGACGGTATCAATCTTCTCTGCCCCAAGGATGTAGTTATTCTTCTCCAATAGAGTCAACAGCTCGTCTAAGTCTGTCGAGGTCCCTGTTGTTTCGCTCTGTGATAAGCTTGGCGACTCCACTGAGGTCGACGTCTCCTGCTGCTCTGGTAATACTTCTGTTTTCTGTTTGACTTCCGTTGTTTTTTTTGCCCCAGGCAAAGCCCAGACACAAGAGCAAGCCACCAATAAAACCACCAAAAATACATTTAATTTTTTCATTCATTACTTCTCCTCTTTGGATGTCTCAGCCTTCGGAAGCTTGTCTTCAATGCCGTAGATTAAATAGAGCATTGTTCTTGCTTCCCGTGCTGCATCCTTAAAACCACGCTGTTCCGCTTCGTAGATAGTAAGTGCCTCTTCGCCGTAAGGGATAAGAGGCCTGTTTGTATCCTCCACCTCTGTAGCAAGGTCCCCGACAGGGTAATATCTCATTTCTCTTTCTATGTGGTAGATGAGGTCTGTTCCTCCACGGTAGTTCACGAAGCGTACTCCGAGAGTCATCATTGCGCCGATAGCGATTACTGCTGTCGAGACTGCAGCGCCACCGATTGTATTACACATGATAAGTCCCAAAACTCCAAACGTGCCGACAAAGTGGAAGATTGTAACATGCCACATTTTCGGAGAGTTATCCTTGTAGTAGATATGAAGCACTACCCTCGATATACAGTGTCCCAGAAGCCCTCCGAACACACTCCACATAAAGACGTAGAGAGGAAGGTAATGTAACACAAGTCCCGAGAGAAGCCCAAAGACAAGTGCAAGTCCTGCGAAAGAGCATCCATATGTGATAAGTTTATACTTGTTCAACTTTCTCATTCTGCTTTTACTCCTTTCATTTCTTTGCTGCCTGCGAACTTTATCTTCTTCGTGAAAGCGTGAACGCTGTCATACCCGAAGATTGCAAGCATTGCGACTATTGAGCCGTTGCCGATTCCATACTCGACGACAGACACAAAGATTGCCTTGGCTCCTTCCACTGTAGTATGAGCCCACCCGAACATTGAGCAGATAATGAACGAGAAGAGCATGATAATAAGCGGCATCGGAGGAACCCATTTAGGCAGCGTGATTCTTTTGCCCCAATATCCGATAACATTGAGGACAAATACGAATGGAATTAACCGATAATCAAAAGCATTGATTATGTCCATTGCTAAACCCTCGCTTGCAGCTTTGAAAGACTCTGGAAGGCATAGCTTGATTAAAGATGTTACGAAGACAACTACGTAGCTCGGGAACTCGACACGGCTCCACCAGCTTCGTTTAGAAGTTTTCTCTTCTGTAACCCCTTCTTGTATATCTTTCGTCTGCATTTTTGAAAACGAATATGATATTTGATTGACTGACCATAATTAGATTATTTCACTAGTAAGAAGGGATGTCAAACACAGCCGTTTCTTAAAGAAGTTTCAGCTGAAGACACACGTAATAGAAGAGACTCTGTACCTCACTCCAGACCGCATTGAAGTCCACAACCCCATCCCCTATATAGATGAGGTAAGCAAGATACATCAGAGTTAATAAGATTATTAAGTTAAGTAGTTTCTTCATTGGTAAGGTATAAGCCCCGACAACCACATGAGAGTAGCTGTCGAGGGAAAGAATCGTCAAGCGA
>CAVFNE010000163.1:0-5222 GCA_963623755.1 Muribaculaceae bacterium | reverse complement strand
TGCTTTTTGGTTACTATTTTCCGATGTTCAGTGGTTATTATTTACCGATGCTAAGACTGATAATTATTCTACTTGCATAATAAACACAAAGAACAAACCCAGTAAATCAAATTCACAATTCTTTGAAATCATATTTGAGTGTTTCACGTGAAACAAGAGATATCATCTATTTTATAGCAACATAGTAGTCACTTATCATCCTCATTATCTCAAAGTTGTCCTGCTGTCATTAAATATTGAAAAACCATATTTATAGAATGAAGAGGGCATAAAACTTATATTACTTTTGCGAATTTAAATTTTCAATTTTACTAGAAGAACTGTTCAACATATTTTCATACTAATTCTTTTAATAGCAATAAATTATCCCTAAAATTAAATATAGGCGTTACTATATATAGATACAGTTTAAGCTGTGTACTTCTTACTTTTTTATCCTATTAAGTAGGGTAATTTTATGGACTGTTTTTTATATCTTTATGCTGTAAAAAATTGCCCGGGGTCTCCGGGCAATGGGTAAAGTGCGTTAGTTTTACTCTTTGTCTTCAGTTTCGACTACTTCAGCGCCGTCACTCTCTTCGTCAGTGCTGCTTTCGTCTTCTTCATTTATTTCTTCATGAGCAGTTACATCAAGCGCGTTGATACGGTCGTTCTTTTTCTTAAACTTTGCAACTATTACTCCGCCGGCATTCTTTCCCTGGCTACTGATGTTGTTGACAGCGACCCTCAAGACCTGGCCGTACATTGTAATGAGGATTACGTCATCGTTATCTGTAACTGATACTGCTCCGATAATCTTATCGTCATCACCAAGGTTATAGATTCTCTGACCCATTGTAGCTCTCGAATGAGGCATGAAGTTATCGAAGGAAGTACGCTTACCCTTTCCGAGTTCTGTGAGAATAAGGATAATCTTTTCCTCCTCAACCTTAACGGCAGAGACAATCTCATCGTCCCCGATAAGCTTCATAGCTTTGACGCCGTGTGTGCTTCTTCCCATCGGGCGTATATCATCAACGCTTGTCCTTAGTCCCTTACCGCTACGTGTGATAAACATTACCTCATCGTGGTCTTTGACCATGAGTGTTTCCACCAGTTCATCTCCCTCATCCAGGATGATAGCCTTGACACCCTTTGTCTTGGCATTTCTGAACTCTGTCATCACAACACGCTTTGTGACTCCCTTCTTTGTTGCCATCAAAAGGTAAGTCTCATCGTTGATTTCATCACTCTTGAAGCTGATGATTGAAGTAATCTTCTCGTCGTTCTCTATCTTAAGAAAGTTCTTCATATTTGTTCCCTTTGTGGTCTTACCGCTTTCGGGAATCTCATATGCCTTAATATAGTAAGCGCGTCCGAGGTTTGTGATGAATGTAATGATATCGTGAGAGGAACATGTGAAGAGGTGATCAACATAGTCACCGTCTGTGAGCTTAGCGCCTATTGTTCCCTTGCCGCCCTTTCCGATAGCCTTGTACTCGGTAGCAGAGAGTCTCTTTGCAAAGCCTTTCTTTGTGATGTTGATTACAACTTCTTCCTTCTTGATAAAATCCTCCGGAGATGCGTCATCAAGCTCACGCTCGACAATCTGTGTTCTTCTCTCGTCGCCGTATTTCTCGCCGATTATTCTGATTTCCTTCTTAACAACTTCCAGGACATGCTGGCGGTCGGAGAGGATATATTCATACTCACTTATCCTCTTCTCGATTTCCTCGAGCTCCTCTAGAATCTTATCGGTTTCAAGGTGACTGAGTTTACCGAGTTTCATATCGATTATAGCCTCAGCCTGTGCCTCGGAAAGCGACAGTTTCTTCTGAAGCTCCAAGGATGCAACAGTGTTGTCCTGGCTTGCCTTGATTATTGCTATAACCTCGTCAATATTCTCAAGTCCTATCTTCAAACCCAGGAGTATGTGCTCTCTTTCCTTTGCCTTCTTTAAATCAAAGCGTGTTCTACGCTCGATTACACTCTCACGGTGATCTATATAGACCTGAAGCATATCCTTGAGATTGAAGATCTTCGGAGCCCCGTTATAAAGAGCAAGGTTGTAAATGTTGAAATTAGACTGGAGTGCAGTCTTCTGCCAGAGCATATTGAGTACTACATTTGCAACTGCTTCCTGCTTGAGATAAACAGCAACTCTCAATCCATCCCTTCCGGAGAGATCTTTAATCTGTGCAATTCCGGGAATTACTCCATCCTTACGATAGTCGTCTATTTTCTTGACAAGTTCAGCCTTATTCACCTGATAAGGAAGCTCTGTAAAGTAGATTGCAGTATGTGTCTTGTTCAAATCATCCCTGCTGTGGGGATCTGCATCAACAATCTCATACTTTGATCTTATTACTATCTTACCCTTACCTGTTGTGAAGGCTTCCATAATACCTTTCCTGCCGTGAATTGTGCCAGCAGAAGGAAAATCAGGACCCTTAACAAATTCCGATAACTCTTCAATTGTTATCTCAGGGTTATCAATCAGGGCGCATATACCCTCGACAACTTCACCCAGGTTGTGCGGTGCCATGTTTGTCGCCATACCGACTGCAATACCTGATGAGCCGTTACAGACCATGAAAGGAAATGCTGCAGGAAGGACAACAGGCTCTGTGAGAGACTCATCGTAGTTCGACATGAAGTCGACTGTGTCCTTTCCGATGTCGGCCATCATCTCTTCACCGATTTTAGCCATTTTGGCTTCGGTGTATCTCATGGCAGCCGGTGGGTCTCCGTCGATTGAACCGAAGTTACCCTGAGGGAAAACAACGGGGTAGCGGAGGGAGAAGTCCTGCGCAAGTCTCACAAGAGCATCATATACCGATGCGTCCCCGTGAGGATGATACTTACCCAGAACATCACCGACAATACGGGCACACTTTTTGTTTGCCGTGTTGAATCTGATTCCCATATCCCACATGGAATAGAGAATTCTTCTATGTACAGGCTTGAGGCCGTCTCTGGCATCAGGAAGAGCTCTTGAGACTATAACCGACATTGCATAGTCGATATAGCTGTTCTTCATCTGCTCGGAGAGATCGAATGTCAATATTGCACCGGGGCGTGTGACATTCTCTTCACTCTGGGTCTCTGGAATGATTACATTATCGTCTTTATCGTCCATTGTTATCCTCAAATATCGATGTTCTGAGCATAAGTTGCATTCTGCTCGATGAACTCACGTCTGGGTTCTACTTCTTCTCCCATCAACATGGAGAAGACCCTGTCAGCTTCCTCTGCATCCTTGAGATGAACTTTTCCCAGCATTCTCGTCTCGGGATTCATTGTTGTCTCCCAGAGCTGTTCGGGGTTCATCTCACCAAGACCTTTGTAGCGCTGTACGCTGACTTTATTAACGTCGCCTGTAAGTGCTACAGCCTCCGCCAATCTCTCTGCTCTCTCATCCTCTGTATAAGCGTAAATAGGCTTATTGATTCTCGGACCGGAGAACTTATAGAGAGGAGGCATTGCAAAATATACATATCCGTTATCGATGATAGGTCTCATGTATCTATAGAAGAAGGTCAAAAGGAGTGTTCTGATATGGCTTCCGTCGACATCGGCATCGGCCATGATGATTATCTTATGGTATCTTACCTTCGATATATCAAATAATTTATCTTCCTTCTTCCTATCCGCCTCTTCCTCTTCGTCCTGTGCCGTAGAAGCATTGTAGCGTGTTATACCGGCTCCTATCGACTGGATGATAGGCAGCAGCTTCTCATTGTTGAGAACCTTAGCTTCCTGCGCCTTCTCGACGTTGAGCATTTTTCCCCATAGAGAGAGTATAGCTTGGAAGTTACGGTCTCTTCCGCTCTTTGCCGATCCTCCTGCTGAGTCACCCTCTACAATGAAGAGCTCACACTTTTCTGGGTCATGCATCGAGCAATCAGCCAGCTTTCCCGGAAGCCCTCCGATGTCGTTCTTCTTACGAATGTTGTCCCTTGCCTTCTGTGCTGCTACACGCCCCAGGGCAGCCTGCGTGACCTTATTCAAAAGCTTATCCAATACATCAGGAAACTCGTCGAAGTAGTTTGTAAGCTTTTCGTACACAAGAGAGTCGACAATACCCTTTACAGCAGAGTTACCCAGTTTCATCTTTGTCTGGCCCTCAAACTGCGGGTTCGGAATCTTTACGCTTATGACTGCTGTCAGTCCTTCTGCAATATCCTTGCTATCAAGCGAGCCGGAATATATCTTCATATACTTCTGGCTGTTCTTGAGCTGATTGTTGAAGCATCTTGATAGAGCAGCCTTGAAGCCCGATAGATGAGTTCCTCCCTCGCGGGTGTTGATGTTGTTAACAAATGTCACAACCTTCTCGTCAAACTTATCGTTGTACTGTATTGCAACCTCTATCGAAACAGGGTCCCCGGCACCGTTTTTCTCCGTTGTTCCTTCGCCCTCAAGCGAAATTGGGTCGGAAAGAACAGTCTTATACTCGTTGAGATACTTTACATAGCTTGAAAGTCCTCCCTCGGCATGGAATGACTCCTTCTTCTCCTCTCCGCCTCTTTTATCACAGACGGAGATTGAAATTCCTTTATTGAGGTAGCTGAGTTCCCTGAAGCGCTTTGACAGCGTGTCATAGTCGAAGCTGTTGGGCTCCATGACAGTAAAGTCAGGGGTGAACTTGACAGTTGTTCCGGTTCTATCGGTATCACCGATAATCGTCACTTCCGTCTGAGGTATCCCCTTGCTGTATACCTGCTGATAAATATGGGGTGCCCTATAAACAGTTACCTCCATCCATGTCGATAGTGCGTTGACACATGAAACACCGACACCGTGAAGACCTCCGGAGACCTTATATGCATTATGGTCGAACTTTCCGCCCGCATGAAGCTGTGTAAGAACAACCTCCAATGCACTTTTTCCCTCTCCCGGGTGTATATCTACAGGAATACCTCTTCCGTTATCTTCAACTGTACAGATTTCACCCTTTTCTCCGTTTTCAAAACTTACCTCAATTTCATTACAGTAGCCGGCCATAGCCTCGTCAATCGAGTTGTCTATAACCTCATAGACAAGATGATGTAAGCCGTCAATACCGGTAGAACCTATGTACATACCCGGTCTCTGTCTTACAGCTTCCAGTCCTTTGAGAACAGTAATTCCCGACGAATCATACTCACTGCTTGCCTTAAGTTCTGCCTTAAGCTCATCGGCAGTATGACCCGCTATTTTTTTCTCTTCTTCCATTTATTAAATTTCCTTATGGATTTCTC
>CAVFNE010000162.1:0-5224 GCA_963623755.1 Muribaculaceae bacterium | reverse complement strand
CTTTGTCTGTTACATATTTTCGGTCTGGCATACTTTTCTCCTGAAATAAGTATAATAGTAAAACATCTAAAAGTTAAGCACAATTATTTATGTCGTTTACTATAAAATCTAACTCACTTTTTCTATGGTAAAAAGAAAATAGTGCGATTTTGCCTTTCAGCCGAAGTGAAAAAAAAGGAAATGATAGAAATTCAATCTTCAATGCTCATCCCAGGCTAGGGAAGGGGATGAGTAAAGTAATGTATACGATATATCGTAAAAGATTTAATTTGTATATGAGTAGTGCTTAAAGAGCTCGTTCATACCATAGCTTGTTGCATAGTTTATGGAAGAACCATACATGGCATTTGGCATTACTATCCATTTTGTGCCCCATTCTCGCTCGTAATCTTCACTTGATGCAAGTGCAGAGCGACTAACGGCGTCAAGTCCGTCTGATGTAAATGCATCTGTGAAATCGCCTATATTGTCACCCAGAAGCATAACTATCTCATGCGGCTCGAGGGCGGTGGTTGTTGCAGAGTCTATTGCATTTCCGTCCGTACGCTGCCCGTTTGGATATGCCTCATTACCCTCTCTTATTGCTGTGCGCGCATTCTCCTTACTGGACCCTTTAAGCTTTGTGTCATTAACAATCAAATGCTGATCATCAACCGGAAAGCCCAATCTCTCCATTGACTCGTATGATATGTCATATATGGTCTTTCCGTAGGTTTGATATAGACTGCTACCTATCTCTGTCCCATCTGCTTTGCAATACAGTCCTCTGCCTTCTTCTGCTATCGACTCTTCATATGAGCTTACGGAATCTGACTGGCCCGGTTTGTATGCCTGGTCATACCTATTTGTTACGTAGTAAAAATCAATGCCACTCTCTACACATTTCTTGACAAACTCAACTGCCCCGGGAAGAGCTGTACATGAATCGCTCATGACAAATCTGGCAAATGCTGCATTGTTATAGTCACCATCGTTTCCTAAAATATCTGCAGTATAATTCGCTCCGTCTACAAGAGTATCATCAACATCGCTGACTATGGCTACCCGCACGCCGTTATGCATCATACGCTTACTTCCATCACTGCCAATTTCCATAACCCACTCACTATTGTCCGGGTCCTCACACATAGCTACCATATCATCTACGTATTTCCCGGCAATTGCAAAGCCCTGCATCATCAACGCTTGGCTCTCTGCCGAAAGCTGCCATGCAAGCCCTCCAGTTAAAAATTCATATTCAGGGTTTGGTGATATTCCACTCTCCACGGCACCATCGTCTGACGTAGCTGCTTCCTGTTCTATAGCGCTTACACTGCCCGATACAGAGCGCTTTCCGCTTTCATATGCAAATATAATCAATGTGCCGACAACCAAAACAGCCGATATAACAACTGCTATACTTTTTATCTTCTTCTTATCCATGGCTTTACCTTTCTTGTATATCTATCAGTTTATTGTTTTGTTGTGTTTTAGTCGACATGTTGCCTCTGCTTGATGAAAATCTACAAATTTGATTTGTATCGTATTACGATTACTATTTTTAAGTCATCATTCTCTACAGAGAGCATGTCGACTGAATTAGGCAGGTGGAAAAAGAGGACAGTGAGCATTTTCTATGCCTAGAAAACAGCATATTTCAGTATCGGATACTGGATGTATCAATAATACTCTCCCAACAAGTAATACTGTCTATATATGTTTGTTCCTAAAAAATATACCTCAATCTTCCATCTGATTCCGGCCAAGCATGATAAACCTCTACACAATCTGAAAATAAATTAACTCATTTTGGAAAACCTCTTGAGAAGGGAGTTTCTTTCGGCTGTACTTTGAGGTATATTTTTCAGACAGTTCACAATAATAATGATGTTGAGCACTCTTTATTCTTCTCTCTGCATCTAAATTATGATAAGAGTGGCTTTCTGCAGTTATTCGTAAAGCGAGTCCAGTGTAAGAAGAAGGACATCATTATCTTCCAAGCTTTTGAACCATTCTGAATATCCCGATAGGGAGAAAAGGATATATTTAACGATCTTGTATTTTGACGGTATAAGACCCGCTCTTGAGATAAGCGTTTCGTATACACTTCTATCAACCTTTTCTTTTTTAAATTTACATTCGCCGATGATAGCTTTCTTTTCTTTTTCAGCAATCGCTACAACGTCAATATCAACGGACTGTGACTTTCTTCTGCCGTCACTATCTCTGATTGTCTCAACACCCCACCATGAACCGACAGATGTAACAAAACAATTAAAACTGCCATTTATCCCTTTTCTGAGAGTGTAATATCTGCACATATCTTCAAAAACCGGGCCCATATAAGAATGAAGAAGAGGCTTTACAATCTTATTGTAATAGAGTTCTCCTTCTCCCATTTCGATAACACTGATGGCCTTCTGAATAAACTTATACCAGAATCTGAACATATAGTCTTTTAGAACATATTGTGTTTTCTTTTTGTTATCTTCGTCTGTTATACACCTCTTCCTCTCGATAAGGCCGACGCTGATGAGTTTATCGAGAGAATATAGTACTGACGGTTCTTTTGCTCCTATTTTCGTAGATATGGCATTAAGGGTGGTCTCTCCATCCGCAATCCGTTCGATGATATTATTGACAAGGGAAATGTCGCTGAATTCCTCAATCAAAAGATTTTTCGTCTCATCATAAAGATATCCGTCGGTTCTGAATAAGAGTTTCACAATATTATCGTCTATGGTTTTATTCGGGTCGATGAGAGAGAGGTACTTTGCAATTCCACCTGTAACCGCGTAACATAATGCTTTGTCTTCATTAGAATAATCCGGCACGAATTTTGATGAATCAAGATAATCGAAAGGCTTGAGTTTTATCTGCAGTTCTCTTCTACCGAAGATGGGGCTTTTTTCTTCGAGAACCTTGTTATCCATGAAGCTTAGCGAAGAGCCGCAGAGAATGATTTTCAGATTTTTGTCATTCCATACAGTATCTATGTATTTTTGAAGTACAGATAATAAAGCCTCGTCATCTTCTGCCCAATATGGAAGCTCGTCAATCACAAGGATGATTTTATCCTCTTTGATGCTGTTGTTTATCAAATCGAAGACTGCTTCTGCTGTATTGAAGTTTATGTCGTTCATGCCCGGCATAAAGAGAGCCATAACTTGTCTAGAAAACAGTTCTAGATTTCTCTGTCTTCCAACTTTTGTTGCTGTGTAGAAAATAGTTTTCTTGTTCCTTGTAAATTCAGCGATAAGTGTTGACTTTCCGATGCGTCGCCTACCAGATATAACACAAAGAGAAGTCCCGCGTTTGTTGTAATATTCTTCTAATGCAGCTAATTCTCTTTCTCTTCCTATGAACATTTGTGACTCGCTTTTTTCAAATATATTTAATTCAATTTATTTTTATTAAAATTTGACTGAATTAATCTTAACAAGGATATTATTATCATGCAAGAGAATTTATTGATAGTTGAATGCCATTGAATTATCAGATGGAAAATAACGCATTGCTACGATGACAGTTATGATACGAAGACTGATATTTAACGCAATGTTTGAAATTAGGACAGAGGATAGCGCACGAATACTCTGTTCTGTGATAGATTTTAGGCAAGAGCTTCTTCATTTTTGCGTATTTGATGTCACATTTTGACTTCAAACGCCGTAATGTGATATCTCGATATAATCTACAGTCTCGTTCAACTTCTTGTCCATGAAGTTTTTGTTCTTGGGTTCCTCAGACGTTAATGAGTAGAAGACCATATCTGGACATTCGGTGCATTGTAGTGAACGAAGAGGTATAATCTATCTTCCCGCCGCGCTTCCAGCGGTAGTACTTCGTGTCTCTTCTTGTACTCTCACCCATGAGCCTCCGATAGGTGCGGCCGTAGTTTGAGCATATGAGCTTCGATGGAAACACGAGAGCTTGAGGAACTGGTTAGCCTTGTATCCAAGCTCTCTCCGCCTCTCTATCTCCTACTGCACGCTGTCGAAGGTATCCTTTGAGATAATCGCAGGGTGAGTACCTTCTGCCCAGTAGCGTGGCGACTCTCCATTGTTCTTATTCCTCTTCCCTGTAAGGAAGTCTTTACTGAATGTCTTCTGGGGAAGTGAGTCTCCTGTACACTTCTCACACCTCAGGATGTTCCATATAAGGGAGTAGGGGCCTTTCCTCCACGGGTAGATGGAATGTTTCTACCTTGAAGAATTAGAGCTATCTGGTCAGGGCTCCTGTCCTCGAGGTTGTTGAGTAAATCTCCTCAACGACCTTCGCCTATATGGGATGATATCGTAGTCAATGCCGTTCCACTTGTAGTCGTAGAGTAGGTTTCAATCTCAAAAACGATGAAAGAGTTACTGTTTCATATTCGTGGTTCTTGTGGTATACAACGAAATCAAAAATAGGAAGCAGAATGTTCTTTCATACAAGAAGTGAAAAATATTATAATCAGCATAGGGTTGGATAAAAGATAGGAGGAGATATGATACGCCGGAGATTTGTAGATTTTACGGAATAATTAACATCAAGATGTTCTTCTAGCTGAAAGAACATGAGCCGTCTCATATTCATGCTCTATATGGGGAATACTTGGGTATTTTTGATTTGAAGACACATCAGATGACGGCTGGGGATTTACCATTAAAAGCACAGGAACTTGTCAGGGAATGGCTTGATATATATTCTGATGTGCTTCAAAAAATGTGGGATGAGCAGAAGATGGAAAAGCTTCCGCCACTTTAAATGAGAAGTAATACGATATGATTCCTAGAATTGAAAATATTGAAGCATTGGACAATCTTGTTTTACACATCTTCTTTGACAGTGGAGAAGAGGTTCTCTATGACGTGAAAGAAGACGTGGATGCTATTCCCGCTTTCAGCCCTCTCAAGACGAATCCATACCTTTTCAAGAATTTTACTCTTGACCCAAGTAGAACCTGTGTGTCGTGGACAGATATGATAGATCTTCCAAGTGATACACTACTTGAATATGGAAAGAAGGTCTAAGAATCAAAATAAAAGACAAATTCTGAATAGTATCAAAACCTGTCTGTATTCCTAGCGCGAGCGTAGCACCGTTAAGTAAGAAGATGGGTTAGGCTACACAGAAGGAGTGCGCAAGTAAGGTGTATGAAATCTAGTACAACATTTTAAAAATACGTGTGATTATGCAATAGCATCCAGCAGTTCTTCCACCGTATGATTTTCTATCTTTGGGACACTGTTGTATGTCCATT
>CAVFNE010000161.1:0-5232 GCA_963623755.1 Muribaculaceae bacterium | reverse complement strand
CGCTGTTGTACTTGGGGCGACTGTGTCCCATGAGGTTAGGGAAGCGATAGATGTAGACGGGGGAACTTGTTCTCTCTGAATAATCAAAAAACAAATCTTCCCCTGCCTTCTTGCTTCGTCCATACTCACTGTCACCGAAGCGTCCGGAGAGGGTAGCCTGGATGGAGGAGGAAAGCATTACGGGTGCTTTGTTGTTGTGTTTCTCGAGAGAAGCAAGAAGTCTTGATGCAAAGCCGAAGTTGCCTTTCATGAATTCGTCATTGTCTTTGGGACGGTTAACACCTGCAAGGTTGAAGACGAAGTCTGCCTTTGCACAGTATTCATCCAGTCTTTCTTCATCTCCGAGGTCGTATTCGAAGATAGAGTCAATCTTAAGATTAGGGTGGGTTTTATTCCTCCCGTCAGCTATTGTCTTGAGGTTGTTGATGAGAGCTGTCCCCACCATTCCTTTTGATCCGGTTACAAGTATGTTCATATCAGCTCTTCCTCCAGACCATCTTATTTACTACATTCACATAACTCTGGATTATCCTTACGACCTTTATGGATACACATTCATCTGTGTAATCGGGACATGGTTTACCGAGGAGATTCTCTCTCTTCATTGTGATGGCCATATCTGTTGCCTGAAGGAGTTCTGTTGTAGATATTCCTGCAAGGATGAAATCTCCGCTTTCTAGGGCCTCCGGTCTCTCAGTGGATGTTCTTATACACACTGCTGCAATAGGAGATCCTATGGAAAGATAGAAGCTGCTTTCCTCCGGAAGTGTGCCACTGTCAGATACGACAGCAAGGGCATTCATCTGAAGGCTGTTGTAGTCGTTGAATCCCAATGGCTCGTGGAGAATAACACGCTTATCGAGCTCAAAGCCGGAAGACTCTAGTCTCTTCTTTGACCTGGGGTGACAGGAGTAGAGGATTGGAAGGTTGTACTTCTCCGCTAGTTTGTTGATGGCGGTGAACAAGGATAGGAAGTTCTTCTCACTGTCGATGTTCTCCTCCCTGTGTGCTGAGAGGAGGATGTAGTTGTCCTTCTTCAGGTTGAGCTTATTGAGGATATCACTGGATTTGATTTTATCAAGGTTGCCGCAAAGGACTTCTGCCATAGGAGATCCTGTGACATATATCCTTTCCTTGGGGAATCCCATCTCTATGAGGTATCTCCGTGCAGCTTCACTGTAGGGAAGGTTGACATCACTTATGATATCGACTATACGTCTGTTTGTTTCCTCGGGAAGACACTCGTCCTTACATCTGTTACCGGCTTCCATGTGGAAGATCGGGATATGTAACCTCTTTGCCGAAATAGCAGATAGGCATGAGTTCGTATCCCCCAGGACAAGAAGTGCATCCGGCTTTATCTCCGCCATCAGCTCATATGAGCGTGCTATGACATTACCGCATGTCTGACCGAGGTTGTCACCGACAACATTAAGATAGACATCAGGTCCGCCGAGGTCGAAGTCTGACCAGAATACATCATTGAGGTTCTTGTCCCAGTTCTGGCCGGTGTGAGCTACTATACAGTCAAAATATGCACGGCACTTCTTTATAACTGCTGCAAGCCTTATTATCTCGGGCCTTGTTCCTACTATGATGAGGAGCTTTATTCTGCCGTTATCTTTCCATTCTATATTTTTAAATTCCATAAAACCTCCGGTTTTCTCTTTATCAGAGAATCTTTATTTCAGGGGACAGTGAAACCTTTCTCCCTATTATCAGATAAACTGTGTTGTCTATGAAGTTGATCACAAGCTTATCTGTCAGTGATTTTATTATATCATCAACAGAGGACAGAGACAGCTTTCCTTCATTGAGGTCCCTCCTGATATCATCAAGCTTTATCTCATAATTCTCTATGCCGATCAGATACTCGATAAAGAGAAGCTCCTCATCCGAGAGCTCAACGTCGTCGTAGAGGGGAGAGAGGAGTATCCTCAGTGCGTCTCTCTTCTCTATCTCGAAGACTTCGGAAAGCTCAGCCGAGAAGCGCAGAATCGCCTTCATGTTGTAATGCTCGTATGTTTTTTTCTGCATGACCTGAAAGGAGATCAGGCTTCTCAGAATGGGATGCATGACCTCTTCATAGACTGCAAGGTCCTTTCCCATCAGATCCGATAATCCTATCATTACGGAGTCGAGATAGCTGTCAGTGAGAAGATCGCAGAGGAACCGGGACTTTGACTTACGCGGCATATACTTTTGTCACTTCTCCTCTTTGAGTCTGTCCTGTATGTAGGAAAGCTTGAGGATAGTTTCCTTTGTCTCCTCGAGGTTCAACCTTCTTGTATTATTGGAGTTGAACTCGGTGAGGGTGTTTCTCTTCTCATCTCCTTCCTTGAAGTATTTATCATAGTTGAGTGTGCGGTTATCTGCAGGAACACGATAGAAGCCACCCATATCAACAGCCTTTGCACATTCTTCGTTTGTAAGGAGAGTCTCGTACATCTTCTCACCGTGTCTGATTCCGATTACCTTGATATCCTCTTTCTTCCCGCCGAATATCTCACACACGGCTTCTGCCTGTGTCTTTATTGTGCATGCCGGTGCCTTCATGATAAGAAGGTCGCCGTTATCCCCGTGTTCGAATGCAAAGAGAACAAGGTCTACAGCTTCCTCGAGTGACATGATGAATCTTGTCATGCCGGGTTCGGTTACTGTGATGGGGTTACCTGCCTTTATCTGATCAATCCAGAGAGGAATGACAGAACCACGGGAACACATAACGTTGCCGTAGCGCGTACAGCATATTCTGGTCTTTCCCGAGTATCTGGACTTTGCAACTGCAACCTTCTCTTCAATTGCCTTTGTTATCCCCATTGCATTGATGGGGTAGGCTGCCTTATCTGTTGAGAGACAGATGACACATTCAACTCCTTCTTCTATTGCAGCAGTGAGAACATTATCTGTTCCGATTACATTCGTCCTTACTGCTTCCATAGGGAAGAACTCACAGGAAGGTACCTGCTTGAGTGCAGCTGCATGGAAGATGTAGTTGACCCCGTGCATTGCCGCTCTTACGGACTGAAGGTCCCTCACATCTCCGATGAAGAACTTGATCTTTCCTGCATACTCAGGATATTTCACCTGGTACTCATGCCTCATATCATCCTGCTTCTTCTCGTCTCTGGAGAAGATTCTGATTTCCCCTATATCTGTTGAAAGGAAACGATTGAGTACGGCATTACCGAAGCTCCCTGTTCCTCCTGTTATCATAAGTGTTTTTTCTGTGAATAATCCCATATTTGTCTACCCCTTGTCTTTATGTCTTCTGATTATACCCGAAAGGGGACTGGTGTCCAACTGTATAAAGGTGCTTGGTGCTAAATATCGCATGGTCTGCCGGTTCCCTGTATATCATCACACTTCTTTTCCCGGGTATGCCGGGCACTACTGACCCAGCAGTATGTCTTTGATGGCCAGACGCAAGGCCGCCAGCGAGAATGCCAGAAGAAATATGAACCTTGTGTCCGGAACCATACAAGATTAGCTTGCTAAATCACAAGATTTGTGATAGACTTTCAGTGTTGAGAGAAGGTTTGCTTTCACAAGGATGGAGACACTATGAAACACATCAGTTTTATGCCTCTCTGGCACACACTTCTAGATAGGAATATGAGGAAGGAAGATCTGAGAGTTGCTGCTGGCCTGACTACAAATATGATTGCAAACATGGGAAAGAATAAAGGCATCAGCATGGAAACTCTTGCAAAGATCTGTGATACGCTCCAATGCGACATTACGGATGTCATTGAGCTGGTCGATGAGCTTCCGGAATCAAAGGAAAACGAGTAATTGGAAGGTGGTATTCTATGCCTGAACAGCAAAATATTGAATGGAAAGAGTCTTGGCGGGATGAATATCTGAAATGGATCTGCGGCTTTGCGAATGCTCAGGGCGGCAAGCTTTATATTGGTTGCGATGATAGCGGAAAAGTTGTCGGAGTCAGTAATTCCAAGAAGCTTCTGGAAGATATTCCGAACAAGATCAGGGATGCAATGGGTATCGTGGTTGATGTCAATCGGCTTACTGAGGGCGAAAAAGAATATATCGAGATCGATGTCCCGCCGTATCCGATCGGCATTTCCTGCAAAGGTGTTTACCATTATCGCAGTGGCAGCACCAAGCAGGTCCTGACCGGTCCCGCGTTAGAAGCCTTCCTGATGCGTAAGCATGGTGCGACATGGGATCATTCGCCTCTTCCAGTTTTCAAAGCTGAAGAAGTGGATGACCAGGTTGTCGAACATTTCAAGAAGCTTGCGGCAGCCAAGGGCAGAATCGATCCGGATCTTTTGAATGAATCCAAAGAAGTCCTGATGGAAAAGCTGCGCCTGACGAACGGCGATTATCTGACGAATGCGGCTATGCTTCTCTTCTGCAAGGACCCGGACAAGTATCAGCTGGGCTCGTATATCAAGATCGGCTATTTTGAAAGCGACTCCGAGCTGCTTTATCAGGATGAAATCCACGGCTCCATTTTGGAGCAGGTCGATAAAGCGATAGAACTGATCTATTTCAAATATATGCGTGCGAAGATCACATACGAAGGGATTTACAGGCGAGAACGATACTTTGTGCCGGAGGCAGCATTAAGAGAAGCACTGCTCAATGCAATTTGCCATAAACAGTACGAGTCGAGGATTCCGATACAGGTCAGTGTTTATGATGACAGGCTTTATGTAGCAAATGTAGGCCGCCTTCCTGAAAACTGGACGTTGGAAAATCTGATGGGCAAGCATGCGTCCTTGCCGTATAACCCTGATATAGCTCATATCTTTTATCTGGCAGGCTTCATTGAAAGTTGGGGACGTGGGATTGAGAAGATCTACGATTCTCTGAAAGCAGATAATCTTCCGCTGCCGGAATATACCGTCCATCCCGGCGATATCATGATAAAGTTTACCGGGCCGGAGGACAGAATTGTCAGGGTGAATAATGAGGTGAATGATAGGGTGAACGTTCACGTGAATGATCGGGAAAGTGCCCTGTTAAACTACCTCGCTCAAGATCCTGGTTATACGGTTACCCAGCTTGCTGAAATGATGAATGTCAGCCGAAAAACAATAGCTGGATATTTGAAAGCCTTGAAAGAGAAAGGTGCTATCGAGCGTATCGGGACAACGAGAACGGGGTACTGGAAGATCAAGTAATCCAAGCAAAACAGAATATTGAATGAATGGTTTCGTCAGAAACTTCGCTTGAAGGCAAGCTTTTTGTTGAATTTATAGCTCT
>CAVFNE010000160.1:0-5238 GCA_963623755.1 Muribaculaceae bacterium | reverse complement strand
GCATAGGCCATGGGGCAGTCTTCTTTTTTTTGTTTAATCAGCTGAATGAATGGATGATTGATGAGATTTCGTCCATCTTTTCTTTGAGCTGGTCTTCTGTTCTAGCTTCACAGACAATTCTTAAAAATGGTTCTGTATTGGACTTGCGTACACTGAACCACCACTCTGGATACTCAATTCTGTAGCCGTCGAAATCCATGACCTTCTCTGCCTTGGGAGCATATTTTTCATAGAGAGCCTTGATAGCGCCGTCCTTATTCTCGAGTTTGAAGTTTGTCTCGTGGGAGTTTGCGTATACAATAACGTCCTTGAGGAATGAAGAGAGAGTCTTTCCTTCCTTCTTCAATTGGTTGACAACATTGAGTACCAAGAGGGAAGCGAGAACACCGCTGTCGCAGTTGCCGAATTCTCTGAAGTAGTAGTGGCCTGCAAGCTCGCCACCGAATACGCCGTTGATTTCCCGGATTTTGAGTTTGGCGTATGCATGTCCGACCTTCCAGATTGTGTTCTTCCATCCTTCTTTTTCAAGGTAGTCTGTTGTGCTCTTACTTGTTCTGACATCACATAGCGATGCACCGAGCATGCCCTTCTTTTTGTAGTAGTAGCCGAGAACAGCTGTGATGTAGTCCGGCTGAATCCACTCGCCCTTATCGTCGACGAAGATAACTCTGTCTGCGTCCCCGTCATAGATGACACCACAGTCGCTGCCGTTCTTCTTGACTTCCTTCTCGATGTCGTGGCAGTTCTTCTCTTCGAGCGGGTTCGGCTCATGGTTGGGAAATGATCCGTCGAGTGTGTCATAGATGTAGTGTATATCCTTTACGTTCTTCAAGACGTCCTTGATAACAAGTGATGACATACCGTTCGAGCAGTCGATGGAGAGCTTCAGGTCCTCGAGTCCTTCAGCATATGGGGCAAAGAACTTTACGTATTCGTCCCTTACATATGAGTAATCCTTGACAACACCTTTCTTTTCAGAAACGACGACTTCCTTTTCGTTGACAAGCTTCTCGAGGTCCTTGAGCCCTGTTTCTCCTCCGACTGGAAGAGCTCCGGTGCGACTTATCTTGAGGCCGTTGTACTCTGCAGGGTTGTGGGATGCTGTAATCTGGACAGATGCATCAGATTTAAGGAAGTTTGTTGCAAAGTAAACCATCGGTGTTGTGCTGAGTCCTAGATCCCATGCATCAGCACCGCTGTCGGTAATACCCCTGATGAGTTCATCATGGATTATCGGGGAACTGAGACGCACATCTCTTCCGACAACAACATGGTCGGCCTTCAATAATGAGGGAAGGAAGAATCCTACCTTGTAGACGGTATTTTCGTCGAAGTCCTTCTTCCAGACTCCACGAATGTCATAAGCTTTAAATACACTCATTTCGTATCTCCTTTTTTATCAACTAAATTTAAAAACTCTTTCATTGATGGCAGTTCAAAGAAGAAAACTCTTTCTCCTGCCTTCACTCTAACACATGTCTTTGTGAATATCTTATTGAACAATGTTGCTCTTTTACTGACATCATTTTTGGTTTTAAGGGATTTTTCCATACTCCTATGTGATACAAGCGTTACGTCCTTTATCTCGGAGATGGGAACAATAATCTCCATCTTGACCCAGTCTTTCTCCCTTTGTCTTTCTTTTTTCGATTTAACGGAGTAGCCGAGAATCTTTGACTCATGGAAAAAGTCTTCAATAACAAGGGTTATGCCGTTGCTGTAGAGAAAAACACCCCAGTCGCGTCTTTCGCCCCCGATTTCTGAAAAAAAGGTTGCATAGGTGCGGTAAATAAGCTTTCCCCCAAGCTTTTTCTCCCTTTCTTCAATGAACGCTTTTACATCATCTTCGTCATAGTTCATGAGGTAATAATATCAAATGAGAAAGCCTGAGAGCTATCTTTTTTTTTACTTATTCGATAATATTTCAGCGTGGATGACTATTTGAAAAAGGATTTTGGAAAAATCCTGAAAGCTGACGGCCTTGAAGCCAGACGCTGGATGAAAAATACAGACAGTACTACAGGCCGTGTTTACGACAGAAACCTTGAGAATCTGCCGCTTACGGTTGATTTGTACGGCGATTATGCGCGCATTGTTGACTTCTCGGAAGAAGGACTTGATGACGAGTTGAGGGATGAGGTTATAGACCTTGTTTCACGTTTCCTATATGTCGAGAGGAGCCGGATTAATTTTGTCTACCGTAAGAAGAGAGAGGGTAGAGAGCAGCATGAAAAGGGCGATGAGGAATGTCGTGTAAGCGTAAAGGAAAACGGACTTGTTTTCGAGTGCGAGCTTAAGGCCTATGCCGATACAGGGCTTTTTCTTGATATGGAGGAGACGAGGAAGCTTGTGAGGGAGATGGCTCTCAATCAAAGAGTGCTTAATCTCTTTTCATATACCTCTTCTTTCTCTGTATATGCAGCTTCCGGCGGCGCGGAGAGTGTTGTAAGTGTAGACTTATCGAACGTCTACTCACAATGGAGCCGACGCAATCTCGACAACAACGGTTTTCTGGATGGGAAGAAGTACGAGGTTGTTACTGCCGACGCAAGGAGTTTTCTTGAGGACGCAGTGAAAGAGAAGAGGGTTTTCGACCTTGTTATTCTCGACCCTCCTGCTTTCTCCAACTCACATAAGGCTGAAACCTTCGACGTTCAGAAGGATTATATTGAGTTTCTAGGCTTAATAAATCTCCTTCTTTCCGACGGTGGAGTTGTACTTTTCAGCGAAAATCTTCAATCGTTTAGATTTGAGAAAGCAAAACTTGAGTCGATGTATGATGCCGAAGAGATAACAAATGATGTATTTGCGCCCAACTTCTCACACAAAAGAAGAAGTATGAGAGTCTGGGTATTGAAAAAAAGTGAAAAGAAAAGAGAAAGGAAAGGAAAAAGAATGAGTGAAGAACTCGAAAGGTTTGATGTGGACATCGACGGAAGAGAAAAGAAAGCGAAGAGAGAAAGAAAAGGTGCAGCGGCCTTCTCTTTCAGCGAAAACGAAGAAAAAGAAGTAAGAAACGGAGACGGAAAAGAAAGAAAGTCTTCCAGATATCTAAGAAAAAGAGAAGAGAGAAATAGAGAGTCAAGGTATAGCGGAAAATCATCGCGCTATGACGATGGAAAAGATAGGTATACAGAGCGCAGTTCAAGATATTCAGATTACGACAGGAAGCCTTCCGATAGAGGTTCAAGATATTCAGATGGTGAGAGAAAATACTCCGACCGTGGCAGAAGATACTCCGATGGCGGGAGAAGATATTCTGATTGTGGCTCAAGATATTCAGACGACGACAGAAAGTACTCGGATAGGGACTCTAGGTACTCTGATAGAGATAGAAGATATCCCAATCGTGGCTCAAGATATTCAGACGATGACAGAAAGTACTCAGGTAGGGTTTCAAGGTATTCAGACGACGACAGAAGGTACTCAGGTAGGGGCTCAAGGTACTCCTCTGGCGATAGTAGATATTCAGAGAGCAAACCAAGATACTCAGAGAGAGACAGACAAAACAGCTATAAGAGGGAGTCTTATTCTTCAGAGAGCAGGCAGCAGAAAGACGAAGGCTTTACAAGGGAAAGAAGAAAGAGAACATCTCCCAAACCCTTCGGATATGATTCATTTATGGAGAATAAGAATCGTGCAGGAGCAACTGTGACGTGGCTTGAAGAGCAGGAATACATGGAGAAAAAAGAAGACTGAGGGGTATTACCTTTTTTATCTTCAGTTATATAAATAAGGAAAAGAAAATGCGTAAATATCTAGTTTGTTTAATTGTTGTTTTACTCTTAATTGCGCTTACTTCCTGTACAAAGAAAGGTGAAAGTGATGAAAGTACTACTTCTAGTGTACCCAGCACGAATGCCGTTGTAGCAGTGGAGAAAGAAAAAACTGAAGCTCCGTCCTTCAGTGGAAACTCGGGTGCAGTAAACGTGGATGCGGAGAAAGAAGTTGTTCCTGAAGAAAAGGATGAGCCATTGTCTCTTATTGATATGACAGAGGATGCAGATGCTCCTACAGAAGAGTTCTACCGTGGAGGAAAATTCTTTATCAAGGGATATTTTGATAAAGAGAAGGGAGAAATTCTCTTCGATAACACGGAAGATGACGAGATTCTCTCCATCCTTGCTTCTTTTGTTACTCTCAACCCCGATGCCGGCGATATGACCTTCACGCTCGAGGACGGCACTGTTACTCTTGAATACTCCCAAATGAGTGTGGGCGTTAGAGAAGAGTGGTGGATGCTTTTTGTCTCATTCATGAATGATTACAACTCTTCTCTCGAGAGCGAGAGGAGCGTGATTGTCCCGAAGAGCACTCAGACAGTAAAGGGCACATTAAACTCTGAAATCTATCCGGATAAGATAGTTCTCTATATACCATCAGAGATGACGGATGAAGAACTCCGTTCCTTTGCCTCATACCTTGTTCTAAGCTATCCGGAACTCAAGGCGATGTTTAATTATGAACGCGATGAGAGCAGTGTCACACTTATCTATCTCGATGGTGTCGACAATGGACTTGCTTCAGAATATTTTGATTACCTGGGGGATGAAATCGACTCTTTCTTTGCTCGCCTTGATGTGGAGGAAACAGGGGAAGAAGAAGTAGTAGTAGAAACTGAAGTTGTAGAAGAAGATGTAGATGTTGTAGAGCCTGTTGCTCCTCCTACTGCTCCTCAAGAAGAGAAGGGTAAGTTTATCCGAGAATACAGCGTTGCACTTTCAAATACATTCAAGGGAAACCTCGAGAGTGGTAAGTTTGTTAACGGCGTCGGCCTCAAGGGGGAAGTTAAGTTCTTCGATTATCTTGCTGCCGGTATAAGAGTTGATTTTGATATCGTAAAGAATAGAAAGACTTTCGGCTTCGGCGGCTATATCTGCGGTATCTACCCTGTCACAGAGAAGATTGATCTCTACGGCTATGTCGGGTTGTCATATCTTGTCGGAATTAAAAACTTCAAGGGAACAAATGCATTTGCACTTGACTATGGCATCGGCGGCGAATACAAGTTCACATCCAACTGGTCTGTACTTGCCGAGCTCACAGGTAGATATGCATTCAATGATGCAATCAGACTCGATATTGGTGGAACAGTCGGCGCAAGATACACATTCTAAGTAAACCGATCTATTAAAAAAGCCCCCTGCTTTTTGTAAGGCAGAGGGCATTTCTTGTATGACGGGCAGGCCATAGTTCGAGGTGAAAGTCCTCAAGGGGCGTAGCTGCTAGCGAACCCGT
>CAVFNE010000159.1:0-5259 GCA_963623755.1 Muribaculaceae bacterium | reverse complement strand
TCTTGCTTCTAAATAGCTTAACTTTTTAAAAGGTGATTTGATGCGTTTGTCCTAGCTCATGCTAAGTTCAAAAACGTAAAATCCCTTTTTCTTTGACATTTTTCCGAATTATTGCGTTTAAGAATAAGGAGGCATCAATGAAGAAGAATGATGATGAAATAAGAAGGAATATCAGGCATTCCATCTTCCAAGACATAATAGGTAAACAAAAAAACCTGAGAAGGATTTATCTTTCTATTCACGTCGAAGATGGAGATATAAAAGAAGATGATTTAAGGCTTATCCACTCATCCCCATTGATAATTAAAGGAGAAAAATATGATTGCTGTTTCACCATCCGCAACGAGAAGGTCATATTCTTTGAAGTACAAAGTACCCTATGAAAACACATGAGAGAGAGAGAGTTGTCATCTACTATGCCGATAATGCCTCCAATAACAAGGAAAAGCACTCAAAAGGCATCAGGCATCTTGAGACTGAATTCTGGACTGTTGAAGACGGAGTGTTCCAGAGTATTTCAGAGAAAGAGGGTAAAGAAAACATTCTCCTCAAAAATAAAGAATATTACATAGTTGATCTGACCGAAGCGTTCTCTTTTATGCAGTCCGGCGAAATTACGACTGACGACATGAAGAATTATATCAAGGGACTTATCGGAAAGGTGTTTAATACTACTACGAAGCCATTACAAATACAAATCTCAAACAAAAATAAAGCGCATGTTGTTCAGTCTAACGTAAAGGAAGGATTAGCTAAAGTTAGACACGATTGAGCTCTAATTGAGATTGAGAAAATTGTTTCTAATTCAAAAAAGACAAACAGAAAAGGCGAAGTCGATTCTTCTCATAATTCGATTTCTACACAACTGAATAAAAATAACGTCAAAGAATATATATATTTTTGTACTCCAGCAAAAATCGGAGGTGCATTTTTCTCTGTCGAGCTGACTACAGAAAGGCTGAAGAAACAGAATAAGAATTTACTCAATCTTTACAACGTACGAGTAAAGAAAAAAGACTCCGCTGCCACTATTGCAAATTCAACAGTTTCGCAGACCGGAGACTGTAATAGAATGTCATCAACAACTTCTTCTGTCAAGCTTACACAAGAAACAACTTAAATGTTAGTTTCCAGTGAAAAACTCACATAAAAAGCAAAATTACCGGTGTTCCTCCTTCCACGGACGGTGGAAGAAAAAGCCCCTACAACCTCCAGAAACAAGAAAATTTGTAAAATTTTCTAAATATTCACCACTTTCTTTGACAATTTTCCGTTTTTTTTCGCTTAAGAGATAAAACTAAAAATTTTGGAGGAAACCATGAAGAAAGGTTTTATTATCTTATCAATTATGCTGGCACTGCTTTTAGCTGTGTCGTGCAGTACAGAATCAGAGACAGCAACACTACGTATCGAGATGAACTCATCACGGCGGACGGTGACACCTGATAACGAGGCTTTGGAAATCTACGGCTACAAAGTCATAGCAGTATCACCCGACGGCAGTGAGTCTGATCCGTATTACACATACTACTCCTACATCAACCTCGACGGCCTTAATGTCGGAAAGTGGAAAATCAAGGTTTACGGATTCAATTCAACGAGAAAAGATATTGTATATGGAGAAGGAGAAATCAGCCTTATAGCAGGCAAAAACACAATATCCATCGCTCTAGATACTTTAGTAGGCGAAGGAGACTTATCCATCACACTTGACTGGAGTGAGACGTCCCTGAGTGACGTAAAAACTGTAAATACTGTGTTTAAATCACAGGACGGAAAGGAGATAATACTTTACCCTACAACGCCACAGAACTCTAAGAGCACAATAACAGCAATAGGCCTTCCTGCAGGCTCATATACACTGCAGATAAATTTACTGGACAGCAACGGCGTTAAGTGCCACGGAACAGCAGAGGCCATCAGGATTACAAACGGTGAAGTGACAAGAGAAACACTGAAGTTTTACAGCTCTATAGAGGAATCAGACTCAACAAGCGCAATAATAACAATTTCAGATAAAACCTCTGTACCTGTTGAAGCAAAGATTATAGGAGTTGAATCGCTTATCGAAGCAAATAAAAGTTTCACCGTCGCAATCTCGATTCCCCAAGACTCGAAAATAACAGAAAAACAAATCATCACCACCTGGTATCTTGACGGCGTTGAAGTCGGTAGCGGCACCGAATATACCTTCACCGGAGGGGTTATGGAGGGCATACATACGCTGACTGTAATGACAAGTACAGGAGAGGCGGGCTCAATCGGCTCACAGTCAATCAGCTTCCAGGCGGCACTCTCGACAAACATAGGAGACCCTTATCAGAAGATAACTCTCAAAAACGGAGACAAATTCATTCTCGGGCAGAACTGTGTCATGCATTTCCTTCCCAACGGCTATCTTCTGATTGCATCAAACCAATATCAGAGAATGCAGCTTGTCAAAGTTACACAGACAACAGCTGAAGTTGTAGCTGAGTACACATATGATGAACTTGAAATCGGTTCGTACCAGATTGCCGACTTCACAACAGGCGGCGGCACATACGACCCACACTATTCAGTTATCGTATTGTGTAACAGCACATCAAGTTGCAAAGCCGTGAATCTGATTGTTACTACAACCCAGATTACGTACAGCGACGAGGTGACAAATTTCGACAGTGATTGCGGAGCAAACAAGGCCTGCCGTTTCGTAAACATCACAAAAGGCAGCAACGTTCTAGTGGCAACAATAGAGAACACGGGAAAGACACGGATGGGATATGTCATATTCAATGTAAGACCTGAAGTAGGAAAGATGGTTAATCGGGAAGAATATATCTACAAACCGAATATCGACTTCGGTTACTCAGGCTTCAAGGCAATATCTTCGCTCCCGGGTGCCGGATTCTATATAGCAATTTCGGGTCAGCGGGGAAAAGTAACTGAATGCAGTTATCGCGCGGGGATGGCATGCGCTGCGTTTGCTGAATATCATCTATGGGTGAGCTGGGATGATTATATGGTCTATTACGATAAAGGTCAGACCAAGGACGAGTACAAGAATGCATATGCATGTGGCTTTTTGAAAGATGACGGAGCGTATGCATTCGTCCTTTCAGGAGAGGGCATCTATTACTATAAAATGGCAGATGAAATTGCAAACGAATATGAACAATATCATTTTGAAAGCATGGAGAATAGAAACATCGGGGACTTGAAGATGTGCGAGGATGTACGCTTCGGGTACATGATTGATAATAAAGCAAAGAAGCTCATAACAGTAACGCCCGCATTAGAGGATGGATACTATTATCTTAAGGAAGGCACATCAATCACTATTGATGCAACATCTACGTCTCTAGACATATCTCCGGACGGGAAATACCTAGTAGTGTACAATGCCTCTAATTGCACCTCTGCAACCTTGATAAAGGCAAGCCGTTAGAAAGTGCCGGGGGAGCCCGGCATATATCAACATATTATGTATAACAAATTTATATATAAAGAATTAAGTTTATTACTCGTCTACGGACTTGTTTCTCATGTATGAAAATAGATATTGCTGACAGAGTGCCTCATAGGGGGAGAAATGAGAAAGGGGGACACCTTTATAATACTTCTCCAGACACTTCTTCATCCATGTATCTATAGGAAACCCGTCTCTGCGACCATAGCCGAAAATCAGAATGCATTGAGCAACCTTCGGTCCGATTCCCTTCACGCTCTCAAGCTTTGTCACAGCCATCTCGAAAGGAAGATCCTTAACTTCCCCCAGGACATCTCTTTTTTCTATTGCATCCATAATGAATGGAGCACGGAATCCGACTCCGAGGGCTCTCAACTCCTCCTCGGTCGCCTCCGTCATCTCATCAGCCGTCGGGAATGTATAAAAGCCATCCTCAATTTTTCTTCCATATTTCATGGAGATTGCGTTATAGAGTTTTGTTATGCGCTTTATATTATTATTCTGTGACAGGATAAAAGATATAACCGTTGTCCATTCGTCCTGTTTGAGGATACGAATTTCTCCAACTTCATCCACAGCGCGACAAAGAACTTCATCCTTCTCTCTTATCTCACGCCTTGCCTTATCGTAATCGTAGTCGAGGTCAAAATAAGTATGAAGGAACGGGTCGAAAAAAGCATCATCCACACTTTTAATTCTATAGACTCTTCCATTAAGGGCGGAAGCAAAAACACCGCTTTCCTCCTCACGCCACGAGAATGTCTGCCCGCCGAAAAGTATTTCTCTGATATTTTCAATCATGCATCAATAATAACGGCATCTGAGGGTTATGGCAAAGTGGTCGGAATAACCGGTCTGGGTTGATTTATCATATTTGAGGGGAAGGCCGGAGGTTGTCTTGGCCTCAGCGGGCGCAACTACAGAAAAGTCCAGATATTCCACCCCGTCCGCATCAAAGAAGGTGGATGTCAGAAGTGCATTGTCATAGGTATACCATTGACCGTTGTAGTAATAAGATCCTCTTTCCAACGTTGAGCCGTAATCAAGATAAGGGGAGAATAAAGTGCCACCATAGGCATTTCTACCGTCTCCTGTAAGAGAAAGTATGTATCCGCCCTTCCTACCATCTCCGATTTCATCTCCGCTTATACAGTCGGTATTGAAATCCCCCATCACTATGATATTCTCTCCATCCCTTCCTTCAAGTAGTGTTGATAAGAGGTAAAGCTCCTCTTTTCTCTCTTCTTCCTCTCCAAGCTGGCTCCGGAGATGCACAGCATACAGTGTGATATTCTCACCGTTAAAGCTGAATCCGATTTCAGCAATAGGACGTGATGTGAGTGTCGAGTGAAAAGAAAAGGATGACGGTTTGAATTTCGATATAAAGCCAACTGAAAGTACTCCATCCTCCTTCTGCGCCAGGCCGTAGTAAGAGAAGCCAACATTCCCCAGCCCCGCTTCTATAAGGTCATGGAGAACATCATCAGACTCAATTTCCTCAAGTATTATTATGTCGCTGTCCTTCATATTGGCTGCCATATAAAGAGCAGTTGATTCTATCCTCTTATTGTACTTTTCTCTTGTATATCCACTCGATGATGTGAAGTCTGTATACTCCGTAGAGCTCTCAACTCCGTCGAAAAAACAATAAGCATTCCAGCTTGTTATCGTCAAAATGGAGGCATCTTCCTCAGGAGAACACGATATAAGAAGCATTGCTAAAATAAAAATTATAACTCTCATACTTATAAAGCGCCCTTTTCCCGGATTTTGTCAAAGAAAAGAAGCAGAATAAACTTTGTCAGCATAAC
>CAVFNE010000158.1:0-5261 GCA_963623755.1 Muribaculaceae bacterium | reverse complement strand
TACATTTGCGACAGCGTGTATGGAACTTACATCCCTTCGGTGGGTTGGCAGGAGATGGAATAGAACCTTCGAGAATAATTCTCTCCATATGGAAATCAGGATCTGGTACCGGGATAGCAGAGAAGAGAGCCTCTGTATATGGGTGCAATGGCTTCGAAAAGAGCTTCTCGGTTGGAGCAAACTCAACCATCGACCCAAGGTACATGACACCGACTGTATCTGAAATGTGTTCAACAACAGATAAATCGTGTGAGATGAAAAGGTATGTCAGTCCAAACTGGTTCTGAAGATCCTTCAGGAGGTTGATAATCTGTGCCTGGATAGATACATCGAGCGCAGATACCGGCTCATCACAGAGAATAAAATCCGGGTTGAGAGCAAGTGCACGCGCAATACATATACGCTGTCTCTGGCCGCCCGAGAACTCATGAGGGTAACGTGCCTTAGCATACTCGGGAAGTCCACATGCAGCCATTACACGTGTAATATACTCGTCAAACTCCGCTGCAGGGACAATATTGTGTTCCCTTACCGCCTCTCCGATAATCTCTCCGACAGGAAGACGCGGAGAGAGAGATGAATACGGATCCTGGAAGATTATCTGGATGTTGGGTCTCTCTTTTCTGAGTTCTTCCTTAGTGAGGGAGAAAAGTTCACGGCCGTTGAAATAGACCTCTCCGTCTGTCTTATCCTGAAGACGGAGAATAGTTCTGCCGATGGTACTCTTACCACAGCCGGATTCTCCGACAAGTCCCATCGTCGTTCCCTTCTTGATTTTGAATGAAACATCATCGACAGCCTTTACGTTACCGATAACCATCTTGAAGAAACTGCTCTTGATGGGAAAGTACTTCTTGAGGTGTTTAACAACAAGAAGGTTCTCGGGATTCTTCTCAGCGCCTTCAAGTACGTCTTTATTCTTGATTTCTTCTGCCATCTTAGAGTTCCTCCACATTCACTGTCCTGGGATATTCGATTACCTTATCTTCTTCGTAGAACCTGTAACATGATACTACATGGGTGTCGCTGATACGGATTGACGGAGGATAAACACCTTTACACTTATCGCATTGCATCTCACAGCGGTCTCTGAAGTAGCAGTAATCAGGCATATTTACAGGGTTTGGGACGCTTCCCGGGATGTTATAGAGCTTATCAACCTTCTTACCGACAACAGGCTTACTCTTCATAAGTCCGATTGTGTACGGATGTGCCGGATGATGGAAGATATCATCTGCTGTACCCTTCTCGATAACACGGCCTGCATACATTACAACAACGTAATCAGCCATACCTGCAACAACACCGAGGTCGTGGGTGATAAGCATAATCGAGGAGCCGATTTTCTTCTTGAGGTTCTCCAATAAATCAAGTATCTGGGCCTGGATTGTAACATCTAGAGCGGTAGTCGGCTCGTCGGCAATAATTAACTCCGGCTTGCATGCAAGTGCTATAGCAATCATGACACGCTGTCTCATACCGCCACTGAGCTCGTGTGGATACATTTTGTATACACCCTCTTTGTTGGCAATTCCCACCATCTCCAAGAGCTCAAGTGTTCTTTTCTTTACATCCTCTTCAGACATATCGGGATTATGAAGAATTGTTGCCTCATCAACCTGCTCGCCTATTCTGAATACAGGGTTGAGAGAAGTCATGGGCTCCTGAAAAATCATACTCATTCTGTTACCGCGTATAGTTTCCATTACGGAGTTGGGAGTGTTGACGATGTTGTATGCCGAACCGTCCCCCTTGTTGAATCTGATTTCTCCTCCAACAACCTGCCCAGACGGCCGCTGCAAAAGCTGCATGAGAGAGAGCGATGTGACACTCTTGCCACATCCGGATTCTCCGACAAGTCCGACAGTGCTATTCTTCGGCACCTCGAATGTAATACCGTCCACAGCTTTAACAGTGCCGACTTCACTGAAGAAGAATGTACATACATTATCGAACTCGACAACGTTATTCGGGTCCTTCATCTTTGTAGTATAGAGTTGAGGGTCCTTGTTGGCATTGGCTCTCTCGGCCTCAAGCTTCCGTGTTACTCTTCTATTGAATTTAGTAATCCTTCTGGATTCTTTTCCTGAAATATATGATGAATGATCTGACATGAATTACCTCTTTCCCTTCGGGTCGTATGCGTCTCTCAGACCGTCGCCTACAAAGTTGAATGAAATGACTGTAAAGCTAATTAGGAGACCGACAGGAATCCAGATGTATGCATAATGAGCCATTGCTGAAGCAGATGAAACACTGTTAATCATAGTACCCCATGTTGCAAGAGGATGCTTTACACCAAGACCGAGGAATGAGAGTGTGGACTCTGTGATGATTGTTCCACCGACACCCATTGTTGCAATAACGATGAGCTGCGGCATGACATTCGGGATAAGGTGTTTGAAGATTCTGTCCTTGACCTTGATTCCCGTTGCTTCTGCTGCAATCATAAATTCCTGCTCTCTGAATGAGAGAATCTGTCCCCTCACAAGGCGCGCTACTCCTGCCCATCCCATGATACCGAGAGCTGCCATCATGATGAAAAGTCTTCTATAGACGTCCATACGCATAGCATCCATGATGGAACCGAGTATAATCATGATAGGTGTTGACGGGAGGCAGTAGAAGATATCTACAAGTCTCATGATGATATTATCAACCCAGCCGCCGTAGTAGCCTGCAAGTCCCCCGAGGATGACGCCAAGGAAAATCTCCAAAAGCACGACGACAAAGCCGACCATTAGGCTGACTCTTCCCCCGTACATGATACGTGCCATAACGTCGAATCCATCGCCGTCTGTACCGAGAATGTGTGACATTGACGGAGAAGCAAAGCGGTCGATGACATACGTTATCTGGTAAGCCCATAACTCATAGTTCTTATCTGTGCTGTTAATCCTTATCTCAGTAGGAGTGTAGATGAGTTTTCCGTTCTCGTCGTAAGCGTACATTCCATCCTCAGTCTGCTGAGGAAGGTCTGTTTCAATACTCTCCATGCCTTCGTTGATAGCTTGGGCAATATCCTGCTTTGCTTCATAAGGAATTGTATCTTCACCGTTGTTGCGTCTGATGATGAATGTCGAGAATTCACCCACTTCGTTGTTGCGGCTGTCAAAGATTCTGACAACATCGCCGTCTCCTTCAATCTCAAAGTGGTAATCCACGCCGTCTGCAGTAAAGCCGGAAGAAGAATAAACAGCAAGAAGTGCGTTGTTTCTGAACTCGTCCGAAACGCTGGAAGATGAATCATATAAGTCTATGACGAATGTCGTGAAGACTTTAGCAATCCTGGCATTTCCTACTCTATAGACAACGCTTGTCTCACCGTTACTTGAGACAAAGTACTCCTCTCCCTCAAACGCGAAAATCTGGTTGGGTTCAGCGCCTTCTGCTGCATTCTCAAAACTTCCGGAAAGGACTGAACCGGCATAGACGAAACCGCCGACAGTCTTTGTGACAGCATAATTCTTACCGCTTGTTCTTGTGTAGCTGTATGTGACACCGTCTACTGTCAATGATCCGCTCATACCTTTGAGTGCTGACACGACTGTTTTCTCGAGTTCACTGTCTATATTGTCTGTAGTCGATGTGAGAGTTCTTGTAACACCATCATAGAGCGCCCAGGTAACTTCACTTTGCCCGAATGAAGCAACAAGAGAAGCACTTCTCTGTGAAAGGGTATATACATTCTCCCCTTCTTCAAGTGCCTCGTAGGCATTGCCGTCAGGATAAATTTCTATGTAGTCATCAAGTCCTGCGCTCTGCATTGCCTTGATAGTTGTCGTCATGTAACTGTTGGCAGATGTGTCGACCTTGATGGAGGAATCAACAGTGTATCCTGTGAAAGATGTGCTTTCAGTTGCGACACCAAGACGGATGTTTACAGTGTCATATTTATAGAAAGTCTCCTTCTGACCGTATTTGTACAACAGAGGACCGATAAAACAGAAGATGAACATGATGACAATCGAGATAAATCCGAATACAGCAAGACGGTTACGTAAAAAGCGCTTGACAACCTGTCTTGTCGGGGAAAGGACCTTTACTCTCGATACATCGTCGAGTGCCATATCATGTCCGTTAGACTGCACATTAGTGCTCTTTTTCTTTAAAACATCATTAAGATTATATGAAGCCATCTTTTTTCCTCCCCTCAGCTCAGTCTTACACGTGGGTCGACCACAGCATACAACAGGTCGGAAATCAGATTTCCAAGAAGTGTTAGAATTGAGATGAATGCAAGGTAAAACATGATGAAAGGAATATCCCCCTGAATCATGGAGTTATAAGATGCATATCCAATGCCTCTGATTCCGAATAGAGTTTCAGTAATTAGAGCACCGCTAAAGAGGCCCGGAAGAGACCCGCCGAGTGTTGTGATAAGCGGGATGAGGGTATTTCTGAAGGCATGTTTGTTGATAACCTTCTTCTCAGGAACACCCTTGGCACGGGCGGTACGGATGTAGTCGGCATTGAGAACCTCAAGCATATTGGTACGTGTGTAACGCATGAGGCCGCCGATGGCAATAATAGATAGTGTGAGCGCCGGAAGAACAAAATGCTTTGCAATATCCAAAAACTTTCCCCAGTCGGAAAGGTTCTGGTAATTTCTTCCCTGCATACCTGTCAGGTCGAACCATCCGAGCTTTACCGAGAATATATATTTGAGCAATGTTGCCAGGAAAAATGTCGGAAGCGAAATACTGATCATGGCAAAGACAGTTGTAAAGTAGTCGGAGAAACCGTATTGCTTCTTTGCCGCCAATATTCCGAGCGGGATTGCAACCGCAATTTCAACAATGAAAGAAATAAGAGATAAGGCAAAACTATACCATATAGTGTTATGGAACTCCTCGGTAACAGGAATTGTCCATGCCCATGAGTCACCCCAGTTGCCGCTGAGGGCTGTCGCGAGCCAGATGAAATAACCTCTGATAATACCTTTATCCATACCATATTGGGCATTGAGGTCATCAAGCCACTCCTGGTAGCTCTTTCCTGCTCCTGGGCGGGATGCAAGTTCACGTGCCTTGGTCTCAAGATAGTTACCCGGCATGTTATACATAAGTGAGTAGACAATGAGCATTACAAAGAAAAGAATAACAACACTGTATAGTAGTCGTTTTACTGTATACTTCAACACTTCTTTATTGTCCTCCTTTTTCGAGAATAGCAACACAAACAATACGGGCACAGAAAACGGCCCGAAAGTCAAAGTTCAGAGTACCTTATATTCTTTTATTGGTCAAATACTTTAGAAA
>CAVFNE010000157.1:0-5342 GCA_963623755.1 Muribaculaceae bacterium | reverse complement strand
CTAAAATAATCACCCTCAAGATTAAGGGTGAATTAAACAAAACATGTATATTCTTAGATATTTCTGGATGGCGCACCTTGTGGCCACCTCTAAAGTGGGTTAGAACTGTCCACTCTTAAGTTGAATCGAATCCTTCCTTTTTAAAAGAGGAAAAGAGAGCATCCATCTTCAGAGGGTGAACAGCGATTAGATACATCGGATGGCCCTCTTCATTGAGCTTCTTGAGGGCAGGAAGCGGTATCTTCTTATATTCTGCGTGCTTTACATATTTCTCTGTAAACGGCTCGATTATTTCAGCCCTACCCGTCACCTGTACACTTTTGAGGCCGCTAAACGATGTATTATTATCAAATACGGCAAGCGATACATTATCGTTCTTTTCAAGTGGTATGAACTTGTGGCCACCCTCTGTGAAAATCCAGAAAGTATCGTCGTGGAAGCTGTACTCGAGGGGCGTACATCTGACATAGTTCCCAACCCCCGTAGCAAGTGCACAGACATTGGATGAGCTGAGGCCTTCATATATTCTTTTTCTGAGCTCATTCTCATCCATCTTCTTACAACTCTTTCCATCCCAGAAAGATGTAGCCTTAATATATTCTTCATGTGTCATTATCACTACTCCCAGAAAGGATTATATATCAAATAAGGGTATACAGAGCCAATTACTTGAAGAATTCTTAAAAATGTGTTGTATATTGATGATATGAAGATACTTTTACTCGGCATTTCATGTGTAGGAAAGACGACAGTCGGTTCACTTCTATCCCAAAAGCTCGGATGGGAATTTCATGACCTTGATGAAGAGGTGAAAACAAGAAGGAAAACGACAATCGAGGATTTCGTACATAACTACAGACTTATCGATAGGGACAGAATACGTGGGGAAATCATCAAAGATATCGTCAATAAGAATGAAAACCTCGTTCTTGCCGTAACCCAGATTTCATACGTAGATAGTTTTCGTGAAGCAGTCAAACGTGATGACACAATCCTCATTGAGCTCTACGACACAGCCTATCATATCTTCCAGCGCATTGTTTTCAGTGATGAGAATGACAATGTTTACACAGATAATAAATACAAGATGGCACACAAAACCCATTACATGAAGGAAATTCAGGAAAACTTGAATTACTACGGAAAAATCTATCAAACCCTCAATGTTGATAGATTGAACGTAAATAACGATTTACCGGATAAGGTTGTTGAGAGGATTATCGAAGAGTATCATCTATGACTCAAGAGTGGAAACTTCAGCATACAACCCAGCTTGAGGCAGGGGACATCCCTGTGCGAGGATGAAAAACGGGGGTTCAATTGCCTTACAAGGCATTCTTGTTAAAAATAGCCAATACTTCCCCCTTTTCCCCCTGGTGACAAGCGGGAAAAATCGCGCTAAATTTTAGCCAGTTGGGGTGTTAAATCAACTGATTTTCAGTGGGCGATGGCTTTTATCAGGAATTTGATGCCTGTTATTTTTCGTTTTTTGTGGTTATTATTTTCCGTTGCTAACACCACTCTTGAGCTCTTTAAATTCCTCAAGTGTCATCTTTAAATCACAAGTAGCTTCTTCAGCGCTGATTCTTCCCTTTCTGTAGTACATAGCAGGTGTTTCGAACTTTCCGATATTGACGCCTTCGCTTCTACCTTTAGCTATGCCTTTTCTCAATAGCACTACTAAGATTACACATATTCCGTGAACCCCTTAAAATCCTTTCACCTTAAGCTCCCATCAGGAATACTCTCAGTTACTTTCTTCCCTGAGGCATGCCTTCTCTTTGAATTCCTCAAGTGTCATCTTTAAATCACAAGCCGCTTCTTCAGCACTGATTCTTCCCTTTCTGTAGTACATAGCAGTTGTTTCGAACTTTCCGATATCGACGCCTTCGCTTCTGCCTTTAGCTATGCCTTTAGCTATGCCTTCAGCTATACCTTTTCTCTCAATAGCACTACTAAGATTACACATATTCTGTACCTCCTCGTCCATTTCTTTCGTCATCGCAATATTGTATTTTTCACGTAGGATTTTTTTCTTTTCATCAGAACCAACAGAATCCGAGAAATAGACATTAAGTAGATTGATAATGTCACATTCGACTGCGTCCCCGGCTGAACCAAGGTTCAGAATGATTACCTCACTCTTGTCATAGGATTCTTCCTTTACGTAGGGCTTTCCTATAACTGGAGTCTCAATTGTATGGTACCTGTACATACCGTTTCTCCTGGCCTCAGCAGTAGATGGACATATCCAGATTGAATAGACCTTCTGTATCTTTTCATAGTGACTCCCAGTAAAGACAGTACCATGCTGTTCTGAAATCATTCTGGCACAATAGTACATTCCTCTTGTCACAAGGTCATACCCCGGCTTGTCATCAGTCTGTATCTCTAGGTTGATTATGAGCGTTACTTTCTCATCAGTCGAAGGCACCACCGCATTGAAACGTACATCATAATAGACAGTACCCTCATTGATGGAAGAAGACTCCGAGTTAAGCCTTATTACTCTTTCATCGCCGCTCATTCTCCCACCCTTGTCCAAATGGTCCTGATGTACAGCATGTTCCGCAATCTCGATTTCCCCCGTAAGACAATAATCGGCAATATACTCAACACTGTAATGCTCGAATTCCCTGACGCAGGCTTTCAATATCCAAGCATCAATGGCTTTGAATGAAAGTAGGTTCTTTGCAGCACGGTCATATTTTGCACTATCTGAAGTAGTGTCGATTATCTGGGATATCTCTGTCGCTCTTTCCACCTTCATTCCCCTCCTAGATTATCTTAGATTAGTATCCAACTTTATGCTTACAAATAGAATATAACACCAGAAATCGGATTTGTCATTTCAATTGGATTCCGGGTCATTCTCTTTTTCTTCTTTTTCAGGATGATTAAACCATTCACCCTTACTTATTACATCCTGAATCTCTCTTATCTGATATTCTGGGAACAGATTATCATCTGTATCAATCTTTCTCAGTCTCTTAATCATCTTTATCCCTGCAATCTTTCCGGAGCCGGCTGATTTACACTGGTAGTAAAATGATAGTTTTCCAAGAAGTTTCTTGAAAAAGATTTCAAAACCGGAGACATTCTCCTTCCCGATATACTCTCCACTACCGTTTTTACTGAAAGCAGAGATTATTTCTTCCAGTTCATCCAACAAAGACTTGTCATTAAGCTTAGTCGGCATAAGGTATGTATCCTTATCAAGCAGGGGAGAAAACCTATCCATTATCTGATAGTGTATATTGAAGCCTTCATAACACGAGAATAACCCGTCAAGCTCCGTGCTGTCATAAGACATACCGTCAATGATGAATCCATCAGAGGCTACACCGATTATTCCTCTCTCCCCTGCATGAAGGGGACCACTTTCTCCACCAGCAGATATTGTCTTGTATTTAACACCGGAGGCAGTTTTATCCACCAGCTCTTCAAGAAGATTTAAATCGTCTTTGGTATCACCATAAATGGAAAATGAATATTCGGTACTCCTCTTTTTATTCGCTTTCCTGCCATTCTTTTCCTTCTTGTAGATTTCCCTCGACTCATAGAATGTCATACCTCCATACTCGCTGTCTGAGACGCTGAATGAATGAACGACTCCATCATCAGCAGTAACTTCAAAAATCATCTGTGGAAATGAAACCTCCTCTCCGCTAGATGTTTCGTAGACAACATTGTTGAAAATCCAGTCAGTCCTGCATTTCTTATCACGTCCTTCCTCTTTTCTTTCTTTCAATTCATTTAAAATGCCTGTGGCACAATGATTGCAACACAGGCCGTAATTACTGTATCCTTTCCACAACATGCACACTTCTTCATATCATCAACCTCCCTGATTCTATCAATAATCTCATCGGCAGAAATTTTGTTCTCTTCATTTTTCTCTTTTTCTCTTTTATTTCTGAAATCTTCGACAATCTTCTTCTTGCGGTATCTCTTATTGCGCTTTGCAGCAAGACTCATATTCTTCTCGTCCCGCGATCCGTCAATCTTCTCCTCAAGGTTGTACGCCCCATTCTCCGAATAAGGAATGAGCGAATTGACTGTACTACGACTCAGTTTGAGTATAGAGGCTATTTCCTTCTCGCTTTTTCCTGTCTCATGTAGTTTTCTCACCTCTTCTGCAGCATCGAAAGCAACACCGTCAACTTCAGTCATAGATGTACTTTGATATACTCCCGCCGTAACAAGAAGCTTCCTCACCTTCAAATTCGAAAGATTGAAGCGTCGGCACAAATCACTGATTCTTGCATTTCCGTTCACATCCTTCTCCCCTTCAGGATTGAGATAGATGGATACCATTGGCTTGATGATATCAGCCATAATCTCGCCTATATTTCTCTCTCTTTCCTTTCTCGGTCTTGCCATTTCAGTCTCTTGGATGAAAGTAGCACAGAGCAAAGAGTTTATCTACATGTTTCTTCGTTTTCATCTCAATCTAACATTAAGTTTTATTAGCAGAAATAATACAGACAACGGCTCGGTCAAAACTCTGGGGAAAGAAAATCTTGCGCCCTGTGCGGATGGGCCAGTTAGTCATGTAGAGCAATTATATAACAGAAAAAAGGGGAAAATGCAGGATCCAATTACACTCACATTACCCTGCCTAATAGACCTGATAAACCGAGATAAGACCAATTTCCAGCTTAATCTTCAGCTATAGCGTTGATAATTTATGGTTCCACATTATGGTCGGAACGCTACAGTACAATATGAAGAAATCTTCTAATCAAACTATTATATTCGTTATCTGTCCGGTTTGAAGAGATTGTCAAATGTAACAACACTCTGCACTCTTGTAGAATACATGTTTTCAGCCAGACCGTATGGTGTAACCATAACAAGATGAACCCCTTTCTTTGTCCCAGTAACTTCTTTAAAGACGCTGATTTTCTTTCCAAGGTCTTCGTCATAGTCTTTTGTTATAGTGTAACTATCCTGTGAAAACTTCATTTCAAGGATATCGATTATCCTATCACTGCGGTCAATCAGCATATCTATCTGTGCGCCCCTGTGTTCTTCTGTTGATGCACAACTCCAGAGGGAAACATTACTTGATATACCGGAAATTGAAAGTTTATCCTTAATCTGTTTCAAATGGTCTCTACATAAACATTCAAATGTTAGACCTGCCCATACCTTTCTAGAACTCTGGTCAAGATGATGTACCCAGAACTCCTCGTCATTGCCGTAATTCTCTTTCACAAATTTCAAGTAAAACAAAGTAAAATAGTCTGAAAGAATGTAGAAAGTCCCCTTCTTTTTATTGCCAAAATGACTGTATGTTTTTATAAAGCCGAAGTCGCAGAGATTACGAAGCATTACGT
>CAVFNE010000156.1:0-5407 GCA_963623755.1 Muribaculaceae bacterium | reverse complement strand
ACCTGAAGTGCAAATTAATACACAAGAGGGGATTTAACTCCTTAAAAATTAAACTTGATTTGTATAAATATTATTATTATTATGAATAAAGTTTGCATAAACATGCAAAAGGGGAAACAATGAAAGAAAGGAATAACAGATTATCAACTTTAAAGGAAATCATAAAAAACAACCGTATAGACAATCAGGATACCCTCCTAGACCTCTTGAAAGACGAAGGCTATACAGTAACACAGGCAACCCTCTCGAGGGACCTTAAAATGCTCAAGGTCGGTAAGATTTCCGACGGCTGGTCGGGCTACTACTATGCCCTTCCCGACTCTGATTTAATAAGCGAAAGCGAGAAAAGCTATATACAGGATGTAAGAAGGGGAATCATATCCATTGAATTCTCGGGAAACTTCGGGGTGATTAAAACACGCCCAGGTCATGCAAACAGCGTAGGCTTTGCCCTCGATGTACTGGCACTGCCGGAAATACTGGGCTCTCTTGCAGGAGACGATACCATTTTCCTCATTTTAAGGGAAGGTATGACGAAGGAAGACCTGCTTGAATCATTCAATTCACGTATTCCCGAAATAAAAGACTAGCCAATAATATACATAATGGCGCTATAATTAGGAAAGACTGAAAACAAAAGGGTGGAATATGGATTACAAAAAACTTACAGAAACAAAAGCTTACAAGAAGCTCACAGAAGACAGGAAAGTCAACATCAAAGATCTTCTCACAGCAGAGAGAATCAACTCTCAATCAATCAAGCTCGGAGGAGGACTAAGCTACAACTGGGCGGCAGAACCCGTTGATGACGATATCATAAAAGACCTTCAGAAACTTGCTGACGAAATGGAATTGATTGACAAGTACAAGGCTGTCCTTTCGGGAGAGAGAATGAATGTGGGAGAAGACAGACTCGTTCTTCATCACCTTACACGTGGCAACGTTCTCAAATGCGAAGTTACTGCTGACGCAGAGAATAAGGAAGAGTTCTACAATGGGGAACTCCAGAAGATTAAGGAATTTGCAGCAAAGGTACGCTCGGGCGAGATAAAGGGATCGACGGGGAAGAAGTTCAAGACAGTCTGTCAGATTGGAATTGGAGGATCGGACTTGGGACCGAGAGCTCTATATATCGCACTCGAAGGCTGGGCTAAAGGCACAAAGACAAAGATGCTTGAGGGAAAGTTCATCTCCAACGTCGACCCGGATGATGCAGCAGCTGCAATCAGCGCGCTCAACCTCGAGACAACACTCTTTGTTCTTGTTTCAAAGAGCGGAACAACTCAGGAGACTCTCACAAACAGAGACCTCGTTCTCAACGTACTCTCCTCTTCTCCCATCGAAGGCTTTGTAGCTTCCAAGCACATGGTTGCAGTAACAAGTAAGACAAGCCCACTCAGCAGGGACAAGTCACTTCTTGCCTCCTTCTTCATCGATGACTACATCGGAGGAAGATACTCCTCGACATCTGCTGTCGGAGGTGTCATCCTCTCTCTCTGCTACGGCTTCAACACATTCAATAAGCTTTTAAAGGGTGCACATGAGGAAGACAAACTTTCAACAGTCAAGAACATAAAGAAGAACGGCGCATTGATGGATGCACTTATCGGAGTATATCTCAGAAATATATTAGGCTATCCTTCAACAGCAATACTTCCCTACTCACAGGCGCTCTCAAGATTCCCGGCACACCTACAGCAGCTTGATATGGAATCAAACGGAAAGCACACAGATAGAAACGGCAATGCTGTCGACTACCCCACAGGCCCGGTTATCTTCGGAGAACCCGGAACAAACGGCCAGCACAGCTTCTATCAACTTCTCCATCAGGGAACAGATATCGTGCCGCTACAGTTCATCGGCTTCAAGCAAAATCAACGCGGTCTCGACATTGTCACCGACGGCTCATACAGTCAGGAAAAACTCAACGCAAATCTTTCGGCTCAGATTGTTGCATTCGCACTGGGAAAGGATGACGAGAACCCGAATAAGGAATTTGCAGGAAGAAGACCCTCTTGTCTCATCTACGGCGACAAGTTGACCCCCGAAGCACTGGGAGCACTTCTTGCCCATTACGAGAACAAGGTTATGTTCCAGGGATTTATCTGGAACCTGAACTCATTTGACCAGGAAGGCGTTCAGCTTGGAAAGAGACTGGCAAAGAAAGTTCTCTCAGGCTGTGAAGGCGACGAGGTCCTTCTGGCATTCAGTAACCTGCTTAAGTAAATAACAGCAAATGTCCCTTCCCTACTAGGAAGGGACTTATTCGGTATAACCGCAAACAACAGAAATAGGGATTAACAATGAAGAAAATCGGCTTTGACAGCAGAAAATATATTGAAGAACAGACAAGATTCATCCTTGAGAGAGTTCAATCAAGAAAAGGAAGACTCTACATCGAATGCGGCGGCAAGCTCCTTCATGACAAGCACGCATCCCGTGTACTTCCCGGTTTTGACGAGAACAACAAGATGGCTGTTCTACAAAGCTTAAAGGAACACCTCGATATAATAATCTGCATCTACGCCGGTGACATAGAAAAGAGGAAGATGAGAGGAGACTTCGGCATAAGCTACGACGCCGATGTATTGAAGATGATCGACGACTTTTCGTCCTACGGCCTCAAGTGTGACAAGGTTGTCATCACCCGTTTCTCCGCCCAGCCTTCGGCAGTTCTTTACAAGGAAAAACTCGAGAGAATGGGAATCAAAGTCTACACACATGTGGCAACACCCGGCTACCCAGCAAATATTGATGTTGTTGTATCCGACGACGGCTACGGAAAGAATGAATACATTCCCGTCGACGCTCCTGTCGTCATTGTAAATGCTCCAGGCCCCGGAAGCGGCAAACTCGCAACATGCCTCAGCCAGATGTATCATGAGGCAAAGAGAGGAGAAAAACCACAGTACTCAAAGTATGAGACATTCCCTATATGGAACCTCAATCTCGACCATCCTGTGAACATCGCCTATGAGGCGGCAACTGTCGATCTGGGTGATATCAACCTCATAGACCACTTTCATCTCCAGAGTTACGGGACTCTTGCTGTCAACTACAACAGAGACCTCGAGGCCTTCCCGCTCCTGAGAAAGATTATAGAGCGCATCAGCGGAGAGGAATGCCCATATAAGTCTCCAACAGATATGGGGGTAAACCGCTGCGGTTTCGGAATAATCGATGACGAAGAGTGCAGGAAAGCAGGAAACGCTGAGATTATAAGGCGCTACTACCAGACACTTACCGACTATGCAGCAGGAATCCTTGATGAGGAAAGTGTAACAAGGATGAACTCCATTATGGATAAAGCCGGTCTCACTGGGGAGATGAGGTCCGTCGTCATTCCCGCTCGCGAAGAGCTGGAGAGGGCAATCAAAGAAGGAAAAGGCAAGGACGGGACGGCATGTGCGGCGGCAATAGAGCTTGAGGACGGGAGGATAGTCACAGCCCACAACTCGATGGACCTTCATGCTTCGAGCGCCCTTATTCTCAACGCCCTCAAGGTAATTGCCGGAATTGACAGGGAAAAAGATTTAATCAGCAGCAGTGTAATTTCCTCGATAACCCACATGAAGAGAGACCTGCTTTCGGGGAAAGGAGTATCACTTAATCTAGATGAAACTCTTACTGCCCTTGCAATGTCGAGTGCCGAGAACGAAGAGAGCAGAAAAGCACTCTCCGCACTGCCTCAGCTGAAGGGACTTGATGTACATATGACCCACATTCCGTCCACGGGAGACAGCACTGGGCTGAGAAAACTGGGAATTTTATTCACTTCAGACCCGAAGTACCCTGCAAAGAATATCCTATAGGACTGGAAATTATTGCAATAAACTTCAATGTGTATAAATATATAGGTATGTCCGACTTGAAAATTACAAGGAGTGATAGACTCTTCATAGAGGGTTTTCAGAAATTTTTCTCCCTGAACCCTGAAGAGCTGACTCCTGAAGATATAAAAAACTTGAATAACATGAGCTACCCGCGAAGGCTCAAGAACAAATATATTGCACACGCATTCAGAAAGGTAGATACCGTAAGCTACATCGTCCCGACATCCGACGGAAAGACGATAACAGCCTATTACCTAACCCCGAAGGCAAAAGAAGATATGGGACCTCTTCCACTTGTCATCTACTTCCACGGAGGTGGCTGGCTCCACGCAAATATGGACTTCTACCTCAGCTATCTCAAGTATTTCTCGACTGCAATGGAATGTGCGATACTCCTTGTCGACTACAGACTTGGGCAATACAAATTCCCCACAGCAGTTGAAGACTGCTATGATGCAATTCTCTGGGCCATAGACGGTGTCAAATACTGGAAGATAGATTCAGACCATGTTTATATAGCAGGTGACGGCTTCGGAGCAACACTTGCAACCACATCCACAATACTCCTACGCGACCGCAAAGGTCCGATGCCGAACGGCAATATTCTGTTATATCCTCTCACAGATGGAAGACTCAGAACACAATCGACGGAGAAATATAAAGAGACTCCGGTACTGACACTGAAGATGCTGAGCTATTATATAAAAGCATACTCGAGGGAAACAAAGGACTCTCTTTCTCCTTTGATGAGCCCGCTTCTCTCTCAGGATTTATCACGCCTCTCCCCCACATTGATTATCGCAAGTGGCATAGACCCCCTCTATGACGATTCGGTTCTCTATGGAGAAAGACTAACATCAGACGGGACAAAATCCAAAGTTCTGGTATGTGAGAATTCAATGCACGGCTTTATTCCGTTCAAACATGCTAAAGAGAGGAAGAAAGCCGAAAGTGCAATATGGCAGATGATTCACGGTCGTAACGTAGAAGTAATCGAATTCCTCACCCCCGGAGAGCTCAACGCGCTCAAAAAAAAGAGGTAAACCCATCCAAGATTCAGTCAGTAAAAGGGGGGATTGTATGACTGAAAACAGTAACGAACGGGTTCACCCAACACCAAACAGATATATGGCATTGCCTTATATCAGCAATATAATACAAAAATCTGTCGCTTTTGTTTATATCTAAGTCGAAAATTTTACATTTTTTTACTCGCTTCCTTTTTCCTGTGCTTTCATTCGGCCGTAAAAGCTGCTTTTTTTCCTGGATTAAACCACAAAATAAGGCAGCAAAAAGAGAAGAGAGAGCGTATTCTGCAAATTAAAAAACTTCAGCCGAAAAAGAAGTCAACGCAGTGAGGAGATACAGCCATCGGAAGCCACAAAGGCATAAATGAAAAACACATACCTTTTTGTTGACGCCTCAACCTGTTACACATAAATTCAGCGTAAAAAACACCGCAACATCTTTATATATTTTCTCTCCTCTCACACTGAATTCTCATTCCTGGAATGGAAACATTATTGAGATTATTGAAAAAGTCATATTCACTCGAGAAAAATCTCCTAACAAGA
>CAVFNE010000155.1:2381-5435 GCA_963623755.1 Muribaculaceae bacterium | reverse complement strand
TAAAGCGCAATAAGTGGTCAAAATTGTCAGGGGTTTTGAGAAAAAACTTAAAAAAAGTGTTAAATATGGTTCCAAAATGCTGAATTTTTCAGCAAAGTCTTAAAAAAAATACGGCAAAGATGAAAAACACCCTCACCGTAGAATTCCAAGAAATAAGTAAATTACTTATTAACCTTAATTGCAGCCTGTGCAGCAGCCAGTCTTGCTACCGGCACACGGAACGGAGAACATGACACGTAATCCAATCCTGCCCCCTGGCAGAACTCTATAGTCTTCGGGTCTCCTCCATGTTCACCACAGATTCCCATCTTCATGTCAGGTCTAACACTGCGCCCTAGAGCTACAGCCATCTTCAAAAGCTTTCCGACTCCTCCTGCATCAATTGTTGCAAACGGATCATAATCATAGAACTGCTTATCAGGATCGTTGACATAGTGGGTCAAAAATGATGCTGAGTCATCACGTGAGAAGCCGCACGTCATTTGTGTCAGGTCGTTTGTTCCGAACGAGAAGAACTCTGCGCTTCCTGCAATCTCATCAGCAGTGAGGGCTGCACGCGGAACCTCAATCATCGTTCCGATTTGATAAGGAATAACAAGATTCTGTTCCTCGAATACCTTTTCAATTTCATCAACAGCATTCTTTCTGCAATAATTGAATTCTTTCCAGATACCTACAAGTGGAATCATGATTTCAGGATGTACTTTATATCCCTTGCGCTTTGTGTTGATAGCAGCTTCCATGATTGCCCTTACCTGCATTCTTAATATTTCAGGGTAAACAACTGCGAGTCTGCATCCACGGAATCCAAGCATCGGATTGAACTCATGAAGTGCATTACACTTATGTGCAATCTCTTCTGCGCTGATCCCCATTCTGAGTGCCATCTCATGGCGTGAGGTGTGGTCGTTTGGTAAAAATTCATGCAGTGGTGGGTCGAGAAGTCTTATTACAACCGGAAGTCCGTTCATAGCCTCGAAGATTCCCTCGAAGTCGCTTCTCTGCATAGGAAGAAGTTCCCCCAGCGCTGTTTCTCTAGCCCTTGTGTTGTCTGCAAGTATCATCTTGCGCATTGAGAAGATACGCTCTCCCCCGAAGAACATGTGCTCCGTTCTACACAAACCAACTCCCTCGGCACCGAGAGCAATAGCCTGTCTGGCATCTTTGGGGGTATCTGCATTGGTTCTGACACTCATTGTCTTGATTTCGTTGACATACTCCATGAGCTTCTTGTAGTTCTGGTACAAAAGCGACTCGCTTTCATTCATGCTGCCTTCAAGAACCTGCATGATTTCACTCGGCTTAACTGCAATCTTCTGGGCATATACATTACCAGTGAAACCGTCAATTGCCATGTAGTCACCTTCGCTTAAGGTCTTCCCGTTGACTGTAAGTGTTCTCTTGGGCTCATTAACGGAGATATCCGAGCATCCTGATACACACGGGCATCCCATTCCTCTTGCAACAACTGCAGCATGGCTTGTCATACCTCCACGGCATGTAACAATACCCTTACTTACTGCCATCCCCCCGATATCTTCTGGGCTTGTCTCAACTCTGACAAGGAGGACATCCTTACCCTCTTTAGCAGCATTCTCTGCATCCTTTGCGTTGAAGTAAATCTGGCCACATGCTCCACCGGGGGATGCGTTGAGGCCCTTTGCGTCAGGTGTAATACCGAGGTCTCTTATAACCTTGTTATCGAGAATAGGAGCAAAGAGTTTATTGAATTCACTAGCTGGAATTCTTTCAACGGCTGTCTTTTTGTCGATAAGTCCTGCTTCCACCATCTCCACCTGGCTGCGAATCCAGCTGAAGATGCTTCTCTTACCGTTACGGGTCTGAAGCATATAGAGCTTACCTTCCTGGATTGTGAACTCCAAATCCTGCATATCATGATAATGCTTCTCGAGTGTATCTCTTATAGAGCAGAGTTCCTTATAAGCATCTGGATTAACCTTCTCAAGTGTGGAGATAGGCTGCGGAGTTCTGATGCCTGCAACAACATCCTCGCCCTGAGCGTTCATAAGATACTCACCGAAGAAACGGTTCTCACCTGTGGACGGGTCACGTGTGAATGCAACACCTGTGCCACTTGTCTCATCCATGTTACCGAATACCATAGCCTGGACGTTGACCGCAGTTCCCAATAGCCCCCGGATATCATTCATCATTCTGTACTTGATAGCTCTTTCGTTGTTCCAGCTCTTAAATACAGCATCGATTGCCTTGAAAAGCTGGTACTCAGGATCCTCGGGAAACTCCTCGCCTGTGTTCTTCTTGTAGATAATCTTGTAGCGCTTGATGACTTCCTTGAGGTTCGAAACATCAAGCTCTGTGTCGAATGTCTTTCCGTTCTCGTCCTTTACAGACTGAAGTGCATCCTCGAACTTTGCATGAGGAACCCCCATTACGACATCCCCGAACATCTGGATGAAACGACGGTAGCTGTCCCATGCAAAACGCTCGTTACCTGTCTTTTGTATAAGTGCATCGAGTGAGTCGGGGTTGAGACCTAGGTTAAGGACAGTGTCCATCATACCCGGCATTGATTGTGCAGCTCCTGAACGGACAGATACTAAAAGAGGATTCTTTTTATCGCCGAGTTTTGCCCCCATCATCTTCTCGAGTCTAGCAAGGTTAGATAGTACTTCATCCTTCATTCCGTTGGGGTATGAACCATTGTGTTTATCAAAGAAGTCACAGGCTTCTGTTGTAATTGTAAACCCAGGAGGCACAGGAAGGCCGATTGATGTCATTTCAGCAAGGTTTGCGCCCTTTCCTCCCAGAAGATTCTTCATGTCACTCTTTCCTTCAGCTTTTCCTTCACCGAAGAAATAAACATACTTTTTTTCTTCCATAGTTAATTCCCTAATTTTAATCAGTTTTGATTTTTAAATGCCAGATTATGTTACAAGCAAAACATTCATCGGTCAATGTTAATTTTAATAATGGAGATATAAATTTAAATGATATAAAGAAAAAGAGATGGCAAAAATCAAACTTTCTACATTTTAATAAATTATAGATTTTTGAGATAAAACTAAAAAAATA
>CAVFNE010000155.1:0-2371 GCA_963623755.1 Muribaculaceae bacterium | reverse complement strand
AAAAAAATATAGGAAGTGGTTAATTTTACATTAAAACACTCCCTACAATATTTCTATTTATGATTAAATTGCGTTGTAGTATTCGAGCCCCATACTCTCTCCCGACTTTCTAAGCTTATCAAGTGCATTACGCTCAATCTGTCTGATTCTCTCCTTGGTGAGGTTATATTCCTTACCTATCTGGCTCAGGCTCATCGGGTCGTTGGAATTAAAGCCAAAACGCTTCTCGATTATATCTCTTTCTTTATCAGAAAGAACACTCAAAAGGCTTTCTACATCCATCTCCATCATATGGTTAATCATCATACCCTCTGGGTTTTCATCTTCGTCGGAGATAAAAAGTTCGAGAGATGAATCGTCATCTGAGGAGTCAGAATTCTTGAGAGGAGAATCGAGACTTACCATATCCTTTGTAATATCCAGGAGGTTCTTAACAGTATCGAGGTCGATACTGCTGATAGCGGCAATTTCCTCCGGACGAGGCGAAGCATTTCCCTTAGCAATAAGTTCATTCTTTGCCTTTGTGATTGCAATTAGTTCATTGGAGCGGTTCAAAGGAAGACGAACAGGCCTTGACTGCTCGGCAAGAGCCTTGAGAATAGACTGCCTAATCCACCATACAGCGTAACTGATAAAGTGATATCCCTTCTCTGGTTCATATTTATCAACAGCTGTCAAAAGTCCAATATTTCCCTCGTCAATCAAATCCTCGAGCGCCAATCCCTGGCCACGGTACTTCTTTGCTACACTAACAACAAAACGAAGATTACTCGAGACTATTTTATCTCTTGCCTTCTTATCTCCATTCTTTGCACGGACGGCAAGATCATATTCTTCTTCATAGCTGAGAAGTGGAATTTTATCGATTGCCTCGAGATAGTAAGATAAGACCTCGTTATCTGATGTGTACATTGAATTAGACTTTTTCATAGCATTCTCCTCTCTGTTTATAATAATGCAAGGATTATGCCAATTTACTATAATTCTTTATAATGAAATTAATTAATATAAGACTGCAAATATTTAGATTTAATTTGTTTTGTGTCTTTTTGATACACCACAAGAAATCAATTCTCAATTAGTGTCATTTTGCTACACAGTGTTTCTTTTCTCTTCTTTCTGTTTCTTTTTGACACGGAAAGATTATCTCGACAGATTCAAGGATATTAATCCTTCCGTCCTGGGAAACCGGGATATCTGACTCTTCGATATCTCTCACTGTCTCGTCATAAACGCTCTCGATTAAGTCGGATACCATATCCCCTTCTCCAAGCCCCAGTTGATAAGAACTTTTCTCAACCAGATAACTCGCCAGTTGATAACGGTAGAAAGATAGAAACTCCTTTGTCTTACGGCCTAGCGGAGTGAATACTGAGCAATATAGTTCAAAGGCCTCCTTGAGCCTGTTTGCCTTTACTGCTTTCAGTGCACTTATGTACACTCCCATTCTTCCGTTTTCCATAATTCAATTCACCTAATCTACACATTAAGATAACAACATAGAGCTAATCGACAAGGAGGAAAGGAGATTATTTCTGAAAGATTTTGCCCAAACAAAAGGCAATTTCAGACCTTTCATCTTTCAATTGCAGTTCACCTGCTCTATTCTTCTACATCTATATCCGTTAATCAATTTATGGAAGAAGTAATTTCTGTTACACTATCATAATCAAAGTATATATACATATACCCCTTTCCTTCCTTCAGTGGAATGCTTTTCCCCTTATAATTCTCTTCAGAGGTACTGGATGAAGTATGCCATATCGTTATTCCTTCATACCTGTAAGTATGTCCGTCCCGACTAATAGTAAAGCTATCACCAGTATCTGTAAAATTCTCTACACTTCTTTCTATTATATAAGGATAATAAGTAGTTAAATGCTCAGTAGAATTAGTAGCGCAGAAAAGTATGTGGTAAGGTTTTACTCTATTGCATTTTTCACATGTGTACTTACCCTCAGATTGATAATATGAAGATGTATGATCTTCATGCAAATAAAATATTTCATGCAACTTTTCATCACTATCACAAGCTGACGGAACATAATGAGCATATATATCATCACTAATATTGAAATAATCCTCAGTCGTTGGTGAAGTTTTATATGTATGCGAATGAGGTGTATCAGATGTTTTTGTAAACTTGATACTGTATTTTTCACCAGTATCAATATCTGTGCCATACGCTATAAAAACATTTGGACTATCTAAATTCTCTTTTACATCCATCTCAATTGTATTAATATCAGTATGTTCATTCCCGTCTTTGTCCGTATATTTTGATGTTGATGAGAGCGAAATCTTTGTAATTGTTTTCTCAAACTTCGCAGTTGGTTGAGTCTAACTTATGAAACTTTTTTATCATAGATTA
>CAVFNE010000154.1:0-5577 GCA_963623755.1 Muribaculaceae bacterium | reverse complement strand
TGGCGCACCTTGTGGCCACCTCTAAAGTGGGTTAGAACTGTCCACTCTTGAGTTTAAATAATAAAAGAAATAAAGGCGCTTTAGGATAAGCCTAGAGCGCCTTAGAGAAGATAGTGTGGACTTTTTTACTTCCACGAGGAATCGATTGATTTATCCTCCAGATTTATGCTCTGCGCACCATTCTGAGCTGTGATGACGTTAATATACTTGCCCTCAACAACACCAGCTATGTAGAGCACTTCGATACTGCTGAGTCCTGAAACTGATGTTTCAACAACCTCATTGCTGCTGTTTATGTAGTAAGCGTAATTCAAGCCGCTGACGAGAATGTAGCGGTTGGTGTCTGATAGTTTTGTTGATACACGTCTGTATGTGCTACCTGAGGATGCTGAGCCGATACTGCTTCCGTTAGAATAGAAAGAGTTGGCTTTCGTGAGGAAGATTCCGTTTATGTGAGTAATGTATGAGTTAGTGTTTTCTGTACGTGTTTTATTAAAAACATCGTTTATTGTGAAATAATAAGATGTTCCGTTTTCTTCTCCGACGAAGTATCCGTCGCCCATGTATGTAACGCCACTGTAAGAATAGGAATCGAGGGAGATGAAAGCTACATCTGCTGGAGGCTCGTTTTCTGATTGAATTGAATCATAAATACAGAATTTGCCATTCTCCGTATTCTTGAAGATTGCAACACCCTTATCTGATCCGCCTATATATTCGTATACATACATACCCTGGTTCTTGTATGTACCTGGGATGTCGGTGTATTCCTCTTTTTCAATTGTGTTTCCCATTTTGTAGTACTTGCTCTCTGATTCATCGTAGTAGACATAATACCAATCATCTTCTGTTCCTGTTGCATAGACTACGTTTTCGGCGTTGATGCCTGTGCCGTAGGATGAACATGACTGACTGCCGTCTTTAAAAACAAATACACCTTCGTCGGATGCAACAAGGTAGGAAGTATCACTGAATCTATAGATGACGTTATGAATTGTGTAGCTAGCTTTCTTGACAGATGTGCCTGCATCCTCAAAGAGTCCTGTTGTAGAGTCCATATTGCACGAGACAGTAACAAAGAGGAGCGCTAATGCAATTGTTAAAGTAAATATTTTCTTCATTTCTCTTATCTCCTTAGTGTCTGTATGCTACATATAAGAGGCATGGAATAGAGGTATGCATTCCGTTCTTTTCACTTTTTGTATAGAGCTCCGGAACAAAGTTGATTCCGCTCTTGAGTCCTATTCCCCAATTCTCTGTAAAGAAGTATCTGCAGCCGACATTGAGCGAGAAGGAGAGGGCGAACATTGACTTATCATTATAGCTGAGGTAGCTGAAGCCGACGCCGAGGGAAATGGGGAGTTCGAATCTGCCTTGTAGTGGAACATAGGTTGCTCTGAAAAGTAGTGGAACCTGAGTGAAGAGACGCTCGTTAGTGCATCTGTTGAACTGATATCCGACTTCCCCTCCGATAGCTATCTTGGAGTTTATGAAGACTTCATAATCAATTGATCCGTAGCCCCCGATATTGAAGTGGGTGCCGTCTTCCCCCCACCACAGTGCTGTTGTCAGCTTTCCGTCATCCTTTTTGTAAGAGTTAGTGAAAGGGAGGTCAACTCCTGCTGTGATTGTGAATACCTGGGATGAGGTATCATAATAGTCTTCGGCAGAAAGTGCGAAGAGAGGGATGAGTACTAATAGAATAATTAGAATCGATTTTCTTTTCATTAGTGTAGTATACTCCAATTCTCTTTAACTTTCAAATTGAGCCTTGTTTTACCACCCTCTATTCTGTATCATTTGAACTGTGGTTGAATTAAATTGTAAAGAGCTCTCGAAGAGGGTTTTAAATGAAGTTAAAGAAAGAACTTTAGTCTTTGTAAATAAAGGAAATAGAGCGCCGTCCCTTGCGGTTGTTCTTGTTGGAAATGATCCCGCAAGCCAGTCTTACGTCAAAAGTAAGGCAAAAAAGTGTGCTCTCGTCGGCTTTGTGCATTTTCAATATTCCTTAAGTGAAGATTGTCTGGAGAGTGATGTCATATCACTCATTGAAAAGCTCAATGATGATGAAATGGTTGATGCAATTCTTCTACAGCTTCCGCTTCCGGGGCACATAAACAAGGACAGAGTAATAAACGCAATAAAAAAAGAAAAGGATGTCGACGGTTTTACGCCTTATAATATGGGGTGTCTTGCCCTTGCTCTGGAGGGAGTTATTCCTTGTACTCCACTCGGCATACTTGAAATATTAAAGAACTGGAATATAGAGACAGAAGGAAAGAGCGTGTGTGTAATCGGCCGCTCGACAATTGTGGGTAAACCACTTTCCATCCTTTTATCGAATCCTGGATATGACGCAACAGTTACGCTCTGCTCTTCCCACACCGTTAATTTAAAGGAAATAACCCTTTCGTCTGATATAGTTATATCTGCAGTGGGGAAACCAAACTTCATCGATTCTTCTTTCATTAAAGATGGAGCGGTGGTGATTGATGTCGGGATAAACAGAGTGGAAGATAGTACCTCAGAGAAGGGATATATCTTGAAAGGTGACTGCGATTACGATTCCTTCAAGAATAGAGATATAATGATCACCCCTGTCCCAGGGGGAGTGGGACTCATGACAGTTGCAGCTTTAATGATGAATACACTTACCCTTGCCGAAAAGAGAAATAATCAATGAAGAAATATTTAATAGAAACATACGGCTGTCAGATGAATACGGCAGAGAGTAACGCCATTGAAATGCTTTTGAAGGGAAGGGGACTCGAGAGTACAGATAACCCTGATGAGGCAGATAGTGTAATCATCAACACATGCTCGGTGCGTAAAACGGCAGAAAACAGAATCTGGGGAAGGCTCGGATTCTATTGGGCAATCAAGAAGAAAAGGCCTCTGACAATTGTTGTCACGGGCTGTATGGCATCCCGGCTCAAAGAGGATTTCAAGAAGGACGCTCCATACGTGGACTTTGTTGCAACAAATGAAGAGAAGGACAGGATTGCCTCCTACCTATCTGGAGAAGAAGAGGTGAGGGCCGACAGCTACTCATTCCTATCATCATACTACAAGGAAGGTGAGTTCTCGTCATATATCCCGATTATGAACGGCTGCAACAATTTCTGCTCCTATTGCATTGTGCCCTATGTAAGGGGACGTGAGATATCACGAGATGTGGAGTCGATAATAGAGGAAGTAAAGTTTCTTGAGAGTAAAGGCGTGAGGGAGATAACACTACTGGGCCAGAACGTCAACTCCTACTCGTCAACCTACAAAGGAAAGCAAATAGACTTTCCGACTCTCTTGGAGTTGATTGTTCCGCATCTCAAGAGTATACACTTTCTCAGGTTCGAGTCTCCACACCCGAAAGATTTTTCAATGCATTTAATCGAGACTATCAGAGATAATGACAGAATATGCTCGCACATACACCTTCCGATGCAATCGGGGTCGACTAGGATTTTATCCCTTATGAACCGTCATACAACACGGGAGAAATTTATAGAGCTGGTTAACACCATGTACGATAAAATCCCATCCCTGACGCTCTCGACAGATGTTATAGTCGGTTTTCCCTCTGAAACGGAGAAGGAGTACGAGGAGACACTCTCCATGATGGAGATAATGCATCCAACTGAAGCCTTCATGTACTACTACAACCCACGTGAAGGAACGAGGGCCGAAAAGATGGATGGCCAGATTGACAGAAAGACTAAAACTGAGAGGCTTGAGAGGTTGATTAACGAGCAGCTCGAGAGACAAAAAATCATCAGAGAGAATTCTCTTCCCATTGAAAGAGTCTCTTTAATAACAACACAAAGCCGAGACGACGAAACGAGGTTCCTCGCGCGCGACGAGCACAACTATTATTATTCCGTAAAGCCGAAAAGAGAACATAAAGTGGGAGATATAATACGCGTTCTATCAAATGAGCTCAGTGGCAATACATTCAGGGGGGATGAAATTGAGTGATTACGAAAGATTATTTTCATTAATTAAATCCTCGAAGCGCACTGTTGTTCTGACAGGAGCAGGAGTGAGCACACTTTCCGGTATTCCTGATTTCCGCTCTTCCGGCGGTATATACTCCAAAAAGTTTGGATCTCTATCTGTTGAATCTCTTCTCGACATAGACTTCTTTCTCCAGCACCCCGAGGAGTTTTACGCCTGGGCAAGGGATGGTTGGTACAGCAGTACTCAATATAAGCCGAGTATCGTTCATGAGGCTTTGTGCCTTATGGAAGAGAAGGGGTATCTATCTGACGGCATCTTTACACAGAACATTGACTCCCTCCACTCGGCTTGCGGCTCGAAAAAGGTATACGAGCTTCACGGCACTCTCGGTACATCAACGTGCACGAAATGCGGGAGAAAGTATACCTTTGATGAAACAAGGAAAAGACTCGAGGGGAGAGACTACCCGCACTGCGACTGCCTCTCTCTCATACGACCCGATATCGTCTTCTATGGAGAAGCTCTGGACGGCACTATTCTAAGCCGTGCTTATTCATCTTTTGAAAGCTGCTCTCTTGTAATTGTCCTAGGAACATCTCTTGTTGTGAACCCAGTTGCCCAGCTGCCGTATTTGGCTCAGCGTAGTGGAAGTAGAATCGTTTTAGTAAACCGTGATGAGACATATCTAGATAGATATTCCTCCCTTATTTTCCGAGATTTAGCTCAATGGGGAGAAAAAACATACAATTTTCTTGAAAAATGTTAATATTTTTCAACTAATGTTTGTTTTCTTTTTTTACCCGTCATATTATATTTATGAAGAACATCTATTGGGGGTGTTTTGGTTTCGACTGGCTTTGCTAGGCTATAGACTGCGAATCAAGCGCTGACTTGTTAAACCGGCAAAAAAAATTAAATGCTAAGAAAGAAGAAGACTACGAAGTCGAATCTGAAGCATTTGCTTTAGCTGCTTGATTGTAGCGTAAGCAAAAAGAGGGAATATTAAGTCTCCGGTAAACCCTCTTCTTTTACAAAGGAGACTTATCTGGTGAGAGCACCTTGTATTATCAGAGAAATCTTAAAGGTTGCTTCATATACACCGTTTGTTCTGTTACCTAGTATGTGACTAAGATTAGAAATAGAACTATGTTCGTAGACGTTTATAGATAGACTGTTAGGACAGGAGTTCGAGTCTCCTCACCTCCAATTTATTTCTTTGCTCTAAATTGGGGGATTTATGGCAAATAAAACAGACGTCAGAATAATAAAAACAAAGCAGAAGCTTAGGGCCTCTTTAACTGAGATTTTAGCAATAAAAACAATAGATGAGATTACGATAAGTGAAATATGTCTTCTTGCCGAAGTAAACCGTAATACATTCTATTCTCATTACTCTGATGTTTATTCGCTTTACGACGACCTTAAAGAAAGCTACCTTGAATTCTTCATCAAGGAAATTGAAAGGATGAAATCTGATGGCGAGAATGCGCAGCACCTTATTACATTCTTTCTTGAATCAATTAAGGGAAACGGAAAATTATTCACATTCCTCTACAAGGATTATTGCGGTCTGGAGTTCATTTCCCGTATTATCGAGGAAACTCTCGGAGATCAGATTAAGTC
>CAVFNE010000153.1:0-5662 GCA_963623755.1 Muribaculaceae bacterium | reverse complement strand
GAATTATTTTTAAGTCGGCAGAGCCTAGTTCTATTTGTGTGATTATCTTAGGATTATGATTTCTATAATTTTCATATTTTCACCTCTGTGATACTATTTCACTCATGAATCTTTGGCCAGAGATGGAGAGAATATCAACGTGTGCGAGTCACCCTTTTATTTCAGTAACAGGAGGGGGCGGAAAGACAACGTTTCTTATTGAGTTTTCCTCTTTCTTGAAGAGAAAAGGGAAAAGTGTACTTTTAACAACTACAACCAAACTTGCACCGGAGTCGAAGGTTGATTACAACGTGGATTATTCCTTTCATACACTTGAAGAAGTGAAAACAGTTAAAAAGGGTGAGAGTGCACTCTTTGCATACTATGATAGAGAATTGGATAAGCTTGTCTCTCCACCTCTATGTGATATATCTTCTCTCTCTGATAAATTTGATGTTGTCATAGCAGAGGCCGACGGCTCGAGGGGAAGGGGTGTTAAAATCCATTCGTCGCGAGACCCTGTAATCGCAGCGGAGACTACTTCTGTTGTCTCGATTATAGGACTCGGGGCGCTGGGAAAGAGAATTGGCGATGCAGTCTTCGGGGTCGAGGGAAAAGAGGCGGTTGATTCATTTTATATTCAGAGGGTGATTGAGTCTCCCCAGGGTGCACTCAAGGGAATGATGGATGATACATTAAACATTCTTCTCTTGAATGGGGGAGACGAAATTGACGAAATAACAATGGATGAGATGATGTCTTTGTCTCTTCCACCATTTGTTAACGGCTATATAGTAAGCGTGAAGAAAGGAGTTATATACCGTGCTCTTTAAAACTCTGGGAGAAAAGGAAAAAAATAATGAGGCCTTTGCCTTGGTAACTATAATATCCTCGCGAGGGACTGTCAGCCGACGGGAAGGGAGAATGGCTGTTTTCCCAGATGGCACAACAGAGGGGACAATCGGGGGTGGCGAGCACGAGAGGAAGGCTGTTAACCTTGCCACTAGGGCGATAAAGGAAGAAAGGGGCCGACGAGCTTTGATAAAGATCAGAGACCACGGGGAGATAGAAGTGATGATTGATGTAGCAATAAAAGAGAGACGTATTGTTGTAGTAGGTGCGGGCCATGTAGGGAAGGCCCTCTACGATGAGTTTTACCACCTTGGGTGGCATGTGAGTGTTGTTGACACAAGGGTTGAACTGCTCTCAGAGGAGAGATTTCCCTTTGCCGAGAGAATAACCGCGCCTTCCATTTCCGATGGTCTTTCTAAGGCTGTAATCAACTCCCACACTGCAGTTGTAATCACAACTCCCGATGAGATGGAAAACATTAAGGATGCACTCACGTCTTCTGAGGCATTTTATATCGGGGTACTCTCTTCGAGAAAACGTAAAGCTCCGGTTGATAAAAGATGGCACCTTCCGATGGGCTTTGATTTAGGGGAGGAGGAGCCGGAGGAGATAGCACTCTCCACGGCAGCTGAAATTCTTTCCTCCTTTTCAAAAAGAAGCGGCCTTTCCCACTCAAGAAGAAAGCGCCTTGTTATCGTAAGAGGAGCCGGTGATCTTGCTACCGGCGTAATAACAGCACTACAGAGAGCCGGTTACGCCGTAATTGCAACGGAAGTTGAAAAACCGACTGTCATAAGACGCACCGTTGCTTTTGCCGAGGCTTTATATACAGGAAATATGACAATTGAGGGCGTGAAGTGTACACTGTGCAGCAATGTGGGAGAGTCTCTCGAGGCGATAGAACGAAATGAAGTCGCATTGATTGTAGATAAAGAGGGGAAAATCATCGAAGAGCTGAAGCCTGAGGTTGTTGTTGATGCAATTCTAGCTAAGAAGAATCTCGGCACTACTCTTGGTATGGCGCCGTTTGTAGTTGCCCTCGGCCCCGGGTTTACGGCAGGCGTAGACTCGAGTGTTGTAATCGAGACGATGAGGGGACATAACCTCGGCCGCATAATCTACTCGGGAAGTGCACTTCCCAACACAGGAGTACCCGGCGTTATCGCAGGCTGCGGTAAGGAGAGGGTTATGCACACGCCAATAAGTGGTGTATTCAAGGAGAATGCCTCAATCGGTGATATCGTAAAGAAGGGAGATATCATAGCATATGTCGATTCAACTCCGCTTTACGCATCTATTGACGGTAAGCTTAGGGGATTGCTGCACTCAGGCCTGACTGTTCCCGCTCACTTCAAGGCCGCAGATATAGACCCCAGGGGGGAGGAAGTCGATCACACCACCATAAGTGATAAGGCAAGGGCTATCGGTAACTCTGTTGTTGTTGCCTCAGATCAATTCTTCTCTACGCGTGATAGATGAAAGTTCTCTAAGGACCCCTTCAAAAATATCCGCTTAATTCACTTTTCTTCTTTCTTGGTATGTATTTGCTATTGTGAACTTTGTCGTATGCTCTTCAGTTTTTCGTTTTCCGCTTTAAGCTCTTAGTTCTCCTTCTGGAGAGCAATAATCATCTCCCTGCATTCTTTGACTCTCGCAATAACGGCCATGTTCCTGCATCGAACGCCAAAAGGAATAATCTCACCCCGTTCCGGTATTAACCGCCCGATGATCTTACGTGTGCCATCTTCTTTTCTGCTCTTTATTATCCCAGAAACTGTAGTTTTGTAGGAATTGTAATGACGGGCCTTTTGTCTAATTGATAGATAACACCATCCTGTCTTCTTCTCATCTTCTTATGCGCGTTATAACGCCTTATGAAATAAAAGTTAATAGAAAGGCCTCATAAATGCAAATATGTCCTGCAGATTTCGAGAGTTATGAATGCTCGATTTAAGAGAGGCATCAGAAATTAGGATTCAATTATGGGACGTAAATAGTAACCATTTTTCTCAAAAGTAAATAACTTTATCTTGTAAACGCTATGGTGCTGTGGTACTGTCAATAATGGATATCAGCATATGAGGGACAAATGCTTTCTATATGCTTGGGGGATTTATGAAAAAGCTGCTCTTATCTTTTTTTACAATCATTTTGGTCTTTTGGTTTATATCCTGTTCTCCTTTTATCGAGGAGTTTAAACCATATGAAGTAACTTTTGATGCAAACGGAGCAGAGGGACAAGTTCCTGAAACTGTTTACGTATATGAAGCCGGTGGAAGTGCCTTTCTTCCTTCCTGCGGGGAGCTACGTAAGGCTGGGTATGGATTTGCCGGCTGGAGTAAGGATTCAACTGGGGATGGGACTTGCTATACTGATAAAATAGAGAATGTGTCCTCCGATATAACGCTGTATGCAGTATGGAAGGATCCTTTAGTTTATACGCTTCAAGAAGACACCGATACATACATCGTAGAGTGTAATTATGACTATAGATATGAAAAAGGATTATCCTCCGTTGTCATTCCTTCTTCGTATAATGGTAAGAGTGTTACAGATATAAGCGGATATGCTTTTTATGGCTGTAACAGTCTTACGCTTATAATAATTTCAGAAGGTGTTACGAGTATTGGAGAGAGTGCTTTTGAAGGCTGTACGGCGCTTAAAAGTATAACTATTCCAAAGAGTATGAATAGTATCGCGAGTGATGCCTTTGATGATTGTTATACCCTAGATTCAATAGTTGTAACTGAGGGTAATGAAAAATATTATGTTAAAGATAAGTGTCTTATAGAAAAAGAGGCTAAGAATGTCATTCGTGGTTGTAAGGATAGCATAATATCTGATGATGTTATTTCCATAGGGAAAAGTGCTTTCTCAGGGTGCAGTGGACTCACAAGTATAACAATACCTGACAGTGTGACAAGTATAGGACATTATGCCTTCCGTGATTGTAGTAGCCTTACAGACATAACAATACCAGATAGTGTGACAAGTATAGGATATCAGACATTCGATGGTTGTAGTGGACTTACAAGCATAACGATACCAAGTAGTGTGACGAGCATAGGGTATTGTGCCTTCTATGGTTGTAGTGGACTTAAAAGTATAACAATACCAAATAGCCTCAAGAAATTAGGTTGGAATGCTTTCAGTGGCTGTTCAAATCTCTCTATCATATTTAACGGCTCAAAGGAAGAGTGGGATTTAATTGATAAAGATAACTGGGATGATGGAATTGATGGCTATGAACTTTCCTTTACTGAGACGAGAACTCTTTATTCTGTTTACTACAATATAAACGGAGGTGAGGGCAAAGTTGATGCTGTAAAGAAATATGATGGTGAGACTGTTGTTATAGCCACAGACTCAGACCTGTCCAGAGAGGAATACACATTTGCCGGGTGGAATACAGCCCCCGATGGAAGTGGAACTACATACACAGTTGGTCAGGAGATTACACTAAAAGAGGATTTGACTCTATATGCTGTATGGACGAAGGTGCCTGTTACTGTTACATATGATATAAATGGTTGGGAAGAATCAATTGATAAAGTAAATTCAATATACGGTGCTACTATAAAGCTAGATTCTGGTAAAAATTTATCAAAGACAGGCTACACATTTGACGGTTGGAGTACGGCCCCCAATGGAACTGGAACTACATACTCAGCTGGCCAGGAGATTACGGTTACAGGTAATCTGACTCTTTATGCAAAGTGGAAAATAAATACGTACACTGTTAAATATTGTGTAAACAAAGGTAATGGGTCGATTAAAGATGTATCTTGTGATTATGGAAAAACAGTAACAATAGACTTAGGGACAAAATTAACAAGGACAGGGTATGAATTTAATGGTTGGAATACTCAAGAAGATGGGAATGGAGAAGGAAGTTATAAGCCAGGTGACGAGTATAAAGTAGAAAAAGATATAACTCTTTATGCACAATGGAAACCTATAGAGTACACAATAAGCTATTATTTGGATGGTGGAGAACTCACAGAAGAATATCCAACTAAATATACAATAGAAACTGAGACATTTACTTTGGTTAATCCTCAAGAAAGGAAGGGATATGAGTTTAAAGGCTGGAAACTTAAGAACAGTGAGGATACTACCGCAAAAACAGAGTATGAGATTGAGAAAGGAACTACTGGTAATATTTCAGTAGTTGCTGTTTGGAGAGAACTGGAATCCTATTCCATTACGTATGATTCAAATGGCGGGGAAGGATTTATTGCTGACGTAACCTATGTTTATGGCTCAACCGTAGCTTTAGCCTCCGGCACAAATCTAACAAGGGCAGGGTATAAATTTGATTGTTGGAATACACAAAAAGATGGAAAAGGAAAAACATATTTGGACTCTAGCTCAATTAAAGTTGACAAAAATATTATTTTATATGCTATGTGGGTAGAAGAGTATCTAGATTTCACATATATAGAAGATAGTAAGTCTTATTCTGTTGAATGCACTAATAAAAAAATAGTTACTGCTATTATTCCTGCATCTTATCAAGGGAAACAAGTAACTGTAATAGGGAATAATGCCTTCAGTGACTGTAAGAGCCTTACAAGCATTACAATACCAAGTAGTGTGACGAGTATAGAAGGCTCTGCTTTCTCTGGCTGTAGTAGCCTTACAAGCATAACAATACCAAGTAGTGTGACGAGTATAGGAGAGCTTGCTTTCTGTGGTTGTGATGCGCTCACAAACATTACAATACCGGCGAGCGTGACAAGCATAGGAGATTGTGCTTTCTTTTTGTGTAGCAGTCTTACAAGCATAACAATACCAGACAGTGTGACGAATATAGGAGAAGGTGTTTTGT
>CAVFNE010000152.1:0-5665 GCA_963623755.1 Muribaculaceae bacterium | reverse complement strand
CCGGTTGAGATAGCAAAGGCTAACTGTTAGTAGAAAAACTCACAGGGAACTACAGTTAACGATATCGTCGAAAAGTTTGCACCCGGTTCTGAGCCTGAATATAAAAATGGGAAGATAATTTTTGCAAGTAAAGATGGAAAATATGCAGTGATAGCGGATGTGGGTGGTGGATACCTTAGGATTCGCGATTTATCAATAAAGTCTAAGAAATTGCATTATTTAAATCTGGATGGGTCGAATGGCCATAATTATGTTGGACAAGATGGAAAGATACATGGCAAGAGCAAGGCGATGTATAATGAAACTACTCATTTCAGAATAAAGAAGAGGGAGGAGATGTAATGAGCATTTGGGACTATGAATATCTGAATATTCCTTTGAATGATAATGGAGTGCGGGAGCTTGACTGCTGTTCTGATTCAGACTGGCATGATGTATACAGTATTAGATTAATAGAAGAAGACATTGATAATATCTTGCATCTAATTAATATCTTTAATGCAAAATTTGATATATTAATTGATTTAGCAGAAGAAGAGCGTTTGGAGAACATAAATTTGAAGGAGTCGCTTTCAATTGCAGAAAGACTTTATGAGGAGGCCTCGAACGAGAAAAAGCCTTCAATACAGAAAGTTATAGAAGCAATCAATGTAGCTCTCGAGCACAATACATTTGTAGAGTTTGATTTATAGCCATGAAAAAAGAGTATTATATGCATCAGCAATTTCTCATGAATGTAGACTTTAACAATGTACGGCTTGGAGACTATATCTATGATGGTAATTCTCTCCTTCACTTTGGCTATAGTGAAGAGAAGAACCTCTTTGACGGTGAAACCATTGAAAGATTTGTTTCCCTGTCATTCGTTTTGAGAGAATTTGATAAAGAGGAGCAATGGAGTCAATTTCTTGAGAAATGTAATTGGATTGAAAGATTTATCATCATAGTTGATGCCTCCATTTCGGAGGGAAATAAAATGACAATGATATTTCTTGAAAGTACATTGAAGGCCATAGCTGTAAGAATGCTGCAGAAAGGGAAAGATATTGCTTTTCTCTTTGGGGCTGATGTCTGACAAAGGAAGGAAGAACACATAGTCACTTTATGTGTTATTCTTTTCAGTGTGAGATGTTAGCTTTTTCCTCTAATCAGGAATGGTCCTAGTTTCCTGATTTTCCTTTCGTCTTCAAGAATGGAAAGTGCTTTCTCTACTTCGTCTTCTTTCCAATTCTTAAGTCTCTTTCCGTGTGATAAGAGTGTAAATCTTGTCAGTGCCTTTACTGCGTTTTTTTGAGGCATTATACCCCAATAGGAGATGTAGCATGTTATCTCGTCCTCTCCTGCTCTTTTGTAGCCGTCTGGGGTGCAATGGCTGCAATTGAGGCATTCTCTGTTCTCGACTTCTTCGTTCATTGCTTCGAGAAGCTGACGCCTTATGCATTCTGTTCCGCTGAAGATTTTGGCTATACTTGACTTGTCATCGTCTGAGTAGAGAATAAACGAATGGGCGTCTTTCCCATCGCGCCCAGCTCTACCAGACTCCTGTAGAAATGATGAGGCATCGGGAGGAATAAAGGTGTGGATAATTGAACGTATATCATCTTTCGAGACTCCCATCCCGTAAGCAATTGTTGCAAAGAGGACTCCGCTTTTTGAGGAGAAAAACCATTTCTCTGTTTCCTTTTTATCTTCTTTATCGAGTAATGCGTGGTAGTGCCTGCATTCAAAACCGTATTTAGAGATTTCCTTTGAAAGTTTTTCTGTCATCTCACGGGACGAACAGAATACGACTGACGGTCTCATTTCTTTGTTTTGTAATATCTTAAGCATATCATGTTTTATGGATAATGTGCGGACAGCGTGGTAGTATATATTTTCTCTATCTGCCGAGCCGTGGACAATGTAGGGCTTAGTGCCGTTGAAGATGAGAGCAATTATCTTTTTCCCGATTTCGCTGTTGATGGTTGCACTGAATGCGAAGATGTTCTTCGGCGAAAGAAAAGCGAGGATGGTTTTAATCTCTAGGAGCTTCGGTCGAAAGCTTTCACCCCATTCTAGGATTGTGTGTACTTCATCAATTACCACCGTTTCTATCATATTCTTTATTTTGTCCATCTCTCCACTCTTTATAAGGCATAGAAGCATTTCGACATTGGTGACAATCAATCGGCTCTCCCTGTTGATGAGCTTTTGAAGTTGTGATTTTTTCTCGTCTTTTGTCATTCCTCCGCGTAAGACTACGGGATTGAAGCCGTTTTCTCTGAATCTTCTCTCCTGGTCGCTGATCAACGCAAGTAGGGGATAGATACATATTGTAATTCCCTTCATCAAGAGCATAGGTGCTGTAAAGCATAGTGTTTTCCCGCTTCCTGTCGGGAGGGATGCCAGAACATATGTATTTCTGTTTCTCTCCATATTGTCGAGTATGTGCCTGATAATAAGTGTCTGATAAGGCCTGAGATATCTTATCCCGAGGCGTGTTCTTATAATGAGTTCAAATTCTTCCTGTTCCATACTTATAACAGGTTAGAAGGTATATAATTTTGTTTAAAATTTATAAATAGAAATCCGATTTGGGAATTAAATTTAGTATTATTGATATTTAACGGAGATAAGAAAAACGGGTGCCCCGTCAGGACACCCGTTGGCTTTTTATTTGGATTTCTTAGGAGGATAAGCGATGATTGATGCAATCTCGGGCTTTTTCTTGAGGTTGTTCTCAAGTCCTCTTTCACGTGCCTTGTTGACGTAGTCGGGATCTTCGAATGAGTAGTGGAAGTTCGTATGGATGTCGTAAGTTCCCTTCATGAGAGCATATGCGTCTTCTGTGATGACGAGCTCCTCGTCTGTCGGGATGACGAAAATCTTGACTTTCGAGTCATCGGCTGAAATGCATGTCTCTGCGTTTCTGCAATGAGAGAGGTCATTCTTCTTCGGGTCAATCTTGATGCCGAGGCTCTCGAGACCTTCGGTGGCACCGAGTCTTACGTTCTCGCCCATCTCTCCTACTCCTGCTGTAAATACGATGGCGTCAACTCTTCCCAGTAGCGCTGTGTAGGATCCGATGTACTTCTTGATTCTTCTGCATTCCATATCGACTGCAAGCTGGGCTATCTTATTTCCTTCTTCAGCCATCTTGCTGACATCTCTTCTGTCTGCCTTACCGCAGAGACCGATGAGGCCTGATTTCTTATTGAGTATTGTGTCCATCTCCTGGACTGTGTAGCCTGCGTTATTGCAGATATATGGAATGACAGCTGGGTCGATATCTCCGCTGCGGGTCCCCATTACAAGACCTTCCAGTGGCGTGAGACCCATTGATGTGTCGATACAAACACCGTTCTTGACAGCACATGCAGATGCACCGTTTCCGATATGGAGAATGATGACGTTTGTGTCCTTGTTTTCCTTCCCCAGGAGTACTGCCGCACGCTTTGTGCAATAGAGGTGGCTTGTTCCGTGGAAGCCGTATCTTCTTACGTTGTATTTTTCATACCATTCATAAGGTACAGCATACATATATGCCTCAGGAGGCATTGTCTGATGCCATGCTGTGTCGAGTACGATTGCCTGCGGTACTCCCGGCATGAGACGGCGTGCACATTCGATTCCCATGATGTTGCCCGGCATATGTAGCGGTCCGAGCGGAATGAGGCTCTTGAGCTTCTCGACAACTTCGTCTGTTACAAGTGTCGATTTTTTGAACATTTCACCGCCATGGAGTACACGGTGGCCGACAGCTCCAATCTCATCGAGTGATTTGATGCAGCCGTATGTAGGGTCCTGGAGCATTTTGAGGATGTAGTCGATTGCTTCAGCGTGACTCGGACTTGAAAACTCAGCTTCAAATTCTTCCTTTCCACGTGACTTCTGCTCGATTGTAGATACTTTTTCTCCGATTCTTTCGACAACACCTACCGAGAGAACATCCTTGTTGTCCCAATCATATACCTGGTATTTGGCAGATGAACTGCCACAGTTCAGGGTTAAAATAACCATATAGATTTACTCCTTGATTTCAAAACTTTTCTGATAATATATCACAAGAGTGAAAAGCGCCACACTTGAGTAAGGAAAATTAACAAATCGGGTCAGAATCTCCTTTTTGACAAAAAACGAGGGTGAATGACCTATATATAGGCATGAAGGTTATTTTATCTCTGATTGTTGTACTTATTCTCTCTCCGCTTTGCCTGTCGTCCTTTGTTGTCTATACTCCTTTTTCAGGCTCCGTTGAGATTAAAGGTGAGGGTACAATATTTAAATTCGGTACTGATGAAGCTTTGATAAAGTCTCCTTCATTCAATTTCGGAGATCTGGAGGATGGCGGGGTGATTGCAGCCATTAACAATCCCTATTCCTCCTTTTCTCTTCTCCCATCCTTTTCTTCTTATTCATCTTCTTCCCGCATATTCGGCTCGGGAATAACACTTTCCGGCTCTCTTCATCTTTTTTCCTTCCTCGGTGAGAGAAAGGGGCTGGGAGTTGTGTGGAAGGAGAACTCCTTTGCTCTTGCTCTTCTCTACGGCACGCCGGGGAAGGAGAAGGTATACCAGACAAAGGGAATAAACAGGACTGGCAGCCACACACTATGGGTTATAACTGAATACAGCATGGCAGAAGTCTTCAGTATAAGGGGGATGGCATCGATGGCTGATGCGGATGCGTTTTCATTTTCTTTCCTTTCTTCTGTTTCATTTTCCTATTTTAAAATCACCCTCGGCCAGGGACGGGTGCAGACTTTTTCTCATGCATCGAATCTCTGGATGAACTATATGGCTGTAGAAATCAACAGCGGAGATTTCAGAATAAAGCATGAATTGAAGATGGAGGATGAGCCTGTGTATTTGAGGGAGTACAGGGACTATGAATACTCTGTAGAGGGCCGTATTATGCTTTACTCTGTCACTCTCTCCTCTTCGATAAAGAAAATATTTCAGAGTGGCAGGGAGAAGAGGGAGGAGAGAATCAATCTTTCCTATTCATACTTTACACTCGGGTACAAGAGAAGCACAGACAGCGTTTATATAAAGTTTGAGAAAGATGGACTTGAAGTGGAATATGAGGATGGGGAATTATCTCTCGGCTATACATACCGCTTTGAAGAGGAGAAGGCTGCCATTGAGACGGTAATATCATCTAAAGGGACGATGAAGTGGCTTCTCGAGATTGAGATATAGCCGGTAGACTTCAAAAAGCTTATCTTTATCAAGTGAGTTTAATTCACTATAATAAGCGAGAATTGATTTATACGGAGGACTGAATATCAACAACCCACGGGACAAGGGTCGGGGTATCCGCTGACAAGGAGTTTAACAAATGAAACTGTACAACACGATGAATCGCAGAATAGAAGAATTTATCCCCATCAAAGAGGGTAAGGTATCGATGTACTGTTGTGGTCCTACTGTTTATAACGCTGCACATATCGGGAATCTCAGGACCTTTATATTCGAGGATGTTCTGAAGAGGGCATTAACATATGACGGCTACAAGGTAAAGCATGTAATGAACATTACAGATGTCGGCCATCTCACAGGAGATGGAGACGATGGAGAGGATAAGCTCAATAAACGCAGCCGTGAGACCGGAAAGAGCGTGTGGGACATAGCTGCATTCTATACAGATGCCTTTTTCAATGATGAGAAGGCTCTCAACATAATAC
>CAVFNE010000151.1:0-5694 GCA_963623755.1 Muribaculaceae bacterium | reverse complement strand
GAAAAGAAGGCACATAAAAGTTAGTTTTCGTGTAATAATTCTGGAGATTCAGGTAAATACAAAGCAACTGAAAATGGTGTTGAATTTGAAGTAACGTCATTTGTATTGCACGGAATAACATATAAGCCTATTACTGCAAAGATAACATATGATGAAGAAAATGTTGGCAGTTTTACTGAGGCAATATGTAATGAAACTGCACTCAATTGTGACTTTATCACCGGCTGCTATAAATATTATCTATAATAAAATAACCACAATCAAAGGCACCTCGGAAACGGGGTGTTTTTTTCTACACTATGTTGTTGACCCAGATACGCTTTTTAACAAGGATTATCCCGATTATGCACTTGATGATGTCTGTTGCCTGTACAGAAAGATATATCCACGTCACAGAGAGCGTTGTGTACCTGGAAACAAAGTAGGCGACGGGAATGCCGAATGTCCATAAGAAGGCAGAGTCGAAGAGAAGGGTAATCCATACTCTTCCGCCCGAGCGGAGTGTAAAGTATGTGGCGTTCTTGAGAGCAAAGAGTGGCATGCACACGGCCTCGGCTATGATGAGCTCGGTTGCAATATGGCGTGCTGTGTCGTTTGTGTTGTAGAGAAGAGGAAAGATGGTTGAGAGAGAAGACATTAAAAGTGCCGCAAGAGTTCCTACAGTAATAGAGAAGACAATGAGCTTACGGTCACTGTCCACAGCCTCTTCGATTTTTCCTGCTCCCAACAGCTGACCGATTATAATCGAAATTGAAGAGCCGACAGCCATGAATGTGACATTGAAGATGTTCAAGAGTACACTTGAAATGTTGAAGCCCGCAATTGCATTGAGACCCCGTGTCGAGTAACTCTGACAAAGGAACGTCATTCCGATTGACCATGTTGTCTCATTGATGATTAAGGGGAAAGCCGCGAGTATGATTGCTTTGAAGTTTTTCTTCGGTATGATGATTTTCTTATAGAGCCCTGTAAAGAACGGATACTTATCTTTTTTTCTGTGTGAGATGAATACAATTATGAAAGCTTCGACGTATCTGCTGAGAACGGTAGCGATTGCAGCTCCCACAACGCCGAGTTCTGGAAAGCCGAATTTGCCGTAGATAAGTAGGTAGTTAAAGAAAAGGTTGACGCCGATTGCAATCAAGCCTGCTCTCATAGGGAGCACTGTCTCGCCGCTTTCTCTCAGCGTTGAGGCATAAACCTGTGAGAGTGTGAATGCAATAAGCCCTGGAATCATGGTGAGGATGTAGTTGTAACCAGACTCAAGGGTTAAGAGTTTATCCCCTCCGTCTTCGCTTCCTTTGAGAAACAAAGAGACAAGGTTTTTCCCATAGATAACAAGGAGAAGAGAGGCAAGAAGAGTCGAGAAAAAGCCCAGGATAAGCTTGAAGCGGATTGTTATCTTTATCCCTTCGCTGTCCTTTTTCCCGAAGTACTGTGCTCCATAGATTCCACCGCCCGAGACAACACCGAATATTACGAGATTGAAGACGAAGATAAGCTGGTTTGCAATGCTGACTCCGCTCATCTCCTCCGTCCCTATACGCCCGACCATTATGTTGTCGAGTAGCGACACGAAGTTTGTAAATCCGTTCTGGATCATTATCGGAAGAGCAATGGCAAGGGTTGCTCTATAAAACGCCTTGTCACCTATATATTTATGTTTTGTTTCTGACATACCTAGCGAATTCTATAGAAAATGAAGGAATAAGGGAATATGATTTACCTATGGACACAGTAAGACTCGGTAAAACAGGAATCACAGTATGTAAGAACGGCTTCGGCGCACTTCCTATCCAGCGTTTGAGTACAGAAGATGCAGTATACCTCGTAAGAAAGGCATATGACGGGGGAATTACCTTCTTCGACACGGCAAGGGCGTACTCCGACAGCGAATATAAGCTTTCGATTGCGCTTAAGGGAATCAGGGACAAGGTTTATGTTGCAACAAAGACAGCATCCACTACGCTTGAAAAAGTCAAAGAGGACCTTGAAACGTCTTTAAGAACTCTCAAGACCGACTATATAGATATATATCAATTCCATAACCCCTCATTCTGCCCCAAGGAAAGTGACGATATCTATCAATACCTACTAGAGGCGAAGAAAGACGGGAAGATTAGACATATCGGCATCACAAATCACCGCCTTGATGTCGCAGATGAGGCAATAGAGAGCGCCCTTTATGAAACACTGCAGTTTCCGTTTTCATATATATCGGGCGAAAAGGAATTGGAGCTTGTTGAAAAGTGCAGAAAAGAAGATATCGGCTTCATCGCAATGAAGGGGCTCAGCGGGGGCTTATTGACAGACAGCCACCTGTGCTATGCGTTTATGGCACAGTTTGACAATGTCCTTCCTATCTGGGGAGTGCAGAGAGAGAAAGAACTTGATGAATGGCTATCCTATAATGATAAAGGAGTTACCATGACTCCATTGATGGAAGAGGAAATTGAAAAGGACCGTAAAGAGCTCAGCGGGGAGTTCTGCCGCGGCTGCGGATATTGCCTCCCGTGCCCGAGGGGAATACAGATTAATCAATGTGCGCGTATGATTCAGCTTATCAGGCGCTCTCCCTCCGAGAGTCAACTTGGAAAGGAAGGGCAGGAGATGATGGCGAAAATCAAGGATTGCGTTAAGTGTGGTGAGTGCATGAAAAAGTGCCCGTACTCCCTCCCGATTCCAACGCTCCTTGAGAAAAACCTCAAAGACTACCAGGATATTCTCTCGGGTAAACTCAGCGTCAAGGTAACACACGACGCACGCTATAGGTAGCTTTCCCTTATGTAGTCGAATGCAATACGCTCTGCTTTTTCTCCGTCTCTTAAGTAGTAGACTATGCCGCATTCTTTAAAGCCATAGGAAAGGAGGGCGCTCTGCATTGTCTTGTTGTCGCGGTGGGTATCGATTCTTATGTAGGGAACAAATCTTAAGGCAAAGTCGATTACTTCTCTCAATATTCCCTTCTTTGTCCCGTTTGACGCTATTCTATGAAGTGTCCCGTAGTACTCATCCTTCGACCATGCGCCGTCAATCTTTCTGTAGGCTGTCTCTTCGTTGAGTGTAAAGAAGAACACGGCAACAGGCTTTTCCTCTTCGACTATCTTATAAAGGAGGCCTTTTGCTATATCGAACAATATGTCGCACTCGGAAGGGTAGGATGAGGACCATTGGTTCGGGTTTCTGTGCTCACGCATATATTTCTTTGCTTCTTTGTAAATTTCAAGAATGGAAGGAATATCTTTTTCCTCTGCTTTTCTGATTTCAATCAATTGTTATGACCTCTTTATAGTGCCTAAGGGTGTAGCGCCAAGTAATCACAGGCGCAAGAGTCTTCTGGATGGTATCATCAAAACCGGGGGAGGAGATACAATATGTTTTTCTGAAGGGTGTATTTATTGCAGCTATAAGGCCGTTTGGAGAGTCTTCGAAAGAGACAGCGTCACTGCCACAGACAGATGCTGTCTTGAGGGCCAGACGGAATATGTCACTCTCGGGTTTACTTGGTAAGTCATCGCGCCCTGCAATGATGTAGTCGGGGGCGAAATAATCGAGAAGATGGAGGTTTTTCTTATACCACTCCATATTCTTCTTCGGACAAGAGGAGGCAATAAGCACCTTTATGTTGTCTCTTTTGAGCTTCTCTATGAAGGCCAAGCCATCCCTTTCGATTTCGAGTCCTCTCTCGAGGCATAGCGAAAAGTAAATATCCTCCTTCTCATCAGATATTCTCATTATCTCCTCATCACTTTTCTCACCCAGGAGTTTCTTCACGCACATAGTGTCCGTCATCCCCATCATCGAGTTGTATTCATCCTCCTCGAAGATACGACCGCGGTAGCGCTTTGATATCTCATCCCAGGCATCTCTGTTTTCCCTGTAGTCGAAGAAAAGTGTCCCGTTGAAATCGAAGACAACAGCTTTAACGGTTTTCAATGCTCACCACCTCACGCTCTGATATACCCGTATAAACCTGTCTGGGGCGTCCGATTTTCATGTACTCGTCGTGTTTCCATTCCAGGTAGTGTGCAATCCAGCCCGGGAGTCGTCCCATTGCAAACATAACTGTATAGAGGTTAGCGGGAATACCGAGCATACGGAATGTAATTCCAGTGTAGAAATCGACGTTGGGGTAGAGGTGACGCGAGACAAAGTAATCGTCGTGGGTAGCCTTCTCCTCGAGCTCCATAGCAATGTCGAGTAATGTGTCGTGCTTATGTGTCGATTGCATGACTTCCAGACATATCTTCTTTGCAATTTTTGCTCTCGGATCGAATGTCTTATAAACTCTGTGGCCGAAGCCTGAAAGACGGAATGGGTCGTTCTTGTCCTTTGCCTTTCTGATTACTTCATCTATCGAGAGATTGTCGCTTTTGATTTTACTCAGCATATTCATAACTTCCATGTTGGCGCCACCGTGCCTGGGACCCCAGAGCGCGCAGCAGCCTGCAGCAACGGAGGCATAGAGATTTGCTTCACTAGATCCAACAAGGCGTACGGCAGTTGTCGAGCAATTCTGCTCATGATCGGCGTGGATAATCAAGAGCTGATTGAGGGCCTTGACGTGCACAGGATTCGGAGTGTAGTTGTTGACTGAAGTGTGGAACATCATATTCAGGAAGTTCTCACAGTATGAGTATTCATACTTCGGGTCCACGAAATCTGTTCCTTCCATCTGCCTGTATGTATAGGCTGCGATTGTTCTCATTTTCGATAACAGTCTTGTGACTGTGAGGTCTATGTTCTCTTCGGGGTCTCTCTCTTCAAGCTCGGGATAGAAGGCCGAGAGGGACGCTACCATTGCAACAAGGATACTCATCGGGTGTGCATCCGAGGGGTAGGCGCGTAAGAATTCCTTCATGTTGACGTGTAACAGTGAGTGTCTGTTCAAGAGCTCCATGTAGCGCTGTCTCTCTTCCAGATTTGGAAGAAAGCCTTTGACCATGAGGTACGCTACTTCTATAAAGTCACACTTCTCGACAAGCTCTTCGATTGGGTAGCCACGGTAGTGCAGTATTCCCTTCTCGCCGTCGACATAACAGATTGAAGACATGCATGAGCCGGTATTCATGAAACCCGGGTCATATGTAATGTATCCTGTTTCCTTTCTGAGCTTCGAAATATCTATGGAGTAGCCGTCCATATTGTCCTTGATAATATCGAGATCCATCTCCTTTCCGTCGAGGAGGGTAAGGTGAGCTTTGTTTTTGTCTATTGTCATAGTCAACTCCTGAGTAACAACTTCATCAAACGTGATTAATCAGTTATTATATGAAATATACACAAGAGGTTCAAATGGATGAAATCAGAATAAGTGAAGAGGAAATTGTCGACATGGCCGACTTTTTCAAGGTTTTCGGTGACCCGACAAGACTGAGGATTCTATTCTACCTCTCCCAGCATGAGGAAAGCGGAGTGGGGAAAATAAGTGATGAGTTATCGATAAGTCAAAGCGCATGCTCACAGCAACTCAAGCTTTTACGGGCATCGAGGCTCGTCAGGTTTCGTAAAGACGGAAGAAACATCCTTTACCGCCTTTCCGATGACCATATAACAAAGATCCTTGAGCTGGGACTCGAGCACTACGACGAACTAATCGGTTGATAGTATTTCAATGATTTTATCAATCGGAAGGCCCACGACTGTCGCCCAGTCACCATAGATTGACTCGACTAGGCTGTACCCTGATTCCTG
>CAVFNE010000150.1:0-5783 GCA_963623755.1 Muribaculaceae bacterium | reverse complement strand
TTTCCGCGCTAATAGCAGATGTTTAGCTTTCGCTTCAGTGCATGGCATGAGCGGTTTGCTGTTAATATTAAGTACATATACCATGACTGGCCTCATACGGGTGATACAGCTGAACGACATTCCACTGAAGAGCACTGTGAACTCTTCTGGAAAGTGGAGATAAAGCGCCTTTAAGGCCCGCTTCTCCTGCGGTAACGGAGTCGCCAACTCCGGCGTCCTTCGCCAATGTTACGGGAGGTTTAGAGTCCGCATCACTGTCTCTACCCATCGAGACTGTTTAAACACGGACCGTAGAGCGACAGGCTAGGACAACACCTATCGGTACCTATATATTCTCCCGTAACGGACCACGAGAAACCGTTAAGGTAACCCGCTGAGGCTAAGGAGCAAGGGTATGCCACTTTCGCTACATACCCCGGGACTTGTCCCGTGGGTTGTTGATTGTTTACCTCCAGAACAGACGGTAGGAACTTTCGCCGTAGAGGGGATTGTTCCTAAGCTTTGTCTCACTGTCTGAAAGGATGGAATAATATTTATCAAGGACAAGAGATATGAGAGCCTCCTCATCAACCGGCTCGGGATCAGGAATGGAGAGATAAATGTCCACTATCACAAGACTGCGGTAGGAGCGCTGTATTCTGTTAAATGTAGATTCACTTTCAGAAAAAGCATCGTCAAGTTCTTCTTTATGAGCCTCAATAATCGCTCTGAAAGAAACCTCTATATCGGCTCTTGCCGCCGTCTCAAGCGAGGCTGTGAGCATATCTCCATTGAAGAAATGGGAGGGGTTATCAGCTTCTTTTTGAGAGAACGCTGCACTAGTGGCAATGAATGCTGATGAGAATTCATCTTCAAGTATACCTATTACAGAGGTGAGATATCTCTCTTCTACAAGAGAAAACGAGGGAAGGTACTCCGAATAGAAGGTGTATGACCCTCTGAGGGCCGGTGCTATATCCGCACTCGTCAGCTCACACGAAAAGCTTTGAATCATATCCGAGGAAAGTGTCAGCACAGCTGTTCTCTCCTCATCGGAGGAAGAGGAATAGGTGCCTCCTCTAGTCGAGCACGACACAGACAATAATATAATAAACAAAGCTAGGGACAGATATCTTCTCACAGCTTTATTATAAAGAAAGAGAGAATATCTTAAAAGGTAGAATGACTACTTTTTCGCATTCTCCCCTTCTCACTTTTCAATTATTAAGTTAATTTATGAAAAAGCCCTTATGTACAAAAGAAAAGAAAATGTATATAGTAGTTTGGCTTTTAGTGCGCATTAATAATTTACAAGGGAGTCCCGGATAAAATGGTTAAAGAAAAGAAATTCGAAATTTTAGACAATAGTCAGGCAGCACTCACACTCACTGTTGATGCAGAGTCTATCGAACAGGCATACAGCGAAAAGATGAAGGAGTATGCAAAGACTATCGACATGCCCGGTTTCAGAAAGGGGCATGCACCTCTTTCAGTTGTCGAAAGAAAAATCGGCGACCAGGTCAGAACAGAAATTACATTTGATAAGATGGAAGAGAATTTAAAAGAGGTTATCGAATCACTCGATAAGGCTCAGAAGCCGCTTCCCTACTCTGTTCCAGAGCTTCAGGACGGAGAGAAATTTCTTCCTTTCAAGAAGGATAGTGATGTAACATTCACAGTCAAGTATGATATCCACCCTGTCTTTGAGCTTCCTCAATACAAGGGCCTTGAAGTTGAGTTCGAGGACAAGAGCGTCACAGACGAGGATGTAGAGAAAGAAATTGAAAAAATCAGAGAGCAGAACGCAATCATCGTCAACAAGACAACCCCTGCAGAGACCGGCGATATTGCAACTGTCAGTTACACAGTAACAGTCGACGGCGAAGAGAAAGAGAATTACAAGAGAGACGACTTCTCATTCACACTCGGAACAACATACAACACATTCAAGATTGATGACGATGTTGTAGGTATGTCTACAGGCGAGAAGAAAACAGTCACAAAGACATACACAGCTGAAGATGCTCCGAATGAAGATCTTGAAGGGAAGACCGTTGAAATCAAAATCTCCCTCACAAAGCTCAAAAAGAGAGAGCTTCCTGAAGTCGATGATGAGTTTGCACAGGATGTCAAGGACGAATATGAGACAGTCGACGACCTCAATAAGGGCATAAGAAAGGACCTCGACGAGAAGCTCGAAGAATATAGGAAACATGCAAAGGCAAATGCTGTAATCAATAAGATTATGGACAGCGTCGAAATTGCAGTTCCCCAGTCAATGGTTGACCAGATTAACAAAAACAAGTGGGATAACCTCGCATCTCAATTCGGTGGAGAGAAGAATTTACTCGACTTCCTGAAGAGAACCAACGAAACAAAGGAAAGCTTTACCGCCAACTGGAATGAAGAGTCCGTAAAGGATGCAAAGAGAGAAGTTGTTCTTTCTGAAATAGTCGAGAAGGAGAACTTCGGAGCAACCGATGAAGAAATTGAAGAGTATGCAGGTGAAGAGTTCAAGGATCTCGATGAAAAGACAAGAGAACAATATAAGCCCTACCTTGTTGATGAAGTGAAATACCAGAAGATTGGTCCGTTCCTTATCGAGAACAACACATTCAAGGCAATAGAAAAGAAAGCAGACGACAAGGAGTAAGCTTTGCTAAATCCCAAGATGAACACATACATCCCCTACGTTCTTGAACAGACAGGAACAGGGGAACGTAGTTACGATATTTTTTCCCGTCTTCTTAAGGACAGAATCGTCTTTGTCGACGGGGAAATCAACGATGCTATGGCAGATCTCGTTGTGGCGGAGCTCTTGTTTTTAGAGAGCGAGAATCCGAAAAAAGATATCAACTTATATATCAACTCTCCCGGTGGCAGTGTGACAGCAGGACTTGCAATCTACGATACAATGCAATACATATCGTGTCCTGTTCGCACAATATGTATCGGTCAGGCATGTTCCATGGCAGCTATTCTTCTTGCAGGAGGAGCAGAGAACAACAGGTTCATCCTCCCCTCTGCCCGTGTCATGATTCATCAGCCCTCAGGTGGCGCTGAAGGTCAGGCAAGTGACATCATTGTCACCAACCGTGAGATGCAGAGGATAAAGAATCTGAGCGTGTCCATCCTCTCCAGGCATACAGGAAAGGATAGAGAAACCGTCGAAAAGGATATACTCAGAGACTTTTATATGAGTGCCGAAGAGGCTCTCGAATATGGAATTGTTGATAAGGTGATGAAGAAGAATGGCTAGAAATGTTAAATACTGTTCATTTTGCGGTCATCCGCTCGACGGTTCGGTGAGAGCTGTAACCGGCCCCGGAATCGCCATCTGCGAAGATTGTATAGAGACATGCAACGATATTATCCGTCGTCAGGGAAAAGAAGAGAGTTCTAACGAATTCGATGAACTCGATATCCCGACACCAGAAGAGATTAAAGCCTATCTCGACGAATATGTAATCGGCCAGGATAGCGCAAAGAAGGTACTCTCTGTTGCTGTCTACAACCACTACAAGAGAATCAAGTACGCCGATAAGATAAAAGAAAGCGGTGTCGAAATCGATAAGTCCAATATCCTTATCGTTGGTCCGACGGGAACTGGTAAGACACTACTTGCGCGCACTTTGGCTAAAAAACTTAACGTCCCCTTTGCAATTGCCGACGCAACAACGCTCACAGAGGCTGGTTATGTCGGCGAGGACGTCGAGAATATCCTTTTAAAGCTCATCGAAGCTACCGATGGAGATATCGAGAGAGCACAGAGCGGAATAATATTCATCGACGAAATCGATAAAATTGCGAAGAAAAGCGAAAATGTCTCAATCACAAGAGACGTATCGGGCGAAGGTGTGCAGCAGGCACTTTTGAAGATAATCGAAGGAACTGTTGCTTCTGTTCCACCTCAGGGCGGAAGAAAGCATCCTAACCAAGAAATGCTTAAAATCGACACTTCGAACATCCTCTTCATATGCGGAGGAGCATTCGTAGGACTTGATAAAGTCATTGAAAAGAGAACTGCTGTTTCCTCGATGGGCTTCGGGGCAAAAGTCGAGGAGAATGAAGAAAAGGACCTTGGAGAGCTTTTTAAGCTTCTGCATCCTGATGACCTTGTCAAGTTTGGTCTGATTCCCGAGTTCATCGGTCGTCTTCCGATTCATGTCTCACTCGAAAACCTTAAAGAAGAGGACCTTGTGAGAATTCTCACTGAGCCGAAAAACTCAATCATCAGGCAATATACAACGTCTTTCTCACTTGACGGTATAAAGCTTACATTCACCCCTGATGCAGTCAAGGCCATTGCTAAAAAGTCCTTCGAGCAGAAGACAGGAGCAAGAGGACTTAGGAGCATTGTCGAGAACCTCATGATGGATATATCCTACTCCATCCCGTCAATCAAAGGCGTGGAGGAAGTAGTCGTGGACGAAGATGCCGTGATAAAGGGTACACAACCCAGGGTAATCGGAAGTGGAAACAGACTACTTGAGATGAAATAAGAGCAGCCCGGAAGGGCTGTTTTTTATATGCTTAAAATCGTAATACACAACTCATCATTCTCTATTATTTGTATTTTACATACTCAAATTATCACAAATAAGGCTAAAATTACGTAAATGGCACTTACTTTTCACTTTAATCTATACCGCGAAAAGGAGAGGATACAAATGGAGAACGACATTCTGTCAAAAGCTGAGGATGAGTATTTTTCATCCGTAGTCATCGCCTACAACCAAAATAAAAACACGACTAAAAAAGAGAGAGATTTCATCTTACAAAGAACAAGGAAGCTAATTTACCTCATATGCAGGGACAGGCTTTTCGTCAACCGCGATTTACTGTCAAGCATATACATCAACATGAGCGAAGATATTGAAAAGATAATGTCGAGTTACCGCATTGCTTCCAGAAGTTTCAATTATTATCTGAAGCAGGTGTGTTCCTACCGCATAAGAAGGGTTAAGAAAAAAGAAGCATCCCATCAATACATGGAAATCGAGTACTCATGTGAAAATGGAGAGTTTTATACAACGGATAACCACCTTGACAATGAGGATGACGGAAACGACATTCCCCTATCCGAGCCGATGGTTTTTTACAACCCGATTAAATTCTCGGATATGGACATCAAAGATATATGTTCATACATAATTGATACGAATAACAGGGATGATTACATACTTAAAAACGAAAAAGAAGAGGAGCTTGCGTCAAGGCTCTCAAAAAGTCTCTTCAGGCGTAATTTTCTCTTCTTCATTCTCTCTCTTCCCACATCGGAGGGAGAAAGAGAAGTAGAGAACTATGCGCGTGTCTTCAAAACAGATGTGCTTGCATTCTCCCGTCTCATACATCTCAAGCACGACTTTATAAACTCAAACAATCATAAAAGAGAAAAGAATCTGCAGCTGGCAGCAATGCATTGGAGAATTATGGCTAAAATAAAGAACAGCATGTACAGCGCATCATCGGAGACAGAATACAACGAGCTGAAGGACAACTATATGGCCCAGGTAAGATGCCACAAAAACAGGCTTGACGACGCACGACGTTCATTCAGAGGAATAATACACGAAGATATCGCATCAACTCTCGGACACTCAAGAACTACAGTATCGATGGGAATAAGACAAGTGAGAAAAGCGTTGATGGAGATATCTACAGCACTATCAAGGCCTCAGGAGATATGCCTCGAAAGTTCCACCATAGTTGATTGAAAACTCGATAAAAGTTGTTTCTATATCGGCTCTTATCCCAAACTTTTTCTAAAATATACGCTTCCTAGGAAATTTCATCGATAATCT
>CAVFNE010000149.1:0-5811 GCA_963623755.1 Muribaculaceae bacterium | reverse complement strand
CATACGGAAAACTTGAAAAAGTTCCCGTAGGCAAGTGCATGGTAGGATTAAGCATCTTAAAAATATGATTTGCAATCGGAGTATTCATCACGCCAAGAGCAAGTTCAAGAATTTCAAGACTATCAGAAAAGGCACTCATTGCAACTACATCATGTATTCGCCCAGGTTTTCCATAACGAATGGCAAAATTACCAGAAGTTACATCTGACCATGTAATAGAAGGCATAAAATATGAATTGGGATTTCTTATAACAGAACGTCGCTTACCTTTTTCATCAAAAAAATGCTTAATCTCATAACCATCATTTTCCCAGTTAACAAGATATTCTTGATTACCTACCCACTTCCTATATGTGCCCCCTTTGTTATAAGGAAACCATTTTTGCTTACTCTTTTGAGCAAATTCTGGTGAATTTGCATCAAAACAAACTTTATGAATATTAATTTCAAACCACAATCGTAGAAAACGATTTGTGTCTCCTGTTTGCAAGCCTACTAATGGCTGGCAATAGTTATCAATAGGCTTGTTTTCTTCAAACAGTTTTATTATTTTTCTGCTTGCCCAATATGCAATCGGAGAGCCCGGTATCTTCTTAAACTGCTCTGCAGATACCTCATAGTAATATCCACAGTCATAATTTGATATTGCCTCCAGAATCTTCTTGTTCTGGACTTCCATACCGCCCGTAAACTCAGTAAGCCTGAAATATGAACCTTTGATATCATTCTTTGCATTTTTAAGAGTAAAGATACAGAGAGGGACAGTTGCATCTGCAAAAGCTGAATACTCAAGCTGGGCGAGAGATGTGATGGTTTTCTTTTCAATAAAAAGATTTCTTAACTTTTCATAAGAAGAGATAAACATCCATACATAAGGAGACATGAATCCAAGATAACCTTCTGGTACTGTCAGTTTACAGCATCTTACAAAGAATGCTGAGAACATGTCATATTTGTAATCCTTGTATTCAGTCTCAAGATATTTCTTGAGAGATTCTCCCATATTGGAGTTTCCCATATACGGCGGATTCGTCACCACCACATGATATCTCTTCGAGAGGTAATCACTGAATCTCAGTACATCCTGAACTCTTCTGTAGATTGAATCATTTGGATTTGAGAAGAGATCTCCTGTGGAATCGGCTTTGAGCATTAATTTAAGAGAGTCAATATCTTCGATTATGGGTGTGATGAGTGAGCCGAGGGTGTCTGCATGTTCATACTGAGAGAGTAGGTTAGTAAGAAGCATGTCATTTTTTTTGTTGAAAAGATATGTTGCTTCAAGCATTTCGTCATCTGTAAATGACACGTTATGGAGAACACATATGTTCGGCTGGATATTTGACGAGAAGAAACGTCTGTATTTTTCCCTTGCTTTCATCATGAGGGCGAAGTATGCAAGCTGACCGGCTCTATTATCGAGTTCGATGCCGTAAAGATTATCCTTGATGATGTGTTCAACTGCATCCTTTGTTGTATATCCGCATTCAGAGTAAATCTCAAAAAGAAGGTCGAAGGCATACGTCAGCATATGGCCCGAACCGCAGCATGGGTCGCAGAGCTTGATTTCTTCAGGACTCTTTAACTTTATAAAATCATTTTCTATGTCACATGGTTTTATGTAATATGACATATGCTTAGTGAGAGAAGCGTTCGGATGATTGAGCATCCAAAGCCTGCCAAGAGAGTTGTCGATGAGATATCTCACAATCCAGTCGGGGGTAAAAAGCTGGGTGGCAGCAGGAATTTCCTTTGCTGTAGCTTTGAGGTTCTTCTCTTTGAAAGCTTTGAAGACCTCATCTTTCTTCTCTGAAATATAATACTGATAAAGCCAACCTATAATCTGTACCTGTTCCTTCCAGTCGTCTTCGGGAATCATCTCGATCATCTTCTGTATGACGCTGCCGTCTCTGAGAAGATAGTCAGGAAATAGAAGTTCGGTGTAGTCGTTGATCTTCTGGAACATCCGGGGAAGGGGAGTACTGAGTGCATTGCACTGTGTGATGATGAGATACTTGAAAAGGCCTTCGTTGTCGTTCTTCTTTTTGAAATCGTAAACCTTCTCTATGTTGAGGCCGTCCATCTCGAGATTTATGGCTTCAGTGAGAATCTGCGGGCGGAAATTATTGTTGTCGTCAGTAAATACACGAATCATGGTAGGAAGATAGCCGTTAACTTCCATGAATCTCAGGGCAATGAAGCGGTTAAACCATGTGTAGGCAACCTCATCCATTACTTCTTTATAGCCTTTCTTCTCTATCTCTTCGATAAGGGCGTTACGTTCCTTTAATTCAATGCGGGAAAGCAGTACTCCGTTTACACTGTCTTCCGTTGTACTCCCGTGATTATCTTCCGTAATACCGTATTTAAGAGCTCTCTGGGAGACTTTCGCTACCATTTCGCGTCTAGCCCATACTGCATAAGTGTTTATCGCTGTTCTGTTCACTTGTTTCTCCTTATTTGAGCTCTATGCCGTCGCATCCGTCGAGTAGGGTAGTAAGCTTTGCTCTGATTTCTTCGACGTATCTATCTATATCATCCTGACTTTCGAGTTTACGGGAGTTGAAGACAACGCTCTTTTGACAAGTCTTGATATTCTTATCCTTTTTAGGAATATCTGATACAGTCTTTGAAAGAGCCTCAATACTGGAAGTGGCCTTGTCCTTATAAGATGTTATCTGGGTTACGTAACCGTCAAGAAGAGCAAGATTTGTCGCTGTCTTTATTATAGCACTCTTCGAGTCGAAATTGCGTTCAGCGTCACTGATTATCGCCTCCGCACCGCTTACACCTTTTGCTGCGTCTAACACAGCTTTTCTACATTCTTCAACTGTATGAAGAACGTCGTTTCGTTTCTTATCGAGGAGTTTGTCGTGAGCATCGTTGACAACGGCAACGAGAGAATATAGGTCATGTATTCTGTCATAGTTGAACACAGCCTGTTTCTCCACAATTGTCTCAATTTCATTAATTGCATCATACGCTTCACTGTTTTCGGCAAAGTAATCTTTCTCGTCCCTGAGCCCTTCAACAAGATTATATCCTTCATCGAAAACTTTAACCTGATTCCTGAAAAATCCTTCTACATTGCTGAGAGCGTTCATGTTGTCAATTAGCTCATCTTCCTTTTTAATGAGAGTGTCAATGAGAGCGAAGTTGTCATCCTTTCTGGAAAGGATTTCTTTTGTCAGCTCAAAGGCCGTATTGACCTTGTCTCTATCAGGGTAGTAGGGATTACGGGTGTAATAGTCGCGCTTGAGAATGAGGAAGTGATTCTGGCGTTCAGTAAACTCTTTTACTATAAAAGCACAGAGATCATCTTCTGAAGACGGCACATCCTGAATAGAAAAATAATCACGGAGAAGGGCCCTTACCTGATTGATTTTCTGTATACTCATACTCTGACGGACGGCAATGATTGTCTTTCCGATTTCGCTCTTCTTACGGAGCATGTCGATGAGGCTGGGATTATCAGCCTTGATGACAGAGCCGGCATTTTTTATGGATACTTTCTGTTCTGCTATAAGGGAGGCAACAACAGCGGTGATATCGATTTCTCTCCAGCCATAAGGTACACTCTGGTACCTCTGATGGATGTCAAACATGGTAACAACGTGTCTCTGCCTTTCCATCATTATGAGATAATCCATAATATGGGACGCTGCCCCAGCATTCGGGCGCATTTGATTACTGTCCTCGTTAAACCATTTCTGGCCAGATAGTATTTCCTTGATTTCTGCTATGTCGTCTTTGACATTGGTATCAATCAAAGATAGTTCGCTGTAGACGTGAGAAACAAGAAATCCGAGGGCTTCATCAATCATTGTTTTGGCATCACTTTTCTTTATTGATAACTTCTCTCCAGCGACATAAAACGTGCCGCCTGTAATTGCTTTAATCAGCTCTTCTTTTGCTGTTTTATCATAACCTGCCGCATACTCCTGCTGCTGTGATAATATCTTCTGCATAGAAGGGGAGAGTGAGAATGTGTTACGGCTTTGAGCGTACCTACGAATCTTCATTGCATTCTCAGTGAGCGCGTAGTAATTAGTATCGTCCAGGACAACAACAGCCATATTGGAAGATACATTGAGAAGATACAACTCTGTTTTTTCGTCTCTGTCGGAAGCTGCGGTTAAGAATCTCAGCTGCATACCGCCGCTAGATGAACCGATTGAAAGGTTGTCGACTTTGATATCGAACGGAAAATCGGAAATACCGTATCTGAACTTCTTGTTTGTGTAGATATCAGAGGTGATTATTCCACCGATACGGCTTAAGATGCTTGAAGAGTCAATCTGGGTATTCCTGATATCTCTCTGTACATCCTGTTCCTCATCAGTGAGAAAGTTATAGGTGTTATTAGTTCTTCCGATGTAATTCTCGAGTAAAAGTCTGTTAAGCGAAGCACTGACCTTTTCTCTCTCTATTATCTTATCTGTTCGAACGTTATCTGCCATAAGAATTACAATATTGTCGATATTGGCAGGTACGTCATCGTGGACATAACGGATAAGATACAAGAGCTTCAAAATTTCGACGTCATACTGTTCAATGCCGTTCCCATTGTCTGCTGCTCTCTGACAGCGTTCGATAACATTTCTGATGGATGCGTCCAGAAAGGTGTGGACAGTATCATAGAAATAATAAAACGGGACGAGGGCGAACTCATCGCCGTTTTGTATTTTCTGTGCAGCTTCCTGGAAACCCGAGAGCATGGACCTCTCTCCGCCGGAGAGGTGCTTACCGGAATTTCCATGCTTACGGATCTCTGCAAATGCCTTTGACATGAGGGTGAACTGATAAGGCACAAAGGGGTAATCTAATACATAGTCCTCAGTATTCCTGTATCCTTTGATATCACCGACAGCACCGGAGAATGTGAAGAGATTTCTGAGAACAGAATCATTTGCCTCATAGAGTGAAGTAAGACACTTTTCAGCAACAGGCTTCTTCTTCAGAATACGCTTCTGGATGACTTCATCAACGGAGGAGGATGAAAGGCTGAGTCTAGTCTTAAATCTGGCCTGTATACGTGAAAATTCGTCATCTCTTGCTTTGATGATTTCATCAATTGACTGCTGCCCTGTACAGACAACCCATACTTTTCCTCTGCACTTTGAGCCGATTTCCTCAACAAGAGACTGAAGGTTCAAAAGGAGACTATTATCTGTCCCTGCATACTGTCCGACTTCGTCAACCATGAAAATGAGCCGGAAGTTCTTACTCTTTGACGCACAATATTCGTTTATGTCACTGACAAGAGTGGCAATAGAGTAGGAGTCGGCAGCTGTTTTGTCGTAGAACCAATGTTTAGCCTCTTCTTCACTCATTGCGAGAACTTTTATAAGAGACTGAATTACTGCCTGACCGTTGAAAGCGAAAGCCTTCCTCTGTTCGAGCCACGGTTTACCTTTGATTTCCTCGAAGGTCTTACGAAACTCTTCTGTCTTTCCCTGTGCATCGATGTATTTTTCGAGCATGGCAACCTTTAAGTCGTCGCCGTGATAACCGAGGTGTTTATAGAACATCTTTGCAAACACCTTGAGTACTGCGGTGTTCGTCTTGTTTATCGAGCCTTCGATGTCGATATTGAAGAGGATTGTTTCAGCCTTTTCCCTTGTAGAATTGTCGATGCACATGAAGGATGCGCTATCACCTTCAAACTTCTTCCTGAACATTTCAACAGTAGTTGTTCCGCAGACAGGTTTGTTTTCTAGGATATAAGAAAGCATTTTCAAGAAGTGTGACTTACCACTTCCGAAGAAGCCGGAAATCCAGACTCCGATATCATCTGTTACATTTGTGAAG
>CAVFNE010000148.1:0-5874 GCA_963623755.1 Muribaculaceae bacterium | reverse complement strand
TATTAAAAGAGACGGGGTAACCCGCCTTCAGAATTCAAAGTTAATAGAAAAAGTAAAAGGGAACTACAGATAAAGATTCATGTTATTGAATTCTATCGTATATTGAACATGTATGATGGTATCTGCGAATTTGGACAATGAAATAGACCCGGATATGTGCCGGGTCGAATCTTAATAGCTGCCGTTGAACTTAATTTCGAGTCTTTCATTCATGTAGTCGAGCTTAATTATTTTTTCTCCATTCTCGAACTTAAAGCCGTCGGGGAGGGTAAGAGTTATTACCCGGCCTTCAGTCGGGAGAGCCCCGTGAGTCGTTTCGATTACAACTTTGTTCTTGGAGAGTTTAATCTTGAGGAGAGTGTAGTTTCCGCTTTCAAGTTTTTCTTCTCCGTCATCCTCGAAGTAGGTATATTCATAGTCCTTTTCCCCCGGCATGAGGATAATCTCGAGATTTTTAAAGCGTCCGGTTACAAGTGTGTCGCATCCGGGGCTTGTCGGAATGATTGACGGCACTTTAAAGAGGTATCTTGCTTTCCCGAATGGGAGACCGAAGTCATATTCCTTTCCGCCCGTAAGAAGTTCTTTCTTCTGAGCATCGTACCACTGTGTATCTTCTGGAAGATGGAGAGACATAGTCTCTACGCCCTCATCAACTGCAAAGAGCGGGAGAATTGAGTCGCCGCTTTGATAAAGCGCTAAATCCGTTGGAATTTCTTTATCTAATGGGTATTCAAGAGCCATAATCCTGCACATTGGAATACCGGTGATGGATGATGTGTAAGCTGCATTGTAGAGGTATGGCATAAAGTAGTAGTGCTCGTAAACAAGGTCTTTAATCAACGGCAGTGCATCAGGGTATGTCCATGGCTCTGTGGGCTTATCATCTTCGCGCCACGAGTGGATTACAAACCTCGCCTGGAAGACTGCACTCTGACATGAGCGCACAAGAAGATTCTCACTCGGTCTCTCTCCATAGAATCCCCCAAGGTCATTTCCGATGTATGGCATACCACTGAGTCCGAGCGACATCACCTGATATTGGTTATACCTCAGCGTTTTCCATGTCGAAGTGTTGTCTCCTGTCCACGAGCGGGCATATTTCTGTATTCCCGGACATGCGGAACGTGTATAAATCCATGGTCTTATCCCCGGGGACACTTCATTGAATGCCTCCCATGACGCCTTATTCATTAAAAGAGGAAATATCAGCTTACGCCTAAATGAATCACAGTCTGGGTCTTCGATTTCGCATTCGTTGTTGTCGTTCCAGATTCCCGTACAGCCGTGGGAGAGGTATTTGTCCTTGAGCTGTTCCTTCCACCACAGGAATGCATCGCTGTTGGCAAAGTCCAGAAATGATGCTTCTCCACCCCAATAGAATTCAACAAGAGTCTTTCCTTCGTTATCCTTTAAAAAGTAGCCCTTTTTATTCAGTTCATCGTACCATGGATGGGTTGTCAGAAATCCCGGCTTGATGTTCATGGTAAGGTTATATCCTCTGTCACGCAGAGATTTGAGATAGTCGCCGTAGTGGGGGAATTTGCGTGTGTTCCAATATAAAGCATAGCGCTTGCCGTCATCAGCCTTGAGGTAGCCTGATGAGACATACATACCTTCACAGGGTAGTTTCTCATCTTCGGTTCTTTTGAAGTACCTCAATATTCTATCGGGAGCATCATCACTTTCTACATAGTTCATGCTTGATCCGAAGAAGCCGAACGAGAAGAGAGGCGGAAGGGCAGGAAGTCCTGTTATGTGACAATAGGAAGTAACAATATCTTTATAGTTGTCACCAGGAATTATATAGAAGGAGACTGGGCCGTCTTCTATTTCGACATATGTGTAGAAGGGGCTTTCCTCTCCAAAGTCCATTGCGTTTATGAGCCCGCACGGGTAGTAGAAGCCGACGTTAACGCCACTCTCGGGGTTTTGTTTGATATAAAAAGCAATTGATTTATATAACGGGTCACTCTTCTCGCCGTCGTAGCCGAGTGAATCACGGTTATAAATCCGGACTCTCTTATCCGCCCTGTCAGGTTTACCTGATTTGTCGCCCATGGCAAAGTATCTGTCACTCTTTTCTCTGGGTTCGTTTATACGTGTAAACCATGATTTATCACTCTTCGAGACTCTGAATGCTCTTGTCTGGATACGAGGTATAACGGTGTCGCTTGTCCCGAGTCTTCCGCCGAAAATCGTCTTTCCCTTATACTCTGCCATTATGTTTCCCGTTGCTTTCTCTACTGAGACTTTCATATCGCCTGAAAAGGCATGTATTAAGCTGTCGTCTTCGTCGACTTTAATCGGCTTATTTGATGCTTCGGGCTCTCCACGGAGAACCTTATTTGTGTAAATAAGTGCATCGGGGGTATCGAAAGAGGAGAAGTAGAGAGAGACATAGACTATATCTCTTTCGAAAAAATCGAGTTCTATTCTTCCGTTTTCAGAGAAAAGTGAGAGCTTATTGCCCGATAGTGTATATCTTTCGATTTTCTTTAATTCAATTTTCATTTACCACCTCCACGCCCGGCCTTTTGAGCCGGTTGACGTGTATTATAAGTATTGTGTTCTAAAGATGGATTATCCCTTGACAGCTCCCGCTGTTACACCTTCCATGAAGAACTTCTGGAAGCATAGGAAAACTATGATAACAGGTATAATAGATACTGTAGTCATGGCAAGTAGATTCGACCAATTAATCTGAAGCTGTCCGACAAAGCCTGCAAGTGCCTGCTGTATAGTCTGGAGTTTGTTTTTCGATATTACAATCAATGGCCAGAGATAGTCGTTCCAGCGCCACATGAATGAGAAGATGGCGATAGTTGCAACAATAGGCTTACTCAGAGGAAGGATTATTCTTCTGAATATAAATCCTTCTCCTGCGCCGTCGATACGTGCCGCCTCGATAAGTGAATCGGGTAGGGTTGTCATGTATTGGCGCGCTAAAAAGACTCCTGTCGGTGTTGCTGCTGGAGGTATTATGATACCCCAAAGGTTGTTCAAAAGGCCGAAGCGCTTGAGCTGCAGAAAGATTGGGATCATAATTACCTGGAGAGGAATCATGAGGGTGAGAAGCATGATTGTGAATGTAAGCTTACTTCCCGGAAACGAGTATTTTGCAAGAGCATAGCCGCACATTGTGTTGATGACAACAGCAATGAGAGTCGACACAACAGATACAAAGAGACTGTTCTTGAAGTAGTTGAGGAAGTTTCCTCTTCCTAAAGCTTCAATGTAGTTCTCGAGTGTCCAGGTCTTGGGAAGTATGGTCATAGGAACAGCAAAGAGGTCACTCTGTGGTTTGAATGACGAGAGAACAACCCACACAATCGGGAAAAGTGTTATTGCTGCGAGGACAACGGCAATAACAGTCCTCGGGATGCTGATTTTATCCATGTCTGTTTTCATTCTTCACCTCCATTCTTTGTGACGCGGAACTGTATAAGTGTAAAGGCTCCGATTATTGCCATGAGGACCATACTCATTGCTGAAGCGTAGCCCAGTTTGTCCTGAGTAAACGCAACTTCATATACCTGCTGGACGATGAATTTTGTTGCGTACCCCGGGCCTCCCTTTGTCATTGTTATGATAAGTTCGTATGCCTTGAATGCATTTATTGTGGCAAGTATCGAGACAACGAGAGTAGTCGGAGAGAGCAGGGGAAGGGTGATTTTTCTGAACGAATAAAATTTCCCCGCACCGTCGACGATAGCTGCTTCATACAGCTCGTTGGGTATAGCCTGTAAGCCGCTGATGAAGATAAGCATATAGTACCCGGCATAGGTCCAGACGGAGACTACGATGATCGACAACATTGCCAGCTTTCCGTCAGTCAGCCAATTGACTCCGGTTCCTCCGAGCTGTCGTAGCACATAGTTGATGATTCCCATCTCGTTACCGAGAATGAAGCGCCAAGCAATACCTACGATAATCATACTCAAAAGTGACGGTATATAGAAAATTGCTCTCAATGCACTTTCTCCCTTGACGTTGTTTTTCGATAAGAGAAGAGCCAAGAGTAGTGATACCACTATAAGTGAGATTACCGTGATAAAAGAATAAACAATTGTATTTTTCAGTGTTATTAAAAAGACTTCATCCTTAAAGAGATTGATAAAGTTTTTAAGTCCCACAAATTTTGCAGATGTAAATATACCCTGGTCTGTAAATGCCATTCCGAGTCCCTGTACAGCCGGAATGATGACAAACAGGGCGAAAATAAGGACGTTTGGTAAGATAAAGAGGTATGGGACCCAGAATTGTCTGGTTCCTTTCTTGAAACATGTCACATGGTCCTCCTCGAGCAACTTGTTTGTAGATTCTACATCGGCTTAGCTGCTGCCGATTCAGCCTTTGAACGCAGACTGGAGCGTACTACCCTTATTTCCCAGCGTACGCTGGGAAGAGGGTATTCATCCCCGTGAGGGATTGAGTTATCAGTTAAAGAACTCCGCGCCGTAAGCGTCAACGTTCTTTACACATGTCTCGACGCTGATGTTGCCGAGTAGGTACTGTACAATCTGCTCTTTAGCATATCCTGTGACCTTGCTGAGGTTGGCATTCTTCCACTCGTTGGCTGTGTAAGCAGGAGTTACCTTGAGTTCTTCTGTAAAGAGTGTGAAATCATCAACGTTTGATGCATATTCGATAGAAGCATCTGTTCTTGCTGAAAGGTTGAGTGTTTCTTTGTCGTAGTAGCCTGAATGTTCCTTGTCTGCGAAAGCAAGCATGAAGTCAACAGCTTCCTTTGGATGAGCACAACCCTTGAAGGATGCAATGAGCTTTCCTCCGGGAACTGAACTACGCATTGTGCCGGAAGGCATCTGGACAGCACCCCACTCGAAGGATGTGATGTTCTTTGCATATGTATTTACGTTCCAGCTTCCTCCGATATGGCATGCAACAAGACCTGCCTGGAAGAGTTCTGCTGGGTTCTCGCTTCCCATCCAAACCGAACTCGGGATCAAGCCCTCGTCATGCATCTTCTTGAACCATTCGAGAGCAGCAATTGTTCCTTCATTGTTGAATTCCATAGCGCTCTGGTCTGAATTGAGGAAGTGACCGCCGAATTGATACATGATTGTAGAGAAGCGGTGTGGAGTAAAGTCGACAGCTAGTCCGTATTTCATACCACTGTTTGCAGCAATGACTTTCTTCATAATCTCTGCCCAGTCATTCCATGTCCATGTCTTACTCACTTCGTCAACGTCTATTCCTGCATTCTCGAAAGCTGTTCTGTTGACGAGCATACCGTTAGCTGTAGCTTCTGTCGGGAGAGCGACAATCTGACCTTCCTGATTATAAGCATAAGCGAGCATGCTTTCCATGAACTGTGATTTAACAGCAGATACGTCGGTATAATCCTCAATAGGAAGAGCTGTGTCGATGAGTGCAACAAGGTCTCCTGTTGTCATACGTGCGACATCTGGCGGGTTGCCTGCGCTGATCATCATCTTCAACTTCTGCTGGTAATCAGCAAAAGCAACAATCTGAAGGTCGATTTCAACGTTTGGATTAGCTTCAAGATAGTCCTTCATAGTCTCTTCAAAGATTTCGCTTTCGTTTCCATCATTGAACCAGAGGACAGTAAGAGTTACTTTTTCGTTTGTTTCCTTTCCGCCCTGGGCAAAAACAGAAGAAACAACCAAAAGTGTGACTAATGCCAATGTAATTAGTTTTTTCATGTTTGACTCCTTTTTTGTGTTTGGTTGAATCAATCAACTTATATTTTTGATTTTCCTATGGAATCTGTGAGTTGTCAACGAAAGTTTTGTGTAAAATTTTAAGCAAAATCAACGTAATTTTATTTTGTTATGACTAGGAGTGTAAAACAAAGTTGGAGGAAAGAAATGGATAGAGGGGTACGTTACATAC
>CAVFNE010000147.1:2560-5893 GCA_963623755.1 Muribaculaceae bacterium | reverse complement strand
CCGCTGCGGTAGTCGCAGTCCTGGTAGCCACTGCCGAAGCCATGTCTCCACGCGTAGTAGCCGCTGTCCTCAGAATATTTAGCAACGTACTCAGAACTCGACCAATATCTAGCACTTTCAAAGTTCCCAATACCATTTTTCTTGAGATTGATATACATCAAATTCAACTCGTCCTTACTCGGAAGAAACCAGTCGTCGTATCCATTAACAGAATAGTCTGCACACAACTTAGCTGCATACTTTTCTGTTGTTTCTCCAGAACTATTTTTGTATGAAAAATCTCCCATAGCAGCATCTACAAGCTTTTCAGTATTGCTCTTACCGTATCCAATCTCTTTCCTCGTACAGGTCTCTTCGTTATAGTTGACATCACCATTTACATAAAGATTGTCACCATTTGGGCTGGTTCGATAATAGCCAAATACCACATATCCTATATCCTCAGGAGCTGCCTCAAGAAATCTCCAACCACACTCAGAAGAAATAAGGCCGTCCTTGTTGCCATTTTCGTTATCTAAATCACAATCGTAGAATATGTATCCTCCTGCAGGGCCTATGCTACCGATTTCAAGGTTAACCAACTTCTTATTAATAAGCTCTTCTGCCAGATTATGAAAGTCTTTACGAAGTAGTCCATATGCCTTGATGTAGTTACCTTCCCGAATGCTTGATAATGCGGCACGGACCTTTGAAAAAGTAAATTCATCTATCTCATAGCCGAGGTAATCCAGCATTTTACATAAATTTTCATAATCACCTATAAGAGCGGATGATTTAGCATAAATAAGTGTATCTCCCTCTGTAATATCAAAACCTAGCGGATTAAACATAGTAGAATCATTGACTTCATTTTCAATAATGTAATCAAAAATCAGATCTGCATCTATAGAGTCTGCATTTGTCAAGTCAACATAGAAAGAAGCATAGTCGATTGCAAGTTCTATGTATGTTGAAGAAGTATCTACAGAAGAAGCATCTGATTCATCGCTCTTTGAATCGCTATTGAATATCCTTGAATAGCCGGGAAGAATCCAGGTAAGGTCGTTGTTATCAATTGTGTTAGGAGAGCCGCCAACAACAAAAGACCAGTCAGGATCGTTAAGGGCATTACTTTCAAGGATAAATTGAATATTCTTGATATCTATTCCTTCATAGCCTATGCCATAACTCTCTTTTGGAACTGCAGTATTGAACTTGAGCGTTATTCTAAAGCTATCTGTAAAAGACCTTATGACAGTATCGAGATAATCAATATCATCAAGGAAGGCCATATATTCATCATAGCCGTTCTGACCAAGATATCTTGGCTGTTTTACATCTTCGCCACTCAACTGTTTGTAAGTTAATGTAAAAGAGAATTGTTTTGATGCTCCCTCTACATTGTTTACTGTAATATTAATAGTCCAATTGAAGTTTGTCGAATCAAAAACTGTGGTGCACTTTTCAATCGTATTATCTCCAAGTAGAATCTCAAAGCATTCTCTATCTATTGCTTTAACAGCCTCTTTGTATTCATCATAAAGTGCCTTTATAGCAGGAACAAGAGACTCTCTTATCTGCTTGAGAATGGAAACCTTATAAAGCTCCTTCCTTGAATAAAGATACGATATCTCATCATCTCTAATTTTCTTTGCTGCAGGAGTCGGCTCATTGCCATTAAGTTCCGCATATCTATATGGGCGTGCCTCAACAGCTTTCTTCTCTGCTTCATAGTCCTTGTCTACCAGATAAAACTGTTCCTTACAAAGTTTATCATACTCATCACATGCATTGAGAAAGTTTTCGCGAGCAGTCATTATCTTTTCCCTCATTGATGTATAACGAGTCTCATCTGTAGTTGTCTCGATTGCAACATTGGTCTTTGTTATTACGGAATACTGTTTAAGCCTTTCCTCAAGAGCAATCTTCGAAGCTTCCTCTCTTGCAGAAATAGCCTCATTCTTCTCTCTTTCAAGTTTTCTCTGCTCTCTTCTGTTTGCCGAAAGCTCTTCAAGTAGTTTCTGATGCTCCGTCTCGTCAGTTATGTATTTCTCTTTCTCCTCAAGAGCGTAGCCTTCTTCAATGACAAGGTTCTGGTATTCAATAAAGATAGAGGTTGTCGTTACATTCACTTTAAGAGCCGGAACCATATCGCCATGACCCATATAGATAAGAATAGTCTTATACGCATCATACTCAGTCAGAGTTGCATAAATTGTTATTAAGGTATTCTTTTTCTGCTGGTTGTTCTGCGTTGCAAGACTATTGTAGAGATTCTCTATAGTTTGCTTACTCGTCTTTAACGCATCCGTAATTGCACCAATATTCGTGCTGTTGTCTTTGATGACTGCCGTTGAATAATACACTGCCCCGTTACTATATTCATTAATATATTCTACAGCCTTGAGATATCCGCTAGATGTAGTATTTGATGAACTCGAAAAAACATCTGAAGAAGAAACAGAATCATCAAAAGATGACGACATCGTGGATGACTGAACAAATACTCCATTTATGTACTGTGAAAGATTACTTTTGGCATTTTCCCTTGCATCATCTATTGTCGCACCGACTCCATCCATTTTTAGATCGGCAGAAAAAACAGGTGGTATAATCACAAGCAAAAGAAGCAAAGTAATAACTAAAAGCTTTCTTTTAATCTTGAACATCATCCTTTCCTTCATTATTTTCTCCAAAATATTTCTCAAATGTTTCGTTCATTATTCTGTTAGCAATATCATAGGCCGAAGAATCTCCAGCCTTCCATGCCTCATCTACTGCATTTTCCAGAGCTTCTTCTATTTCCGCTGTAGGAATGCTCATTAAAACCCACACCCCTCCGTCAGGAGACTCCCACATCTCTTCCTGCTTTGCACCTCTTAAAGTTGCTTGAGAACACTGTGCTGACATAGAGAGAAATGCATCTATTGCTTTTGTTTCAGTATCCGTAATTACTTCAGAAGAATATGTTTCAACTATCTCATTGATGACGGTGTTTATATATTCAGCAAGAAGATTTCTCGCTTCACTCTGGGCTTTTCTTATGGAATTCTGCTTTTTTGACATCTTTGCGTACGCAGAAACAAAAACCTTCTCTGCTGTAGATACATCGTTATAAACCCAGTCTGGAGTCTCTGCAGCTGAAAGGAGAGATAAAACAAGAAAACAAAATATAACTGCTAGTATTTTCTTCATATCATAATCAATTAAGGCTTAATAACAAAACAAGGTATGCCTCGCGACACACCTTGAAAGAAAAATAATTAATTTATCAATTTGATGACAACTCAGCCATTCCTGCTGCCATATATTCACGAGCTTTGGTTGCACTCTCGTTCTCAGTATATGATGCGT
>CAVFNE010000147.1:0-2550 GCA_963623755.1 Muribaculaceae bacterium | reverse complement strand
GCGTTGGCCTCTTCAAGTGCTTTCTTAAGATTTTGTTCTACATTCTCCAAAGGCATACTCATCAATATCCAGATGGTTCCGTCTTCTGCTTCCCACATATCTTCCTGCATAACGCCTGTGAGCATAGCCTCTGCCTTATCTTTGATAGCATTTTCAAAGCCTACCATAGCCTCTGTATTGCCATTTATACCAGCTTCATTTGCATAGTACTTTGTAAATTCAGAAATAAGCGAAGAAACGTATTCAGTAAGATATGCTTTTGCTTGAGTTCTTGCTGCCTTAATTGTATTCGACTGGCTAGATAATTTTGCAGAAGCTGAGGCGTAGTATTTATCATCTGTCGTAACTTCAGTTCCAACCCAATCTGGCTGTGGCACACCATTCTTACCAAGAACTTTTGTGTTCTGAGCGACGATAGTCTCATTAGCTTTCTTAACAGGAGCTTCAGTAGAAGCACATCCAGCAAGAGCAAGAGTTATCACAAAACAAACAATCATTAGATTAATTTTTTTCATTTTATCTCCTCTAAATAAATCTTTTTTCTACTTAAAAAGAATACAATGCTTTATGTATGTGTTTTTGGAATGTTCAGTTTAGGGTATATGAATTGACCATTAACGAATCACACAATACTTTTATTAAGATAGGAATATCCTTTTCTTTTTCATATGGCAAAATCATACCCTCAGCCAATCTTCTCCCTAGTGAACACATATTACCCCCCCCCAGACTGCTGTCAAGGGGTAAGCGTAATCTCGTCTGAACGGGGTAAAATTTTTTTCTAAGTTCCCGTTTTGAACCCCTTTGGGAATTTACCTTGGGAAAGATGAGGGGAATTATTATCATTCTTTACTACCAGTCGTCTTGGTCGGGAGGTTAAAGAATGACTACCTTAAAGAATAAACATCTTTCATTTGAAGATAGATGCATTATCCAAGAATTCCTTGATTATGGATACTCCTTTTCTCAAATTGGAGCTAGATTACACAAGGATAGAACCACTATTGCCAAAGAGGTCTTTCATCATAGGTATCTTAAAGGGTCCTCTAACGTTGCTTGTTCTATCACAGACAAAGCACCTTATGTTTGCAATCATTGTGATAAGAAAACAAGGTGCAAGAAACAGCAGTATAGATATGAGGCTTCAGTGGCCAATAATGAATACAGAAAAGTCCTTTCTGAAACCAGAGCAGTTGTTAAAGTTTCAAAGGAACAAGTTGCTGCTGTTAATGAGATAATCTCTCCTTTAATGGTACACAATCATCACAGTGTCAATCATGTTTATGCAGAGCATCCGGAAGTTCTTCCTTTCTCAAAGTCCACTTTCTACCGGTACATAGATATGGGACTATTGAACATTAAGAACATTGATTTACAACGCAAGGTTCGTTACAAAGTTAAAAAAGAGTATGACTACTCTCGGGCCAAGGTTAACGTAAAGATTAAAAACGGCCGTTTTTACAGAGATTTCAAAGAGTACATGGATTTACACCCTGATGCTTCTGTCGTTGAAATGGATACAGTTATTGGAACTGGTGGAGGTAAAGGTGGCAAGTGCTTCCTTACCATGCTTTTTAGAAAATCAAAACTAATGCTAATTTTCCTTTTACCATACAAGAAAGTTCAGTATGTCAATGAAGTATTCTTCTCTCTTAAAAAGGCTCTTGGTGATGATGAGTTCTCTCGGCTCTTTGAAGTAATCTTAACTGACAATGGTACTGAGTTCTCAGACCCTGAAACTATTGAGATGTCATTAAAAGACCCTTCTAGGATTCTTTCTAATGTTTTCTTTTGTGAACCTAATTGTTCTTGGCAAAAAGGCGCTATTGAAAATAACCACCAATACATTAGATATGTCCTTCCTAAAGGAACTTCATTTGCAGGGCTCTCCCAAGATGATTGTACCCTTCTTGCTAATCATATCAATTCTGTGCCTAGGGTCTCTTTGAACAACCATAGCCCTTACGAAGTTGCAAAACTGTTCATTGGTGAAAAAAACATGGACAAGCTGAATCTTAAATGTGTCCCACCAGACCAAATCAACTTGTCCATTCGACTCTTAAAAAAGTAATTAAAAGACCAAGACGGCTGGTAGCGTACTAGGTCTATTCATCCGAGAAGTTACTTCTATTCAAAATTGAAAAAACTAACTTCCCGGCGCTTTCGCACGCCCAAAATTACCTTTTCTTTACAAAAATCCTACTAACTCAGAACTAAAATGGCAAGTTTTTTCTTTCTATTACGGGAATTTACCTTGGGTTGGGACTTTTCTTGCTCCCCCGGGAAGTTACCTTAAAATTCAACGATCTCGTCTGAACGTCTCGTCTGAAAGTCTGAAAGGGCTGAAACGGTCTCGTCTGAAAGAACTCTACTCTATCCAAGATATCCCCTTAGACATCCTAGTCTATAGAAATACCAATTTTCTCAAGCGCCAACAAACAGCGTTGCTTGAACGCAAAATTTCAAGAGATGGAGTTTTACTTTATGCTTGAAGAGTGGTTAAAATATGCACAAATGCATTTAGACTCAGCAGAATTCCTACAAAAGATG
>CAVFNE010000146.1:0-5930 GCA_963623755.1 Muribaculaceae bacterium | reverse complement strand
TTCCATAACTCAAAGTACTCATTGAACATATTGAAATCTGATGCACGGGTCTTTATATCTGTTCCGAGAGTAAACTCACTCTTTTTGAAGGATGATGCTTTGAATACACTCTGTCTCATCGCCTCCATTCCCTTTCCCTCCGCATTTTTTGATAGGAGCATCAGAAGTAAAGCAATTCCTTCCTTCATAAAGGTTGAAGACCAACCGAGTCCTTCCTTTACATTCATGAACTTATCAATCACTTCATCAAAACGGGAGTCGAAAAACATTATGAGAGCAAGGCTTTTCTTATCCCATTGACTCTTTGAGTTGTAATATGAGGAATAGACCCTCATAAGACTATCTCTGTACTCCTCCCAATTATCCGAGAGCAGTCTAACTCTGAGGAAATTCACAACAGTCGGAGAACTTCTGAAGGCTTCCATCCAACACTTCTCCTGAATTTTCCTCTCTCCTTCGTCGAGGGCATAAAGAGCAGTGTAGAGAGCAATTTCACTACGTGTTTTATCTTCAACTGGAACTTCCTTCATGGCACGAAGGCCTATATCACGCATTTCGGAAGAGTTTTTACCTTTGATTGAGTCACGCATAACACAAAGATAAAGGACAGGATGTGATACGGCATAACGGGAGGCAGTGTCGAGGATAACAACTGGGTCATCAAGCATGCCCAATGCCTCATCAAGAAGTTTATCTACAGCCTGGGATGTCCTTTGGGCTAGGGCCTCAATCCATGACGGAAGCAGTGATGGAACATCGATTTCATCTGTTGATGAAGAAAGAATATCCTCAAGTGTAATGGAATAGCTGTCAAGCCTTTCCATTATATTAACCATGGCTTCAGCACGTTTTTCTTCACTGTTCCCCATGTATTGCAGGTATACCGATTCCTTAAGGAGAGTCTCCATATCCGTTTTAACAAGATTATGTAAAATCAAATCATCCATGCCGAGGGAAGCGTTGTCATCACACTCTCCATAAAGTGGCACTTCAAGCTCGGACAGCTTTATTGCGAGCTCTGCTCCTATCCTGTACTCTTCGCGGTCTATCGCTTTGTGAAGAAGTGACAAGGCCTCATTTATGTCGCTCAGTACATCTTCGGGGTCGGAGTATTCATACATCTCATCCCAATCATCATCCCAGTCATTCCACTCTTCATTGTATTGGCATTGGATAGTTTTCTCTTCGCTCTTTATTTCATCAAGCTTTTCAATCACATCATTGATTTCTTTTTCAATCTTCAAATCCTTTTTCTCTTTTTTAAAATCAACCTTCTTTGTAGAGCTGCAGAACTTTTCGAGGACGGATAGAAATTTATCCCTCTCATCTTCAGGAAGAGTTCTTGCCATTTCATGGATAAATGCCCTGAGGCTGTCTATATTACTCTCTTTTATTGCAGAGTCGACCTTTTTGAGAAACGTTGGATAATTCATAAATAAATTGTTGCTCCTTCTAGAGTTTTAAGTTGTGAGACACATCAGGATGAACTCAGATGTTCCTGTGGTATCAAACTGAATCGATCAGCCGATTCTTATAATAGGATATATCACCATCAGATGTAAAACCACTTTTCTTTCCCATAAGATCTTTTAACGGCTCTTTCCCCTCTCAATCTGCTTGCCATCCTCATAAAGCATATTCTCCCTGATACACGCTGATGTTTGAAAAGAAATGCACTCTCTCAGATGATATAAGACCTCAGACTGATGGCAATATAAAGCACAGAACCTCTCTAAGTGCATAAAGAAAGAACAGCAGCATTGCCTCTCCTCTTCTAAGCAGCCACAAAGAGAAGTCCTGAAGTCGAAGCGGTATCTTAAGCAGCCTTATATATCTATATTGTATACAATTATTTTCATTGTCTAGGCACAGAAACAAAAGGCCGTACGAATGTAAGAAGCACCAATCGTTCTCACAGTGCTACTCAGAAACAATACTGTCACTGAATAAAAGGAAGAAAGGATTCGTTGAGTCGGCCGTATCCCGCAAGAAAAGCCTAACGCTATTTGAGACTATCGGCACATCTCGAAATTTTTCTTAAAGCCCCTTTCTTCCTATATAAGGTTTTTATCTAGAAGGAAATCAATTACATTTATATTCAATATGCCGTTATCATTATACCAACGCTTCCCAATATCATTCCTGACAACAATTTTAGGAAAAGAATCTCCAGTAAGCATAAACGGCCTGAGTTCCATCTCTGTTTTCTCATCTGTCGACATGGAGAATGCCGACTGGATATAAGTACGTTTTCCTCCAGAAGTTACAACAAAATCAATTTCTCTTGGAACACGGATTGAACTACCGTTATTATTAACAGCTCTGGAATAAACAACTCCGACATCAACTGCAAACTGTCTGATATTCAACTCGTTGTATATAATGTTCTCCATAATATGTGTCATTTCCTGCTGCCGGAAACCTATTCTTGCATTTCTCAACCCTATATCCTCACTGTAGTATTTATTAGGGGAATCAAAATAGGATTTTCCCTTTAAATCATACCGTCTGCTTTCTGAAAAAAGAAATGCATCCTCCAGATGTCCGATATATGCACGAATAGTATTGGCAGACACATCAGCAGATTGTTTCGACTTAAGTGTATTTGCAATTTTAGTTGGATTTGTTAAAGAGCCGATTGATGAACAGAGTAAATCTATAATCTGTTCAAGAACATCCTGCCTTTCAATGCGCTTACGTTCAACAATATCCTTGATATACACTTCTGAGAAAAGTGATTTGAGATAACTCATCTTTGCCCTGTCGTCAGGTCTTGACAAGATAAGCGGCATGCCCCCATAGAATGCGTAGTCATTAAATGCCTCATATTTATCTCCTCCAACAGCAGAATAATATTCAGCAAAACTCAACGGGTGCACTCTGATTTCATCACTTCGTCCTCTGAATTCGGTGAGAATGTCGCTGGAAAGCATTTTTGAATTACTTCCAGTTACATAAACATCTAAATTTGATAGGCTTCTTAAATCATTGAGAGCATCATAAAAAGTAATTTTCCTACCTTCCGGATTATATGGATTAGCCACCTCGTCGGACATTTGAATTTCATCAACGAAAAGATAAAATTCCTCTTTACTGTTTTCCACCTTCTCTCTTACATGTGATGAAAGAATCAACGGATTGCGATATTTAATGTCCTTTGCAAGGTCAAGCTCAATCGTTAATATCTGCTCCTCTTTTACACTGCTTCGAAGCAGATAATCCCGGTATATCTTTTTCAGAAGGTAAGATTTACCACACCGTCTGATACCGGTGATTACTTTCACCAACCCGTCAAAACGATATGAAATCAACTGATTAAGATAACTATTACGCTCAATCTCCATATACGCGACTCCATCATATTGAAAATTTTCGCCCAATGAGGCTCTGATAATCAATATTATACATCATTTCTCTTATTATTTAAGTTCCGATTGAATTTTTTCGACCTGTGCGGATGGCATCAAGCAGCTCTCAGCGATTTGACCTTTCAACCCGCCTCATCTAAGTTGAAACAGATGTCTCTATTTCTTACCCAATTTTCGCCGTTGTTGTTCTGAACTGTTAGCCGTAAGGATAGCCAGTGAGCAGCTTCCTGTTTCTGACCTCCTCATTCCGTTATGCTTCTCTCTGTCTGCAACTACGATATGATTCAGCTTCTCACTTGGGTTTGAAGACAACATCAGGTTAAACGCACGGCGGATTGCATGACAGCAGATGTTAGGTTTCTTCCTCTCAAGGTATGCTACCATTTCTTCGCGTTTTTCATTGTTCTTAATTTTGCTGCTCTTGATGTTTTCGATGTATGCTATTGCTCCGTCTACATTTCCCACCCACAGATAGTGGAGGATTCGTCTCTTCGCTTTTATTCATTGCAGAAATCTGTCTTTTTGTGATGTAGTCCTTAGGCTTGGAGGAAAATATGACGACACTAGGAAAAGAGTTTAGAACAAATAGTTGCTTTTAACCGGTGAAATTGGTTGTTTTATCCCGTTGCTAAGAGTGAGTCTTGTCATCAAGGATGATGAAGCTCTAGCGTCCGTCTTATCTTCCGCTTATATCTCGACGACCACAGCGTCCTCGGTATCATCAACGAGCTCAAGAGAAGAGGAATACCTTCTCCCACAGGTAAAGAAAAGTGGAATAAGCGTTGTATCGAGAAAATGCTCCATAACATAAAGTATACCGGAGACTCGACTATAGCGACAGGAGGTGGCACGTATCTATATAGTGAGCACCACCCTGCCATTATTGAAAGAAGTGTCTTTGAAGTTGTTCAAGAGCAGCTTGAGATGCGCAGCAACATTTCTCTCAGTGAAGACGGAATAACCCGCCGTAAGAGTAAGAAATACAGTGGCAAGAACGTTCTTCGTAAGACCGTAGACCTCGAACAGTTGATGGATGATTTTGTAATAGAAACCAAGAACTAATTCGCTATTTGTTGACTCAACATAGTGGACCTACGCCACGGATGCAAGAATAACCATGCCGGATTAAAGCATGGCTCAATTTGTATTTTTAATCGATTAGGCATTTATGCTCCCAGCTCGAATTTACTAAAAAGGCTTAATTAATCATCGTGTCTCTAGGAGTAATTGCATATAAGAATACTACCTAAACTCAGGCAGAAATAGCAGTCTTTGCAATATCCTCCATGTGGAATTTTTTCATGGGTATTTTTATCTGTCCAGTTTCTACATGTAAAAAAATCAGAAACAATCGTACATCCACCATTAGTGGAATAACTTGATACACCACCAGATACATCGCCCAATTCTTCGTCACCAAGTTCTCCACTGTTGAGACGGGAAAATATAACGGCTGCTTTTTCTTTTGATAGTTCAATTCCTTCAGCCGAAGCAAGAGCCATAAGCTCATCAACACTCCCTACTTTTTTTGCTTTTTCCAAATTTTCTACTTTTGTCATAATTTTTCTCCTTATACACTCAAAAGTTTCAAAACAAAGAGAGTATGTTTCTTTTTTCTTAAACTCTTTCTTCGTCTTTCTTCATTCGAGTTACATAAATATATACACTACTTCAAAGATTCTGTCAGAAAAACTTCTTTTTTTCTGATTCACAAAACCTTAATTATTATATTCCCGAAGCGCCCTCAGAGGCACCGTCATCTATATCATCCAGCCATCGCATCCCGCATTTCCAAGGCAGAGCAAAGCCGAAATTTATCACCGTTCTTAATGCGTGCGGAAATCTCTTCTGCTTTTAATTTTCCAAGTTTGATTACCACTCATTCCAGTCCGCCGCAGGTCAATCGATTCAGCACTTAACACTTCCAGTCGGATGAGTCCTTTTTGCCCATCCACCGGCGACATCATCCAATTCATCGTCAAAAAGTTCGCATTCTTTGGCATTCAGCTTTGCAAAGAATGTTTTTGCTTCTTCCTCTGTTAAATCAAAGCCGTTTTCCTTTGCAATCGCGATAAGCTCTTCGGGACTCTTTGCCATTTTTGCTTTCTCAAGTAATTCTGAATTCACTTTCATATTGCTTACTTCCTTAAAAGTTATAGTTCACTAATATATATGACAAAACGGAAATCTTGTTAGGAGATTTTTCTCGAGTGAATATGACTTTTTCAATAATCTCAATAATCCTAAGATAATCGTATAAATAGAACTAAGCTCTGTCGGTTTAAATTAAATCATTATTTTCAAATAAATTGTTGCAATTTTATGTTGATTTTATCCCGATTCTTTCCTTTTCTCCGGCCTTACGCTTGATCTCGCTGATAATTTCTTTCCTTGTGCTTCTCCAACGTCCTATCGTCCTCTCGTCTGCCGTTGTTTGAGGCATTTCCTCATCTGGATCGAGAGCACTTTGGATGTCTTCTACTGGATAGCGGTAGTGTAGCGCATCAATGACATTTTGAATAATCTGCTAAATATACTAAAATAATTGTTGCAATTTTGTCC
>CAVFNE010000145.1:2838-6041 GCA_963623755.1 Muribaculaceae bacterium | reverse complement strand
AAGGCTTATTTAGTGTTTTGTTGACTTGCGCAAGAGCAGTTATATGATACGGGACTAAACTACAACATATTTGGGTTAGTTTGTCTAAGTTTAGCTCTAGAAAAATCAATAGGTCAACAAAACGCGAATTAAGCGTTATAGAAAATAGCGATTACTACAAACGAAAACATAAGCTCACAGTTTTGTGGTATACTCACTATAAAATGCTTATGCATGGCCTAGATATTCATACAAACATATAGTCCTACCCCCGATAAGGATAGGACTATATCTCTTTATATAACCGTCAGTTCAACCAGCATTCGCATTGCTTCCCTTTATCCATGCAAGAACGGGACCGACACCAGTAATCACCTTCTCTCCGACGACAAGAGTCGGAACACTCTTAATGCTGTACTTCTGCGAGAGAGCAGCCTGCTCCTCAGCATCAACGAGAGTGTATACAAGCCCTGCGTCTGCTAATGCCTTCTTTGCACGCGGGCAGTTAGGACAGGACTTTGTCGTAAACAACTTAAGTTCGTTTGACAATGTCTCTTCATGCTCACCCGTTTTTCCGTCAGGTTCGTTTGACAATGGTAAAGTTCGTTTGACGCTGTCCTTTTTTACGAGAACAGATTTCTGTATATCATACTCACGTCTTTCCTTGAACTCTTCCGTTTTACCTACGTTCCAGTTCTGTACCGGGCGGTAATATCCTGTGATACGTGAATAAATTTCGGTCTTCCTCTTACATACAGGACACTCATAGACCTCCCCTGAAAGGTATCCGTGCTCGGGGCAGACTGAATATGTCGGAGAAAGAGTATAGTACGGAAGCTCATAGTTCTCGGCAATCTTTCTCACAAGTGTTGCGGCAGCCTTCCAGTCTGGCAACTTCTCTCCAAGGAATGTATGGAAGACAGTTCCTGATGTGTAGAGAGTCTGGAGTTTATCCTGTATATCGAGTGCTTCGAAGACGTCGGACGTAAAAGAAACAGGAAGATGTGAAGAGTTTGTATAATACGGGCTCTTATCATCAGAGGATGCAGTTATTATATCGGGGAACTGCTCTGTATCATGTTTTGCAAATCTATACGATGTACTTTCAGCAGGAGTTGCTTCAAGGTTGTACAAATCTCCATACTCTTCCTGATAATCACTGAGCCTGTTTCTCATATGATTGAGACACTCGATTGCAAACTGCTGTCCATCATCCTCTGCAATAGTGCATCTGAGCCAGGAAGCATTGAGACATGCTTCATTCATACCGACGAGTCCTATTGTGGAGAAGTGATTATCGAATGAACCGAGATATCTCTTGGTATATGGATAAAGTCCCTCGTCCATAAACTTGGAGATAACTGTCCTCTTGATCTTGAGAGATCTTGCAGCAATGTCCATAAGGTGATCAAGTCTCTTGTAGAAATCTTCTTTGTCCTTAGCCTGATAAGCAAGACGAGGCATGTTGATTGTAACAACACCAACAGATCCGGTGGACTCGCCCGAGCCGAAGAAGCCACCTGTCTTCTTTCTCAATTCCCTTAAATCGAGTCTGAGTCTGCAGCACATACTTCTTACATCACTGGGATTCATATCTGAATTGATGTAGTTGGAGAAATACGGAGTTCCGTATTTTGCTGTCATTGTGAACAAAAGCTTGTTGTTCTCTGTTTCAGACCAATCAAAATCCTTTGTAATTGAATATGTAGGAATAGGATACTGAAATCCCCTGCCCTCACTGTCGCCGTCAATCATGACTTCAATGAATGCCCTGTTTATGATATCGATTTCCTTCTGGCATTCGCCGTATGTGAAATCCATCTCCTTTCCGCCAACGATAGCCTTCATATTTCTCATATCCTCAGGACATACCCAGTCGAGAGTTATGTTGCTGAACGGAGCCTGAGTTCCCCATCTTGAGGGAGTGTTGACACCGTAAACAAAAGACTCGATACATTTCTTTGTAGCATCAAACGAAAGATTGTCTGCCTTAACAAATGGAGCCAGGTATGTATCAAAGGAGCTGAATGCCTGTGCCCCTGCCCATTCATTCTGAAGAATGCCGAGGAAATTGACCATCTGATTGCAAAGTGTTGCAAGATGCTTTGCAGGAGACGAGCTGATTTTGCCCGGAAGTCCACCCAATCCCTCCTGAATGAGCTGTTTGATTGACCAGCCTGCACAGTAGCCTGTGAGCATTGATAAATCATGAATATGGAAATCGCAGTTACGGTGTGCAGATGCAATTTCCTCATCATAGATTTCACTCAGCCAATAATTAGCTGTAATCGCCCCGCTGTTCGAGAGGATGAGCCCGCCGACGGAATAGGTGACGGTACTGTTCTCCTTAACCCTCCAGTCATTGAGGCGCAGGTAATTGTCAACAACACTCTTATAATCAAGTGTTGCACTCTTCATGTTCCTGATTCTCTCTCTCTGCTTACGGTAGAGAATATAGGACTTTGCAACATCCTCATATCCGGCCTGAGAAAGAACTCTTTCTACCGAATCCTGTATATCTTCAACACTGATTCTTCCGTCCTTCACCTTTGAAGAGAAATCGGAAGTAACCTTCAGTGCAATAAAGTCTACAATATTTTCATCATACTCTTTTTTGATGGAGGAAAAAGCCTTTTCAACAGCAACTGCAATCTTCTTTATGTCGAAGCCGACCTCTTTTCCATCGCGTTTAACAACATAGTACATAAAGTGTCTCCTTACGTGAAAAAAGGTATCACAGTAAAAGTGACTTTGCAAGAGCTGGGATACTGTATAAAGCGTAGTCAATTTTCAACAACACTATATGTAGTGTATTCACCTATCTCTGATTGATACATTTTCTATATAACAATTTAGTAATTCAACATAGTTATTCATTGTCTCGATTGACGGCGAAGTAAAGCCTTTTTCAATTGTATCTTCCGACTGGACAAAGGATTGCAGATAGTACCTTCTGCACCCTTTTATTGTTTCACCTATTTTTTCAAAATTTTCTCTCTTGTGTAGTTTTTCAACCACTGTTGTCCTGAATTCGTAGTCGACACTCCCCTTGAGGAGAAAGTCTATGCTCTCCCTTATGCGCGACGTGTCACATTTTACTCCGGAGAGAGCAGAATACTCGTCAAGGCTAGTCTTTATGTCCATAGCAACATAATCGACACTCCCGGAGGAGACTGCATCTTTAAGAACAGACGGCATATAGCCGTTTGTATCGAGCTTGACAG
>CAVFNE010000145.1:0-2828 GCA_963623755.1 Muribaculaceae bacterium | reverse complement strand
GAGTAGCCGAGATTCTTGATGCGTGAAAGAAAAGGAATAAGATCGGGGTTTATTGTCGGCTCACCGCCTGTGACAACAACACCTTCAAGCATGTTTTTGCGCTTTCGGAGAAATGAAAATAGTTCATCCTCATCTATTACAGGCTCCCCCTCCGGGTGGAGCACCAATGAGCCGTTCTGACAGAACGGACAGCGGAAATTACATGAACCGGAGAAAAGAATACATGCGCATTTTCCCGGATAATCTACAAGCGTGAGTTTCTGTATCCCGTGAATAATCATTTTTATTTCTTCTTTCTGTTTTTCCTCTCTTCCTCACGCTCTTTGCTGAGACGGAAGAAATCAGCCATAGTCGAACCGGAGTCAGAGTGAGAAGAATAAGAAAATGACGAGGAAAGCGGTCTTCTTTCCTTCATGTCTCTCTTATATTTAAGCTTACTCTCCCTCACTATTTCGACTTTAGTCTCATAGACTGCGGGGACGGCAACTTTAACGGGGCTCTTCTTGATTACAACCTTTATCTTCCCCCCTTCCGTTGTCATGGTCTTACGGCTTGATGACGATGAGGATGATGCAACCTTTGTTCTCACAACTCTCTCTTCGTAAGAGCAGGATAGTTTCTGGCATATATAATGAACAGAGCCGTCGCTGTCGGTACTTTTCATCATATCCGAACCGCAATACGGACACTTCTTGCTGTCATTGAATTTGGGCTCGAAGACAAGAGTCGACTTTTCAACAGACTCAACGAGTTCTTTTGCCATCTTTTTTATATCTCTGATGAAGAGCTCTGGGTCTTCCTTTCCGTTCTTGATTTTTTCCAGCCTTCCCTCCCAGATGCCTGTTAGTTCTGCCGAGCGCAGAGTTTCAGGACTGAGACGGACAACCTCCCTTCCCTTCGGCGTCGGAATGAAGTATTTTCCGCTTCTCTCGACATATCTGTTCTGGACAAGCTTTTCAATTATATCTGCCCTTGTGGCAGGTGTGCCAAGTCCGGATGAAAGATTAGCCTTGATAGAAATGTCATCTACAAAGCGTCCAGCATGTTCCATTGCAGAGAGAAGAGTTGCATCGGTATATCTTTCGGGAGGAGTTGTGCTGCTTTTCTTGACCTTGATGGAGATTATCTCAAGTTCATCTCCTTCCTTTATATTCTTAATCAATGAAGCATCGTCTGCCGTATCAAGAAGAGTCGAGCTCTTCATATTGACGCTTTCAGAAACACTCCTAAAGCCTTTACGGACGGGAGAAGTGAATCTGGATAGAAATGTATAGCCGTCAATATCGACCTTGAGAGTAGTTGTTTCATATACATAGTCCTCACCAAGGACTTCCAGGAAACGAAGAGCAATGAGAAACCATAGCTTCTTCTCATTCCCGCTGAGAGAAGACAGGTTAACTTTCTCCTCTGTGGGTATGATTGCATGGTGGTCGCTGACTGCACCATCGTCCACAAAACGCGGATTATCATTTCTGTACCCCGAAGAAAGATACTCGTCCACAACATAGCCGAACTCGGTGTCCTTCAAGGCCTTTATCCTCTCATTTATCGTCGGGACAATATCCTCAGTAATGCACCTGCTGTCGGTTCTAGGGTAGGTTACTATCTTATGGACTTCATAGAGCCTTTGAAGAGTATCAAGTGTCTCCTTTGCGGAAAAACCATATTGAATATTTGCGTCCTTCTGGAGCTCGGTAAGGTCGTATGCAAGAGGAATCTCCTCCTTCTTCTCAACCTTTTCTATCGAGACAACTCTTCCCTTTCTGCCTTTCCAACCTTCCATCTCTTCTGCAAGTTTGTTGTCGGTAAACCTCACCGAATTTTCCTCAGGATAATACGATGCGCTGAAAAGGCCGAAAGAAGCACGGGCTGAGTAGTAGAAAGAGCCTCTGAACTTATCAATTTCATCCTCCCTTTCTGTCATCAAGGCGAGGGTTGGAGTCTGAACACGCCCGGCAGAAAGCTTTGCATCGTAGTAGCAGGTAAGAGCCCTCGTAACATTCATACCAACATACCAGTCGGCAGCTGCTCTGCACTCTGCCGCGTGGTAGAGATTATCATATTCTTCACTTGGTCTGAGGGAAGCAAACCCTTCTTTAATGGCCTTTTCCGTCTGACTCGATATCCAGAGTCTCTCGCACTTTCCCTCCCATCCTGCAGCCTTTAAAATCCATCTTGCAACAAGTTCCCCCTCACGCCCAGCATCGGTTGCAATAACAACAGAAGAATACTTATCGCCCGATAGAAGTTTTTCAATTACATTATATTGCTCCTTTGTCTCATCGATTACCTCTTCATCCAGTTTTTCCGGAAGCATGGGAAGGTCTTTAAGTGACCATCTTTTATAACTTTCACTGTAATGCTGTGGAGGTGCCAGTTCAACAAGGTGTCCCAACGCCCATGTGACTGTATAATCGTCCCCATCAATATATCCATTACATTTGATAAAACAATTGAGATTTTTCGCTATTTCTCTGCCGACAGACGGCTTTTCTGCAATAACTAATTTTTTCATGGTTTGTATTCTACACAAAGGTTGAATTAAAGAAAATAGATGAAAAGATAGAGAATCTTCTTCCACTTTCTACCCCTCTAACTTAAACTGACAGTGTTTATGATAATCAACAGTACAATAGTAGATGCTTACATATCAAAAAGAGACATGAATGAATTCAGGGACAATTGGGTCTATTTAAGTTCATCCTTAGATGTCGATAAAGGGAAAAATATATTCTCAATGCCCCCCGACGACGATGGAAAAAGAGAGAAAGCACGCATCCTGAGAGATAAATTCTATCATACGGCAGAAAACTTCCGGCCCTTCAACA
>CAVFNE010000144.1:0-6133 GCA_963623755.1 Muribaculaceae bacterium | reverse complement strand
GCTTAGAGGTTAATGGTTGCTTTTAATCGATGAAAATTGGTTGGAATTTCCCGATGAAAAATGGTTGTTTTATCCCATTGCTAACATTTTAAATTTTATAAGAGACCTAAAGGCCAAAACTAAAGGTTTTCAGCACTTAAAAATATCAAACCTTGACAAGTGGCATGTTATTACTTACATTATAAATATAAAAGGCACCGCCAATGGACGGTTGACCTCAAATTTATGTAGTTAAGTAACCGCTCAAATTTAAGGGATAGGGCGGTTATTTATTTTTGAAGCTATTAAGAATAACAATCAAAAGCTCAATGACAGTGAGGAATAAATTGATGGCTGTGAATATAACCATCACTATTTCATAAGCTGACATAGGCAACACCTCCTTTATCATCTTTATAGAAGAATCCAGGAGGAACCCTCCTGAATATCCAGTTACAGAATCAAGAGGTCTAACCGTCCACCGTATCACGACAGTGCCATAAAAAGATTACTATATAAGGAAACTTATTTCTAGTGTCAAAGAAAGAAGAAATAATACCAAATTGAGTTGTTTTCCTAAGCCTATTTTCGTTTATTTATCAATTGTTCTCACTTCTTCTCGTTCTCAGAGAGAATCTCGTTGATGTGATATGAAACTATCATAAAGAGAAGGTACTCTACTGACAATACTGTCGACAGTTTAATCAAAAATTTCATAGAGGAAAGTTTTTCTCTATATATTTCCTTATAGTAACAAGAGACTCCTTATCAAACTGTGCTCCTATACGTGATATTATCTCCCCTGCAAGGTAGGATGCTATGTTGCATGAAGAGACAATGTCGCGTCCTGTTAAATAGCCGTATAAGAAGCCAGCAGCGTATGTATCTCCCGCCCCCGTGGTATCTACAGGGACGACGGAGCCGTAGCTCTCTATCTTGGTTATCTCTCTGTTATGAGAAATGAATGAGCCCTTCTTGCCATTTTTAACAATAGCAGTCGGACAGAGCTTACCAAGGCTTCGGCAGCACTCATACGGGTCATAGTTATCCATAAGGTATCTGGCTTCTTCACTGTTTGCGAATACTATATCGCAATAAGATGAAATAAGCTCATGAAATGTCTGGCGGTAGCGACCCACTGCAAACGGATCTGCAACATCGAATGCAACAAGCTTACCTTTCTTCTTGAAGAGCTTGAGAGCCTTCAGAACAGCATTCTTTTGATTCTCCGTATCCCACATATAGCCTGTGAAGTAGAAGATATCTGCCTTATCAACAACGCTTTCGTCTACATTCTCCGGCGTAAATAATCTATTAGCGCCGAGGTACGTGTTCATTGTCCTTTCCTTATCATCGGTCAGGAGAATGATTGATGAGCCTGTAGCTGCATCTTTTTTATCAACTAGGCAGTCGACAACGCTACTCTCTTTTAATTTTTCATGATACTTCTTCCCCAGTTCATCGTCACCTACACTTCCCGAAAGAATTGTCTTAACGCCGAGGGATGCGAGAGTGACCATGGTGTTGGGACAGGAACCGCCACATGAATACTTAACACTTTGGTTCTTTGTATGTTCAACAATCTCCTTCTGCTTTTCCTTATCTATGAGGAGCATGGTTCCTTTATTGAGAGAAAGAGAAGAGAGATCCTTCTCTGTAACTGAGCATATGTAATCTATTAATGGGTTTCCTATTCCGTATACACCTAACATATTGAGAAGTATAAAGCCTGTAGAAACTATTAACAACAATTTATAGAAAAAACAGCGACACTAGATGTGAGTTTTTAACACGTTTTTAACAATCTTGCACAATAAAGAATTAGAGTGTGAAAAAGTAGAGTTGTGAAACTAGTAATGCACAGTTTGTATAGTTTTCAACAAACAAATTTAATTATTTTCTGTATAAGGAGTTAAATAAAACAAAACAGTTAATAAAAGCATAGAAATTATATAACTATTTAATGCATTATATAGTGTTGAAATCATTGTGAAAAACTCAAAAAGAGAAAAGTTTTTAACATTTTTTTCACAAATTTCACTATATTTTCACACTTCCTCTTAATTCTCTTAATTATATGAAATTGGCTATCCGGAAAGGTTTCATACTGCCCTTTTTTCCATAGTGTCCTAGTAAAGGAAAATCCTGTCGAGGTAGTGCAAAAGTTCTCTTATATTCCCCTTCCATTGTGATTGGAAGAAAGGTGTGAAGTCGCTTATTCTGCGTCTCTGTGTCTTTTTCTTGTTTTCATAGTTTTTTACTATCTCTGGGATATCTTCCTTATGCTCTCTCAGCGGCTTAATGCCGAAGGAGAAGGAGGAAATACGGTAATAAAAATCCTCTCTGAGCTTCTTTTTATCCAAAAGCTCTTCGAGAGGCTGCTGTGCCGCTGTTATAAGGCGGAATTTCGAGCTGTGCTCGCTGTCATCACCGACATTACGGTATCGTCCGTTTTCTATGGTATCCAGAAGCTTTGCCTGCTGGTCTAAAGGAAGGTTTCCTATCTCGTCGAGAAAGAGTGTCGATTCATGTGCCTGATGTATAAGACCTTTGCGTGATGAGTGTGCGCTTGTGAAGGCACCTTTGGTGTGCCCGAAGAGGTCGCTGTCGGCAAGGGAGGAGGAGAGGTTGGCGCAGTTGATGTAGACCATATCTCTATCGGAGTATCTAAGGCGGTGTATGAGACGCGCTGCCAGTGTCTTACCCGTTCCTGACTCTCCATATATATTGACCGGCGTGTCGAGAGATGAAGCAAGGACGATGTTGCTTCTCAATTTCTTTATCTCCCGGCTTTTTCCTACAATATAAGACTCGAGATGCTTGTACTTGATGATAGATGCTTTCATCTCTTCGAGGTAGGTTTTTATCATCATAAACGTTAATGGAAGGTTGAGTACCTTCAAGAGAGGATAATTAATAAGGTTGAACCAATCATATTTACTTGTAATCAGCAGAAGAGGTATTTCTGGCGAAATGTGTTCAGCTGCATTTTTGATGGCAGTTAAGTCATCAGAGATAAGTATTATGATATCACCCAGAAGAAATGAATAATCCAGAGGTGTGTCAGTTGGAAAGTAGTATTTGTCAGGCGTCTTTACATTAGACGACAGATATTCAGAGAGTCCCGGGTCCGTTCCGAAGACAAATATATTAACGTTCATATAAATTGAATTCATCAAGCCACAGCGCTGTGGAAAGAGAAGTTACCTTTTTAAATTAAGTGTGCCTTACAGCCTTTGAGAAAGATGTGCCACCCTCGATTTTCTCCTCCCGCTAGAAAACATAAGGCACATTGTTTTTCCCTTGTAATGAGGGAAAACCTCCACATTTAAAATAGTAACTTACTTTCACCCCCAGTCAATGCTGTGGGAGCTGGGATAGATTAGTGCAGTAATGTCTGTATAGAGGACGCGATATATATGCTGGCCGTCTCTGCTCTCAGTACATTTGTCTTGAGAAGTACGGAAAAAAAGCCTGAGTTTTCAGCGTTATTGCACTCACTGTTCGAAAAACCCCCTTCAGGACCTACAAAGGCAGATACTACCTTCTCTGAAATATTATCTTGTAAAATTACATCTTTTATTGTCTTTGTGTTGCCTCTTTCGGCCTGATGGAGGATGATTTTGACGCCTTGAGCCAATGAAATTGCCTTTTCAAAAGGAATGGGCCCCTCGATAGAAGGTGCTTTTCCTCCCGATTGCTGTACAGCCTCCTTCATAATTACCTCAAGTCGTTCTTTCTGATGGTTGTTTAAGTCTTTTTCCTGGCAGAATTGGCTGGATACAAAGACTATTCTCCTCACCCCAATCTCTGTCAGCGCCCTCACGACTGTCTCATTCTTCTTACCCTTAAGTAGAGAGACATACATGTCTATATTCGCAAAAGGACCTTTGTAGGATGATAGATTGTCGAGCATGGATTCTTCTGGGTTATCTGTTTTCTCTAAAAAGAGATAGCCATCGCCCTGAAGAGTAGCCTTGTAGTAGTTCTCATTCTCATCCTTTGCCGTAAAAATTACGCCGTCCTCGAGTCTGAGAACCTTTTCTAGGTATTTTACATCCCGTGCCTTAAGAGGGTATGTGTCACCACCGGAGTAGGATTTATCAAGAAGGAAGACTCTCATTCTATATTTCCACTTTCTTTGAGTGCATTGACTTCTTCAACGGTTATTCCGTTCTGGATTACCTCTATGGCTTTTCTTAGCTGGGTGTCGAAATCTGGATCAGCAACGGGGCGTTTATCATAGTCAAGGGAGTATATATACTCATTACGTACAAGGAGACACAATATTTCTTCCGGTACTCCACTCTCCTCATATTCATAGGCAAAGCGTAGGATATTCTCTTTTGAGTATTCAGGATACTTCTCAATCCACTGTGAAGTATAATCTTCTTTCAGGAAAGCTTCATAGGCCTCCATCTCCTCGTCTGTGTAGTTGCTGTTTTCAACAACGAAGTCTGGTGTTATTCCCTTCTCGTGTATCGATTCACCGCTTGGTGTGTAGTAGTTGGCAACAGTGAGATTGAGGTAGCCGTCCATGAAAGGAACGGAGTATTGCATTATACCCTTACCGTATGTTTTGGATCCGACAACAATTGCCCTGTTGTTGTCCCTGAGTGCTCCGGTGAGAATTTCACTTGCACTTGCCGTTCCTCCGTTTACAAGAAGTACAACAGGAAATGATTGATCTACGGCGAGAGTACTATTAGCTGTATAAACACTGTTTTTCTTTGAGGATGCATCATTGAACTTTGTCGACATCAACACTTTCGAGTCTTCAACAAATAAGTTGGCAATGCTGAGCGCGGAATCTACAACGCCGCCTCCGTTATTTCTGAGGTCGATAATGAGGCTGGTTGCTCCGTCACTCAGAAGAGAATCAAGATCCTCCTTAACGCTTTCATATGTTGTTTTAGAGAACTCTGTGATAGCCAGATACCCTATATTTCCTTCAAGAATCGTCTTAGAAGTTGATGGTGTGGTTATCTTTTCGGGCATAAGTGTTACATCAAAGACTGCGGTGCCGCGGTGGACTGTGAGTGTTATCTCAGTTCCTGCCGTTCCTCTTATTTTTCTGCTTGCTTCAGTTGCATTGAGCTCGTAGATTTCCTCTCCGTTGACATGACTTATCATATCTCCTGCTCTTATTCCCGCTCTATCTGCAGGACCTCCGGGGAAAGGAGATGTGATAATTACCATATATGTTGAAGGATCTTCCCAGTCAATGTATGACGGATTGACCTTTGTCAGATATGTTCCTATTCCTACATACTCACCGTCACTATCTTCTTTAAATTCCTCTGCTTTATCAGGAGTGATGTAATACGAGTATTTATCTCCCAGAGAGTCTATCATTGCAGATATAACTGCATTCTTCATCTCATCATTGTCTATCTCATACAGGTAGTTCTGTTCAAGGTAGCTGTAGAGGTTCCCCAAGGCATAGAGCATCTCCGTCAGAGATGCTGCTGATGCTGCACTTGATTGTGTTGACGACGAATACTGCACAGTTGACGGCGACAGGTATTTCTCAAACGACGGCGCTGAGAAAAGCGAAAAGGTAGAAAAGAAAACAACAAATAAAAGTATGAAGATCTTTTTCATGCTGTTTATGATAATCCTCTTTTTTTGGAAGAGGGATTATATTTAATGTATATTATGTGTTTTTATTATCCCCGTGATAGTTAGCGTGGTGCAATCATGAACAGTAGAGCTCTTCGCACCTCTTAAACTCATCAAGACTCATCTCTGCTTCTTTTGCAGCAACATCTTCAGAGAGCAATCCTTTTTTTGTGAGAGATACAAGTTTTTTGATACCACCCTTGGCTTCACCTCTAGCTTCACACTCAGCTTTCAAAAGATTAAATGTTTCTGCTTCATTGTATTCTGTTATACATTCCATCATATATTACTCACTTTAAAGGAAATGATAGAATCAAGAGCAGTAGAGAGCTTCATATTTTCTGAACTCATCAAGACTCATATTTGCTTCTTTTGCAGCAATGTTCTCAGAGAGCAATCCTTTCTTTGTAAGAGATACAAGATTTTCAATTATCCCTTCCAATCTTCCTTCTTCTTTAAAGAGATTCATCGTCTCAGTTTCGTTATATTCTGTTATACACATAATCTCCACCTCTGCCCTGTGGGCCATAAG
>CAVFNE010000143.1:0-6182 GCA_963623755.1 Muribaculaceae bacterium | reverse complement strand
GTGTTCCGACCAGCACTGTTATTGCCGAGCTCAATAAGATTCACATGATTCTCGGTACTAACAACCAGTATTACATCCCCCATAAGGAAAGCGGGAAGGCATCCCTCTTCCTGGAGGAATACGGGATAAGCACAGCTGTTCTTGAGGCGATTGTTGATGACTACAATGGAAGAGCTAACAACAACAGTCTCGAGCGTACACTTCCTCTTCCGTTTGTAAGAAGAGGCCCCGGAAGGCCGAAGAAGGATGATCCAATAGTAGAGAAAGTTCCGAAGAAAAGAGGTAGACCTCTTGGATCAAAGAACAAGAAAACTCTCCTGAGAGAGCAGAAGGAACGGGAGAAACTGAACCCGCCTGAAAAGAGAAAACCGGGTCGACCGAGAAAGGAAGGTACCTGATTCAGAGAGTTTTCGTGTCAAAATTCTAGAAATTCAGGTATACAGCCGCAGAGTCCTGATGCTGCTGCAGTCTTCGGCGAGCCGTCTGCTCTGACGACAGGCGTCAGTGCTGTTGTGAGAATAGTGAACGGAAGGCCGAGGAGAATCCAGAATGCATAGCTATGAGATGCTTTAAGTGATTCCTCTGTTCTTGCTCCGAGGAAGGTGAGTAAGGAGTCGAGAAAAGTGTACCCGATAAGATAAAACAAGAGGCCGACGATAACTGCTGTTGTTATCGCATTTCCAACAGCTTTACTGGTCTTTGTATTTTCACCTTTCCCCATACAGAGCGACATATAGGAAGCTGTGCCGTCCCCCACTTGGAGACCGAATGCCATGGCAAGGGTTATAGCGGGAAGACAACGCTTGTTGCCGTTATCCCGATTGTTCCGACACTCGAGTTTCCGATAAAAACCTGGTCTACGATGTTATAGAGTGCACCTACAACCATAGAGAGTGTGCATGGGATGCTGAATTTGAGCATCAGGGAAGCAAGTTTTTCCTTTTCCAGATAGTGATTGTTCTTTTCCATTTTTCTATTCCTTTTAAGTTCAAAAAAAATTACACCTGCCACTTCAATGCGACAGAGTAATGTGTGATTAATAAAAAAAGAAAAGCCCTGCAAGCATATTGCCTGCAAGGCTTTACGTGCCACAATTATTCTGAAATTTTCAAAAATTGCAAGAAGTGAAATCAAAAAAAAAGGGTAAGAAAGATGTCTGTATTACCTCCCCTCCAGGCTAAATTCGCTATTTTGATTGTAGAAAAAAGACAGAGCAGAGTGTCGGGGAAAAGCTGTACAGCAACGCTCTTATGAGCCATAATATTACTATGACAGATGAGAATATGACAGCAGTGGAGATGGAAGATCTCAGAAAAAAAATAATTGATGCATATAAGAAAGAATATCGACTTTTAGCTGAGATAGTAAAAAATTTGATTGAAATAAACAAAGCAACAAACGGCCGTATGATGTACACAGATGCCACATTAGGGGATTGTAAGGAAGTGCTGAGTAAGCTTTCCTCAAAAGAAACAAATTCTTTAGTCCAGTCAGTTGTGCCGTTCAGGCAAAGAGAAGAAATACTTGAGTCCATCCAGTCTTTAAAAGACATAGTACAACAAACGTCGTCTCATTGTGCTGCTATTGAAAAGAAGTTGAGTGCAATTCTTAATTGCCCTGATGTGGAAGGTGAGCAGACGCAGTAATCATCTGCGGCTCTCTGTTATTCCTTTTCAGAAGATGACTCAGATACATTATACATCTTCAGGCTGTAAAAAACTCATTGCACTGTTTATAATGTGCTTATGAAAGATTTTCTTACACTTGTACAAGAGAGGCATTCGGTTCGCTCCTATGAGGAGAGAAAAGTAGAGAAAGAAAAGGTTGACCTTATTCTCGAGGTAGGAAGAATGGCACCTACGGGATGTAACCGTCAGGGGGAAAAGCTCTTTGTTGTCGCTTCTTCCTCAGGCTTGGAAAAACTGGGAAAGGCAGCAAATACCTACGGTGCTCCTATGGCGATAATAGTTGCCATGAAAAAAGACAGCTCGTGGGTGAGGCCGTATGACGGGAAGGACCTCATCGACATCGACGCATCAATTATAACAGACCATATGATGCTCCAGAGTGCAGAGCTCGGGCTCGGTAGCTGTTGGGTATGTAACTTCAAGAGTGATATTCTCATCAGGGAACTGGAGATCCCTCTCGATTATGTTCCTGTAAATATCCTTCTTCTTGGATACGAAAAGGAGAATAAGAGTACAAAGAGCAGAAAGGATATAAGCGAGATTGTCGAGTTCAGATAATGCAGACAATAGAAGAAGCACTTTCACGCCTCTCATCCTCTCCCTTCCGTTCTCGCTTTCACCTTTCAGAGAAGGACAAAGCATACATACGTGAAAAGGGTTTCGATACAATTGAGCAGCATGCCGGGGATTTTATCCGCACACGCATCGCCCCGGCATATATACCCTCTGACGGGAAGCAGACTCCCATGCGTGGCCACCCAGTCTTTGTCGCACAGCATGCATGTGCCGTTTGCTGCAGGGGATGCCTGGAGAAATGGTATCGTGTACCGAAAAACATAGAGCTGAGCGCAGATCAGCAGGAGAGGCTCAGGAAACTTCTGATGGCGTGGATAAAACGGGAGATGGAGTGCCCTGTTGGTAAATAATAAGAGCATATAAGCGTGGAGAAGATTCTCCTATTATGAGGCGGTATAACACATGAACCTTTTGAAGGTGAAAACTACACCACGGTTCTGAATATGTGTATATAATTTAATGAAGAGTTGAAAAAAGAAATGATGAATAAAGATTTGATAAGTAAAGCAAATATGAGTGGAAATGTAGAAGAGGAGAGGAAACGTGCTTCAGATAACGAGTTTGATTCAGCCTCCGATGGTGCTGATGGATCTTCCATCTCTCTGATGGACGATGAACTTGATTCAGTCTCGGGTAGAGGATGCGGTGGCACAACAAGGATTAGCGTTCCCGAGAGGAAACGGAAGCGTATATATTAAGAATATACTCTTCTATCCCCCAGAAAGCATGATGGACGATTTTTCTGAGTAAAAGAGGTTGTTTTTCTTTCCCTATATATACGGGACATCTATGTTCGCAGGTAAGACATGGGACATCGAAGGGAAATTCAAAGCATATTTATTAGATAATTCACTACTAAAGCGGCATATAAGGTCTGAAATAGCGCCGAAATCTTTTTTTCTATTGTCACAATATTTCGAAAAAAAGACGGTTAAATAGAAGATGATGGATAATCATGTTCTATAAAGGGACATGTGAGGTGAAATATTATTGTTTTAAATCATAAAAATAGGACATTTTGACATAATGTGTCCTATTGTTGAGTCTGGGCCTTTACAGAATGAAATTCTCATGAGAGACTATACCCGAGCTCATATCTCTCCGGAGAAAAGGAGGGATTAGGGGGAAAAGCATTTCGCTCCATCTAAAAAAGGGTCAATGCATCGCCTTATTCCTTTGTGGATTTTGCCGTATTGCGGTAAATCGTTATTGATGCCACAGGTTGGCAAAGGATGCATAATGACATTTGATTTTCAAGGTTATTGTGATGATGTTGTGAAGGCGAAGCTTCAGCTTTCGGATGAGCGGAAGTTTCACGAGAACGGCGAATTTGTCACACTTTATAAGCTTCAGCAGAAGTGCCTCGAGAAAGGTTATTCCGTCGAGACATTCCTCAAGCATATCGAGGTGTTCATGCTCGGAGAATGCTACAAGGATGTTGAGATATCCTACGAGGACATCACAAGTGCTGTCATGGCTATAAAGGCCGAAGTTAAGATGAGCATGCGGGAGCTTACACGTAGACTCGGAATGGAAAGGGGCAATGTCTATAAGCTCTTGAAGTACAGAGCCAAGACCCAGAAATCGTGTGCGTTGACATTTGTTATAAAGCTTGCACATGCGCTGGGAGTTATGCCGTCTTATATTTTCGAGAAGGCAAGAATGATTCAGGAAGAAAGGGAAGGTAAGACGAAAAAGAGCGACGACTAGAAAAACATGTGGAGGGGATTCGTCCCCTCCTGACTCCCTCCTTTTCTTCGCCTCCTGATATCGATTGTTTTTGTAAATCAACATATACAGCTGTAGAATTGGGTAATGACACAAAGAGAATTAGAAACAAAAGCAATGTGTATGATAAGAAGTCACGTCACTGACGAAGAGATTATCCTGTCATATGTAAAATACATAGTATCCAACTACGACGAGCTTGAGGGCGTGGCAAAGCCTTTCAGGAGCGCAGAGCCTAAGGATAGGCTGTGCTTCCAGATGAGAGGGCCGGACAAGGAGGAGATTGCCCTCCAGAGGCGGATTGAAGAAGCGAAGAAAAATGAAACCTTTTCAGATACACTCCTGCGTCTCATAAGGGAAAGAAACAAAACAGCTCCGGAAGTTTACAGGGCAGCAGGCGTTGACTCGCGCCACTTTTCAAAAATCAACAGTAACAGGGACTACAAGCCGTCGAAGGAGACTGTGTGTGCATTTGCTATCGCACTCAATCTTTCACTTAAAGAGGCAGAAGAGCTTTTAGAGAAGGCAGGCTTTGCTCTTTCTCCATCCAACATCTTTGATGTAACAATCTCTTTCTTTCTGGAGAAACGAGTCTATGACAGAAAGAGAATAGACTTGATTATGGAGAATATGGGTATCGAGTTAATGCCACAGAACTATTAGAAAAATATCGCCTGACGGGCGACCTCTCATAACAGGAATTCCTCTATACTGAATTAGTCACAATGGAGGGGGATTTTATTTGATAAGTAGTGATAAAAGAAGAGTATTGGTGATGATTTGCATCACCGTTCTCTTTTTGATGCCACTTGGGGCAGAGAGAAGAAGCAATAACTATTTTGAGCTCGATATTCCTGATGGACTCGAGGAGCAGAACGAGACATTTAATCGAATGGCCGACGTCGAGGATAACAGCGCGGAAAGTGACGGCTCCTTTGTCCTAATATTACAGCAGAAAGGACTCAACAGGCTCGAAGAAGAGGCTTTCAACAATTATATGCGGTTAATATTTCGCGTAATTGATTCGGGAGACGAAGAGTGCTCGAATGAACTCTTCAAAGAAATGGTGGAGAGCTCTACGCCCTCCGAGCTCGATTAATTGTACGAGGCTATCGAGCTGTGTCGGTAAGGGGGAGGTGATATCTGATAAACCTCGTGATACTGCCACGCTTGGAGGATACAGAAGATGGAAGAGCAAGAATCAAAGAAAAATACGGCACATATAACGTTAAGATAACACGTAATGATATATATAGAAATACGTTATACATAGAATACGAGTACTGCGTTCTCTCTTCCGGTTTATGGATACATGTACGCGAAACGGGTAGATGATAGTAGTACCATTCTCTTTGTGTCAGAGAGCATTTATGAGAAAGATGCGCTACTTGATGCAGTTTATAACTCGCTGGGATTTTAGGAGGAGATAATGAAGGTTTGGCAGAAGATTTTACTCTGGCTCGGTGTTGCTGTTCTCGGCTTTGTGCTGAATGTGATGGAAGTTCCTCTCATCGGTTTTATCCTTTCATTTGTCGGGACGGCAGCGGTGTTAATCATAGCCACTAGGTATCTGGATTCAACAAATAGAAAATAGAAAAGGAGAAAAGAAAATGAAGTATTTATGGGCTGTTCTGGCAGTTTTTGGGGAAGTTATAGTCTATCTTTCGATTGGCTCTGCAATGCATTGGAGAGCAGGAGGCGGGGTGTTGGTTCAATTTTTCTTCTTTGCTCTTTTCGCTGCAACCTGGAGAGCTATCACAAAGGAAAGAAAGAGTGAGGATCGAGAGGAGAAAGAAATCGAGGAGGAAGAAAAATGAAGAAACGGTTAGTTGTCTTAGTTCTTATAATGTCTATTGCGCTCTTCAGCCTATTTGCCTATGTTTTCGGTGGAACGAATCTCGGCATCTCTGGATACCCCAGCTACAATTGTACAAAGCCGAATAAGATGTATACATCATCCCCGAACACGGTGTCGAAGAGCCAATATGAGTCATACAAACGCAGCGTCGAGAGCTATATAGAAGGCGCAGAAGAATACATAGAAAACTGCAACAACGACATCAAAAGAATTCAGGAAGCACAGAAAGAAGCACTCGATAGTGCCAATAAAATAATCGAGGAATATAACTCATGGCTGAGAAGTGTTGAGATATCATCAAGCTGTTATTGATTGAGGAGCGGGGCATAGCG
>CAVFNE010000142.1:0-6235 GCA_963623755.1 Muribaculaceae bacterium | reverse complement strand
AGGGGGCATTTGTGCGTGAAATGAGGCCCAAGTCAACAAAACGCGAAATAAGCCTGCTGAAAAGATGCAATTGCAATTGTACAACAGGTCTTCTCGAGCTCTCTTAGTAACCACCACTCAATTCTATGCTTTCCAATCACCAAAAAATCAGATATCAAATCCGAAGTTGAGAGAGAAGCCCCAACGGAACATAAAATTGCTTCTGCTATCCCCTTCGTAGAACGCATTGATGTCTTTTGCTTCGGCAACTCTGCGATAATTCGAAACATGCTCTCCTGTGACATACGATAGTCCTACAAATGCAGAAATGGAAAGAGATGTGGAGCGGAAGGCAATCAAATCCTCCGGAAGTAGTGTTAACCCCGCTTCAACATCGGCGACAAACGAATAGTCGGGACCATCACCGTTATTAGCAACACCTACTGTATAGGAGGGGTTTTGGCTGACATCCTGCATATTTGTCAGCATCGTAATGTCCCAGCGCATATAACCAATACCGAACGCAAGATAAGGCGTAACCCAGTTTTTAAGTGCTGCTATGGGATAGCTGAATTCGACTCCGAGGGTGTTCATCGAGTGTCCCTGCTTTATCCTTGGCACATAATTCGGGTCTGAATCCTCCTCTCCTCCCTGATTTATCGGATAACCTGCAACATACCTATTTTTGAGAACAATGGCCATATAATCATTTATAGGATAATTGAGTTCCTGATCACAGAACTTGAGGCCCATCATGCTGCAAAAGCCCATACTTAAATAAATATCGTTTTCTTTCCAGAATGTTGGATAGAAGAAAGACATCACATCAAAGGAGAGCGTTGCATAACCGAAGTGATTTCCTATCTGTGCCCAGTAGTCGAGGAAGAAAAGCCCGGTATCTATCGAGTATGAAACATACGGACTCGTTATATACCTAGAATATAAGTCCATCGTATATGACGAGTTATGTTCCTGTCTCCAGTTCCATCCCGCCGAGAGGGCAATAATATCGTCATAGCCGTTATTGAAGCTGAGTTTACCACTCACCCTTTCATTTGTCTCGAAATCAAATGCATGATAAAAAGATGCACCTATAGTGATTGAAAGGTCTGACGCATCAAGCTTTACGATATCTACCCCCGTCTCTGCTTTTGCCCCCAAGTAATAATGAAAGCGCACATCTTCATAGTCATATGGTAAATCGACTCTGTGTATTCCACTCCATTTGTGAATAAGATTCTGAAGAGTGTCGTATCCTGTGTACCCCGAGAGAAAGAATCCAGTCTCAGGGGAAAGGCGGAGCGAGAAAATACTACCCAGTGATATATCATAATTGAGACCGAATATGATTTCAGTCACATCAAGTCTTCCGCTCCTGAAATCATCCCAATCTTTATCGCTTACAGTACTGTCGCTTATATCCCAACCTGTTTTCCAGCCTCGGTTTGTTATGCCGTCAAGGTTCGCCTTTAAATACCATCTATCACCCGAGAGTGTAATATGCTCGGAGTATGAAAGCTGGTCGTCATCGTTACGCGAGAGACCGTAAGCATATTTATCGTTTCCGAGTCCGAGCTTAACGCTGTTGAGAGCCCATGGGGAGGAAGAGGCAGAAAGAGAAGAAACAACAATAACAACTAAACAAAGTACAAGAGATATCTTTTTCATCGGTGCAATCTTAATGAATGAGAAGACAAATGTCATCTTTCTATCTCATTTTCATTAAAAAAACATGCAAAACTCCACAAAAGTGTATTTCTTACATAGCTGAAAATTTATATTATTACGCCTTGAGGAGAAAACAATGAAAAAGAAAATCATTACTCTACTTATATTGGTCACACTTGTAGCATCCCTCTCATTTGCAGGTTCACTCCCTGATGATATTTTTTCCATCAGGGCAACAGGCGCATACAGACAGATGACAACATACAACGGGGGTAGCAGCAATTCTGTGAATAAACTTCTTGGAGTTGGTTTTGCATTCGACTACGAGAGTTACTTCAACAACTATGTAGGTCTTTATGCAACAGTTGGTCTTACAATTCCTGTAAGGAGTACAATCGGAGAGACAAAGATTGCTATCTCGGACTCTGATATTCCTGCTTACTCGAACTTCGGTTTTGCAGGAAGAATACCGATGAGTAACCACTACGGTCTCGACTTCAAGCTGGGATTCGGTGTTGCCTATGACAGAACTGTCAGATACAAATATTATTGGTGGAACAATTACATCGAATTCTCGAAGGTCGAATATCAGATGGTTGCACAGCTTGAGAGCTATTACAATTTCGACAGCGAAGGACAAATCGGCTTAAAGGTCGGTGTCACTGCAGCATACACTTTTGCAACAAGTTTTGTTGAAAGTACAGCCTACAGCTCAAGGCCCACCGAGATTGAAGACCTGAGGACTACAGGATTTGAAATTCTTCCATCTGTAGGAGTAGTATTCGGATTCTGAAGAACAGAACATTTCTCAAGCCTCCGGGAGACCGGAGGATTTTAAATCAAGTCCACAAAGAGTGGAAGCAATACTATCGTCAATATACCGGCGGTGACAAGAGAGAGACTTGATACCGCACCTTACGTTCGCCCCATCTCAAAAGCCTTTGTCGTCCCGATTGCAACACCTATGGCTATACTGCTCTTTATACCGAAAAGTTTAATAAAAAGAGGAGATGAAACATTACCAAATACTCCGGTAATTATAATTGATATTACAGTAATCGATGTGAACCCCCCGTACTCGAGAGAAAGCGGTATTCCTATGGCTGTTGTTATGCTCTTCGGAAGCAACGTCACATATTCACTATGATTGAGACCGAATAAGGACGAAAGAAGAAATACGCCCCAGAGCGACGTCAGCACCCCCGATAATATACCAGCAATGATTGCAACGGGATTTTTCTCAATACCTTCATCTCCTCGTAAAGACGAACAGCAAGCGAAACAGTATCAGGAGTAAGAAGAAACGAGAGGTACTTTGCACTTTCATTGTTAAACTCCTTGTCAGCTCCTCCCCCGGCCCTTGTCCTAAGGGAGGAGCTGACTAATAATTCAAAATACCACCACTAGAGCCCTGCCTGAGCCGTTCTGGAGTGGAGATAAAACGCCGCCGCGTCCCGCTTCTCCTGCGGTAACGGGGTCTCTCTCCCCATTGTCCTCCGCCAATGTTACGATGAGGTTTAGAGTCCGCATCACTCTGTACCCCTTGAGACTGTTTAAACACGCACCGTAGAGCGAGAGAGTAGGACAACAGTATCGGGGCCTGTATATTCTCCCGTAACGGACCACGAGAAACCGCTAAGGTAACCCGCTGAGGCTAAGGAGCAAGGGTAGAGCTTTCGCTCATACCTCGGCCCTTGTCCCGTGGGTTGTTAAACCATTTTTCTCCCGATAAGAAAATCACTAAGCTTACCGCTGACAAGGAATGTCAAAACTGTGGTCACCACAATGATTACCAATAGAGGAAGAAGCATATTCTTAATCTCGCCGTAGAGTGTGATTATCCCGACAGCAGAAGGAATGAACATCACACTCATTATGAAGAGAAGAAAAGGTGAAGAGGACTTAACATCCTCAGTCTTCAGCACTTTTGTGCATAGGAGAGCGCCATCAATACCAGGCCGTATACACTACCCGGAATCGTGAGTGGGATATAATGAGAGAGAATCTCCCCCAGAAGAGATATCACAACAATATCAGTAAATTGCTTCAAATATTTCATATTATTCTCGACTAGAATTCCTAAAAAGGAATGTTAAATCAATCATCAAGCATTGTCTTTCCATTTCCCATAAGCTTTTCAAAGTCGCGCGTAAATACACTAACTGCCTTATCTACATTACTGTCAGCCAGGAGATTGTCGAATATTGACGGCATAATTGTAACGGCACCAATTCCGTAAGCTATAAGCTCTATAACCTGAAATGTATTTTTGAAGGATGCTGCAACAAGCTTTGTGTTAAAACCGTTATTCTCGATTATATCCTCCATTCTCTTAACTTCCCCCACCCCGTCATAGCCCAGGTTGTCGATACGGTTTACGTAGGGTGCTATGTAATCAACCCCGCACTTGAGAGCCATAAATGCCTGTGTTGCGTTATATACAGCTGTCGATGCAATTCTCAAGCCTTCTCTTTTGAGCTCCTTCATAGCTTTTATGCCTTCCGGGAATGCGGGTATCTTAATATATGTATTATTCCCGAGACTCTCTTTTATGTGCTCAGCCTCTTTAATAATTTCGTCTGCCGAGAGCGAAACTGTCTGCACAAATAAGTCTCCCTCGTCCCCGATGATATTTCTTATTCTCTCAAGTACATCATAAGGCTTTTCTCCTGCCTTATAGAGAATAGAGGGATTCGTCGTCACACCGTCAACCGGGTAGTAGTCGTAAAGTCTTTTTATTTCGCCTGTATCTGCACTGTCTATATATAATTTCATATTTCTCTCCTCCCACCAATTTTACGGCTGAGTGCTTATCTTTTCAAACAAACAATTACATAAAAAAATGGAGACCCGCAGATCCCCACCCTAAGCCTCATTATCAGCTTACTCAACCTTGTTTGTGTTACCCTGGTACTCGATAAGAAGTGAAATAAGCCCATTGTCCTCAAGATAGTAGTTGAGAACAGTCTCACCTCTCTCGAGGTCATAGCTCTCTGCCTTAGGGCATGTTGAGCTTGAGTCACACCAGGTCTTGAAATCAGCAAGAAGTGCATCCTCAAGTCCCTTCTTGTACTTGGTTGCTATATCATCTGCAGAAAGATAGTGGTTGGTACCCAGGTTTCTGAAGACCGTTGTGGAATTCTCAACCTTGAACTTGATGTTATACTTATAGTTCAATACAACCTTATCCGAGCCGCCGTCATTCTTCCATACCGCCCCGCCTGTGCACTCGACATCCCACAGTCTGAAACAGAACTCTTCGTATCCCCCGTACTCCTTCTCCTTGGATTCCTTCAGGAAGTTCTCTTCCCAGAGGGATGAGAAAATCTTATCAAGCATCACCATTGTATCCTGATCTGGAAATAGCGATTCAATTTCAGAACGCACTACACTGAGTTTATTTCTATTCTTATTGCCAACTCCCGAAAGAAGTGCATAAACGACAGCATTACTGAGTTTAGCCTCCCCCTCTTTCTTCTTCGGAAGAGCCATATATGCTTCCATGGGATTTGTATAGAGGTAGTCATAACCTTTTTCTGCGATTAAATTATTAAGAACTGCCGAGATGTTCCTGCAGTCCTCGGAATGCAACGCCCTTCTGACTTTACTTCCTTTTTCTGTAAGGACTTTTTTGCTCTCGCTTTCATTCACAATGTTCTCTTTCAAATTGTCTTCCATCACTCTCTCCTTGAGTCACTTAATACTATATTATCCTTATTTTATTAAATACGAAAAAATAAAGAGCACAATAGTAAAGCATTAATAAATCAATTACTGTTCGTTAATTGAATAATCAATGCGCTGTTTATCTTTCCAAAACCGCACAACAATAATGAAATTGTCCCACTTTATTCTCTCTTTTTGTCGTCTTCAACAATTACACCGGCACACCGGTAGATTCCCGATGACGGACAGTATTTTATGCTGACATCAAGATTTTTCAGAATATCTACAGTCTTGTAGAACGTACTATGTGAAATGCATACATAGGTTTGAAACCACAGCACATCAGTATGTTTCAGAGCTTCCTTATCGGGAACTCTGTCACCGTAGAACCTGACTGAGAGCAGAAGTTGCTTCATCTTTTTAAGCCATTCGGCATGGCCTCCGATTACGATTATTTCGTGTTTCGTAGAATAAGGGTAATCAATTGCCTTCTCCTCTATCTCATCAGAGTATCCGCTATCTCGGGAGAAAATGAGCACGCGGAGGGAATTAAGTTCTCCTTCTCCTTTCTGTGTTCTCTTTTAAGCCTATTTATCTCGTCTCTTGCTTTAGAGAGTGTAATAGCCTGAGAGGAAAGATTGTCCCTCATCTCTTCAATCAACCTTGCATCCTTTTCGAGTTTTTTTCAATGAGGAATCAAGCTAACTTCTTTCCCCAGCTTTCCTCCCCATAGCTTGTGCAGCTTTCACCTTCGCTCTCAGCGCATTCAACTCCTCCAAAATTTTATCGTTATTCTCATTGACTTAAGAGTGGACAGTTCTAACCCACTTTAGAGGTGGCCACAAGGTGCGCCATCCAGAAATATCTAAGAATATACATGTTTTGTTTAATTCACCCTTAATCTTGAGGGTGATTATTTTAG
>CAVFNE010000141.1:0-6246 GCA_963623755.1 Muribaculaceae bacterium | reverse complement strand
ATATAATCTGAGAAATAAGACTCTAATTCTTCTTCAGTGTAGCCGAAGGCTGCTGCATAACCTTCATTGAAAGTAAGGTCAATAAGATTGTTCATCTGGCTGAATATGGACATGTTGGAGAACTTTGTAATACCGGTGAGGAAGAAGAATCGTATTCTCTTATTCTCGTTCTTTATTATGGAATAAAAAATACTGAGGCTATCTCTGATTTTATCTGCTGTTTCCTTGTTTTTGTATGTGTGGATAATCGGAGTGTCGTACTCATCTATGATGATTACAACCTTTTTTTCTACTTGAGTTAGAAAAGATTTCAGCATTGCTGACGGCCTGTTTCTCTCAATCTTTACTCCATTTCTTCCAGCTTCCGAAATCAATTCATTTTGAAAATCCTCAATAAAAGCTTCATAATCTTCTGTGCTGAATTCTGCAAAATTCAAGTGAAGGGTCGGGTACTTCTCAAAAGAATAATCAGTCTTGTCTATGTATAACCCTTTGAAGAGCTCACGCTTACCTTCAAAAAGGCATTTGAGTGTCGAGCACATGAGGCTCTTGCCGTAACGGCGTGGGCGGGAGATGAAGTAGTAATTTTTCAATCTGCTCTTTACAAGAGAGTACACATATTCTGTCTTGTCGACATAAATATAGTCGCCGTCTGCTCTTAAATCTTCAAATGTTGATGTGTATACCGATATTTCCTTCATTCTGTTATACTACATCAAACTTTCTTTATTCTCCACTTCTATTTCGGGCCATAGGATATTCTGTCAGTGAAGGCGGTTTTTCTGTTGTGTGATGCAGGACATTAATTTCTTTTTTTCAAAATAGTCAGACAGTCTCTGACAAGAACAGAGTATTCCTCTCCGTTCTGACTTACACAATAATCTTCTTTTCCTTTACATCCTGTGCAGGAAAGCCCTAATGCGTCATGTCTGAAGCATGTGCGTGAAATAAAGTATGGCATTACATAGTCGGTGATGGTTGGTTCGAACGGCCAGGAGACGGTAGGTTTATCTCTTTCAATCCAGAGGTATCCGGCCTTTATTGACGGACACTCCTTCAATAACAGGGAGAGGGAATAGCTGTTGGAAAGATAGAGAAAGACATCGACAAAGTAGTCGTACTCCGGGTGAAGAGATGCAAAGTGGAGTTGACTTATGTTGTTTAGTCCGATTGTAGGGTTATATGCATTCTCTACGGCGGAGAGCATGCTGCGCCAGAGTTCTTCTTCATTGAATGTGACAGGAGGGAATGTAAAGTAAGTTCTCTCTCCTATTCTCTTTCCTTCAAGCGACCACGGGAGATCTTTCTCGAGTTCTTTTCTCACGGGAAGAATAAAGCTTTCTTTTGTCTTTTCCGACCACTTAAGAAGGGGGGGATCATACTTAATGTTTTCAACACTTGAGTAGAGTGCCCTCCTAAAGGCCTTGAGAATTGACGGCATAACGAATGGAAACTGGAATGATGATAGATTCGAATACTTGAGGAAGGAGAGTGTGTATGGAGATGTTCCGCTTTCCTTGAGTGTTTTCTCCATTAGTGGCCTTAAATCAGACTTTTTCTCCGACTCTTCGCCCTTTACTTTCATCACTGTTTTCTTTCCGAGAATTGTTCCTTCAAGCCTGTCATCATATAGATTAACACTAATTTCTACTCCTTTACGGTAGAGTGGAATATTCACAGACGGTGTCTTTTCGCGTTTCGTGGAGTCAGAAATTTTATATATTTCCTTTCCAAGAAGACTTTGTTTGTTGTCCTTTATAAGAACATAGCCTCCTGGGGTCCTGGTCTTTACTACAGCCGATGATTTAACGGGAGTGAGAAGCCCTGACTTATCTTTCTCAAAGTATTGTATACCGTCGTGACTCTCGAGTGTTTTATCGGTTTCAAGAAAACACTTCGGGCCTTTATCTTCAACAATTTCTCCGAGCTTTAATCCCATGTGCCCCGGGTAATCACCACTGAGGAGAGAGGGCCTGTTTTTCCTGTAGTTGAGGTACCCGTCTCCGCTTTTACGCAGGAATGTTGTATAGAGACGCTCTTCGTCTTCTTCTGTTATATTCCTGTCATCAAGAATTGCTCTGTAGTAGCGTGTTGCAGAGGCAGTATATTCGGGGCTCTTGAGTCTTCCCTCGACCTTGACACTGTCGATGTTCATATCTCTCAGAGCTCTCAACTTTTCTTTAATACAGAGGTCTTCCATGCTGAAGAAGTACCCCTTTTTTCCTGTCTCTTTGTTTATAAACCATGAGCGGCATATCTGGGCACATTCACCCTTATTGGCAGAGCGTCCGCACTTATTGTAGGAAGCAAAGCATAGACCTGAAAAGCCATAGCACAGTGCACCGTGAATAAAGACCTTGAGTTCAATATCTGGGCACTCTTCTCTTATTTTTCTTATTTCGTCGAGAGTAAGCTCTCGGGAGAGCACAACCCTTTCAAAGCCCAGCCTATGGAGTTCTTTCACGCCTTCTGTTGTATGGACAGCCATTTGGGTCGAGCCGTGGAGTTTGAGTGTGGGGTAATAGGAACGGATTATCTCGACAATGCCCAGGTCCTGGACGATTACGCCGTCGTTACCATAGAAGGCAAGAGCATCAAGTAGCGGGATAACGCGTGATATATCATCATCAGAGAGGAGAGTGTTGACTGTCACATAGATTTTTTTGTTGTTGTCGAGTGCGTATCGTCTTATTTTCGATAAGTCCTCGATGGAGAAATTTACAGCTCCTTTCCTTGCCGAGAATTCTCTGAGCCCGAAGTAGACAGCATCGGCTCCTTCTCTGAATGCTAGAAGTGCTGTTTCGAGGTTCCCTGCAGGAAGTGCCAGCTCAGTCATTGCTTTCTCCTTTATCGCTCTTAAGCGCGACTATCGCCTTCTTTTCTCTCCCGTCCGCTTTGATGACAAAACTCTTATCACTTCGGAGTCGAAGAAAGTGTTCTGTCTCCATTATGACAGGAAGGGAGTAAATCCCATCGTAGTCAATATTCCCCTTCCTCTGGAGGGGATTCACCGTCAGATATAAGCAGCCGAGGCTTGTTACATTCTGGAAGAAGTGGGTTCCTTCACTGGGCTCTGCATAGAGGCCTTCCACTCCCGTCTCAACAATCACATGTGCTTTCGATATCTGGGACCAAGAGACAGGAATTCCCAGCCAATTGTCACTGCTGCCGAGTCTTCCGGCTGCTACAAGAACATACTCAGCCTCTGATGATGCGTTCATCTTCTCAAGCTCTGCCGCCATCTTTACCATCTCTCTGCGATCAAAGACGTCCTTCTTGAAGATTACTATTTCGTTGATAGTCTCTATTTTGCCGTTACCCATAACCCGCGGTGCAAAGATAAGAGCCTCTTTCTCTTCCTCTTGGGTGACAGTTACATCCTCGAAGCGGTCTGTTGAGGAAATCGGCCTCAGTTGCAGTATTGAAAAGTCAGGGCGTCCTGGGTGTTCTGTGTTGACTGCAAACTCAATCTCGACAGGTTCTGCCATTGTTTTTGAGCCCAGAACAAGTATGTCGTGTATAATCTCAGGAAGGTTAAGCATTCCGTACTTAACAACACCGTTGAATGTCAGGCTCTTGAAGCCTGTGTCCCTCGGGTCTTCAGACGTGTAGCCGTCACTACGGATTGTGCTCATTATGCCTTTTGTTGAATCCGGCCATGAAGACGAGAGCGATAAATCCAATAGTGTGAGGTTATCTATATCTGAATAAGGGTCGAACGGCGTGTTTTTATCGAGTGCGTAGAACTTTTTCTGCCGCGATGAGCTACCGGAGAGGGAAGAAATGGGAATCTGGGGCTTTGCCGGACAGAAGCGGAAAGCAGAGCCTTCATCGACTACAGTCTTACCCATTCCATATGCAAGCATTCCGATTCCGTCTTCTGCCACTCTATTTCCTGCTGGGTAGTAATCGAGACTTCTTGCTACTCCCGAGATATTTGGAAACCAATACCCGTCGTGCCAGGATCCGGTAATCTGCTGAAGAACTACTGCCATCTTTTCCTCTTCTACTGCGTGCCCTGTGCTCTTGAGATACTCACGCGATCGCATGAAGTAAGTTGATGCCCAGACTGTCTTGATTGCTTTGATTAAATCATCAAGCCTTTTTTCATCGTCCCCTGTGTTGGGAATCATACATGTCTCATATACACCGGCAAAGGGATAGAAGTGGCTGTCCTCAAGAAGTGACGAGGATCTGACCGACATCGGCACATGGATTACTTCAATAACCTTCTGCATGTCGAGCATAAAGTCAGACGGAACCTCGGCATTTAAGAAGAGGTCTAACACCTCCCTGTCGCTCTCTATTTTGGTGATGTCACCCGGCCAGAAGTTGTTGAGGGATAGAAAGCGGTCGAATATTTCGGTAGAAATAGCAATCGTCTTCGGAATGGAGAGGTAGACATCAGGATATTTCTCGCTTATACGCGATGACTTCATTTCAGTAGCGAGGAACGCCAGTCCCCGGCCCTTTCCTCCAAGAGAGCCTTTCCCCAATCTTGTAAAGAGATATGTCTCGTCGTAGTTCTCTCTCTTGAAAGAAGCAATACTTCCTCTTGTTCTATCCTTACGGAACTTCTTAATCGTCTGGTAGATTAGCTCTCTTGTTTTCTCTATGTCCGAGCCGTCACGTTTTGTTGTGATGGGCTTGAGTGTTGTTGCAAGCGAAAACAGCGACTGCCCGCGCAGCCACCGCGAGAAGTCATTGCGCTTAACGTGGTAGCTGAAGACTGAGAGGGGAACCTTCATCATCGTCTCCTGGAGTTCCTTCATGCTGGAAGCACGCGCGATAGTTTCTCCGTTATCGGGATTAATGAATCTGAATGGTCCGAAGTTGTATTTATCTCTGAAGTAGTCCCCCAGCTCAAGGTATCTGTCGGGGGAGAGTTTCCATATGAAATCAGAGCCTGTTCTCTTTGCTGTCTCCCAACCCTGAGGGTCTGTGGATTGTATAAGGAGTGGCAACTCAGGGTTATCTTTCTTAATCTTCAGAGCCAGGCATTCTCCGCCTCTATCTTTACCGTAAGGGGAAGGAAAGGATAAATCTGTTATGACGCCGAGTATATTTTCCCTGTACTTTTCATAGAGGTTTACAGCCTCATCCCAGTTACGCGCGAGTACGATTTTCGGCCTTCCTCTCATTCTTAGTTTCATCCCCCAGTCATTGAGGGCTTCAAGTATAGATGCCCTGTTCTGTTTGATAAGGAGGGTATATATTTCAGGCAGGTATGTTGATATAAACCTGACAGAGTCCTCTACAAATAGAATAACCTCAACATCAGCTTCCTTTGTGTCGTGGTCGATATTAATCGCATCCTCAATCAGCTTGATCATAGCCAGAAATAGCGACGGGTCCCCCATCCAATAGAAAAGTGCGTCGATATAAGGACAGTTTTCGCCCTTTAAAACCTTTGCTTTTCTATGGTCAGGAGATGGGGAAAGGACAACAAAAGGAAGTGTCGGGTCATATTTCTTTACTTCCTCCGCCAATGCTTCAACTCTTCCCGAGCCCAGATCGAGCATTGAGATGACAAGATCGAAGCGTTCGTTTTTCAGCCTCTCCAATGCCTCCTCTTCGGTGTTTGTATGGGTTATCTTCGGAGGGTTGCTCAGCCCCAGCGATGTATATTCCTTATAAAGTTCTTCTTCGACTCTTCCGTCCTCTTCGAGCATGAATCTGTCGTAATCGGAACATATGAGAAGTACACTGTAGATGTGCTTGAGCATTAAAGAAGAGAAGGGAATCCATGTTTCATCAAGCTGGTAGTACATTATTTTTTTAATCTCTTAACCAGGTATAAAGCAATGCTTGACAGCATGAAAAAGAGAGTAAATGAGCCCAGAACAAAGAGTACGCTCTCCCCGACCCCCACTACAGATATAAGGACAATCAGGGTAACAAGCAACGCTGAGAGTGCCCAGATGGATATTTTATATAGGATATTCAACATGACGTGACCTCATAATGCATTATAAGTAATGAGGTAGAGGATATCTACAGTATAGTGAGAGTTAGATGTCAAAGAAAGATAATATTGTGAGATAGAAGGAAATGAGTGTAATGTAAAAGTATGAGGGAAATATCAATCTGCACAGGGACATTTGAAGATTTAAGAGCAGACGGCGACTATATTTATGTCGACAAGACAGAGTATGTATACTCTCTTGTAAAAAGCAGACTTAAAAATTACTACCTCAAACTTCGCACTTAATTTCGGCTTGAAAAATACCCTATCTGCTAGCATAT
>CAVFNE010000140.1:0-6307 GCA_963623755.1 Muribaculaceae bacterium | reverse complement strand
TAGCTGAGAATGGCCTGGACGTCATGCCTCATACCCCCCAGGGCTGAACTGTTACCAGGCTTTTCTTAAATTTCAAATTTATTGCCTTTTGATATTGTCCTTTTTCTCCGCAATATGATATCTTCTCTTCAAATGAATAAGTTGAACATCCATCTTACATACATTTTTATATAGTCTTACGATACCGGTATTGTTACCGGTATTTTTTTTGCATAGGAGTAGAATATGAACAACTTTGAAGGAAGATCACTGTGTGTTATCGACGACTTTTCGATAGAAGAAAGGCTTTATCTCTTCAAACTCGTGAAAGAGCTTAAAGAAGCAATAAAAGCCGGAGATAAGGAGAAAATCGATTCTTTCAGAATCAACGATCCAGACTGGGGTATTTATGAAGTATTTCTTGAAGACAGCACAAGAACAAAGGAAAGCTTCCGTAATGCAATTTCCTTTCATCATGCAAAAAGTACTGTCATGAATACAGATTCATCATCCTTCAACAAGGGTGAAAGCTATGCAGACACATTCAATACCCTATGCGGCTACAACAATCGTATATTCATCATACGCAGCAAGGTCGAAGGAGTATGTGCTTACCTCAAGGATGAGTGTGGAGAGTTTGCACTCCGTAATGAGCTGGGATATAAGCCGGTATTCATCAATGCAGGGGATGGCAAACATGAGCACCCAACACAGGAGTTACTCGATGAGTATACATTCCTCGAGGACAACAACTGGAACACAGACGAGCTCCATATAGCACTTGTGGGAGACTTATATCATGGACGTACAGTACACAGCAAAGCTGACGGCCTCAAGCTATGGCATAAGGTAAAAGTCGACCTAGTTGCACCATCAGAACTTGCAATGCCAGAGTATTACGTAAACAAAATGAAGGACAACGGCTTTGAAGTGAACCTCTACTCTTCTATCAGCGAATACCTTGAAAAAGGCGATGTTGCAACAAAGTGGTATTTCACACGACCACAGCTTGAAAGAATGGGAGAAAAAATACTACAGAAGCAGGATGAACTCAGAGCCACAATCACATTTTGTGAGGAGTTTATGGATAAACTGCCTCCTCACACAAAGTTCTATCACCCACTTCCGAGGCACAAGGTACACCCGACTATCCCGACATTTTTGGATAAAACTCCACTCAACGGCTGGGAAAGACAGTCAATCAATGGCATGTATACCCGTATAATCTTACTCGGACTTGTAAGCGGAAAAATCGGAGGCGACTTCGTTCAGAAAGAGAAAGAGGAAGTAAGAACAGCAGAATATGAATGGATTAGTGAGTCAAATCCCGGTCAGGCTAGGACAAAGAAAATATCTGAAGGAGTCAATCCGATTAACGACGGCATTGTAATCGACCACATACTTTCGGGAGAAACGCCGGAGGAAATCAGGCGTCACATGATTCTTATACGCCGTGTCATGGGACTAGACGGTCTTAAGGGTGGCGAATGGGTAAGCCAAGGGTCGAACGGAAAATATAAGGGGATCATCTTCCGCCCCGGCTTCTTTGACCTCGACCACAAGGCAATAAAGAGACTTGCGGCAGTTGCCCCCGGCTGCACACTGAATTTCATCGAGAACGGCCAGGTGAAGAAGAAGATTAACACAAAGATGCCACCCAGAATCTACAACTTCGATGATTTAATGTGCACTAACGAAGCCTGCATTTCGAACGACACACAATCCGAACATGTGGGAGCAATGTTCATCAAGACCAGTGACGGTAAGTTCAGCTGTGCTTATTGTGGCAGAGCTCACAGCTTCAAGGAAATATTCAGACACTAAGGAGAAATAAAAAATGGAAAAGACTAGATACAGCGAAAAACTTGCGTCCATCGCACTCGATATGGGAGCCATAAGACTCTCCCCCTCTTCCCCCTTCTGCTGGGCAAGTGGCTACTACATGCCGATATATAACGACAACAGGACACTCCTTGCCTCTCCCGAAGCAAGAGCAACAATTGCATCTGCCTTCGAGGAAATTCTTACTTCTCTCGACTTTGACCCAGACAACATTGCAGGCACCAGCACAGCAGGAATTCCACATGCAACAACACTTTCCGATAAGCTCCAGAAACCCCTGAGTTACGTCAGATCCTCCAACAAGGACCACGGCCTCAAAAACAAGATTGAAGGGCTGGGAAGAAGAAAGAGCTATGAAGGCGATAAGGTTTTGTTAATCGAGGACTTGATCAGCACCGGTGGCTCGTCCATCAGCGCAGTAGAGGCTATCCATGAAGCGGACGGCGTAATTCCATATTGCCTTGCAATCTTCTCTTACGGCTTTCCTCAGGCGAAGGATGCTTTCTCCAAAATTGAGCCGAAGTGCGAAGCAAAGACAATTTTAGACTACGCCTACGTAATTAATATTGCCGAGAGGACTGGATACATAAAGAGTGAAGAGAAGGCAATCTTACTCGAGTGGTCTTCCTCTCCATTTGAATGGGGAGAAAAACACGGATTCAAGAAGGAGGAGAAATAGAATGATGTACAAGGAAAAACTGATAACAAGCGCTGAAAAGTATGCTTCCTGCAGCTGTATGGGAATCGACCCGAACATTTCTGCTCTTCCTGAAGGAGTGGATCTTAAGACTTACTTTCTCACACTCATAGAGGAGATGAAGAAAGAGAATGTGCTCCCTGCAGCATTCAAGCCGAATATCGGATACTTCTCCCGCTTGGATAGACCGAGAGAAAACTCTTTCGAGGGTTCTGAAACACTAGCCCAGATACTCTCCGCCATTCCGCTGGATATTCCCATCATCCTCGACAGTAAACGCGGAGACATTGCCTCATCGTCACTTAACTATGCCTACGAGGCTTTCGACTGCTGGAAGGTAGACTGTGTTACCGTATCCCCCTACATGGGACACGATTCAATCAACCCATTTGTCCTAAACTTCCCTGATAACGGCATCTACATCCTCGATAGAACAAGTAATCCCGGAGGAAAGGATTTACAGAACAAGAAGATGGAGAATGGGGAGCCGTTATATATGACAGTTGCATCCACTATTCTTAAGTGGAACGAAGAGTACTCGTCCAACATCGGGGCGGTGGTAGGAGCGACAAACCTCATGGAGTTTGAGAATATAACATCTCTTTTTGCATCGCATGAAATACCTCTTCTTATCCCAGGGGTTGGAAGCCAGGGAGGAAGCGCAGAGGATGTTCTGGCTTTACTGAGTAAAGCAGGCTACAACAGGAAAACAGTGAGAATAAACTCCTCCTCCGCACTCACCCATCCATGGGCAAAGAAAAAGGAGAAGGCTCCCTCTCTCTGGAAAGAAGTGTGCCTTGAAAATATCAGGAAGTTTATCAAGGAGTGTGCAATTTGAAAAAAAACTTTCCCTTCTCTCATAACTCAAAATCCGTCGCACTATCAACAGTAAGTGGGGTTGCCTCCACCAAGCCGGCTCTCATATCCTACTTCGACAGAAAAATCGAAGCGGTATCGGTAATCACTACTAAGAGCTTCCAGACCAAGGTTAACCCCGGCAACAGGGAACCTGTTATATGCGAGGACGAAATCGGATGCTGGGGTAACAGCGTAGGGCTTAGGAATCCGGGAATGGAAAGCTCACTCGAGGACATCAAAACACTCAGGGAAAAAGGCCTTAAGAAATGGCTCAACATATCACTCTCGGCAGACAATGTGGATGATTTTATAACACTTGTTAAAGCATTCTCCCCATATGCAGATTCAGTAGAGCTCAACTTCTCTTGCCCTCACGCAAAAAAAGGCTTCGGGGCGTCCATCGGAAGTGATATCAAGATTGCATCTGAGTACACGAGAAAAATCAATGAAGCGACAAAAGATAGGAAGTGCCTCTTATTTATCAAGCTCACTCCCAATGTCGAAAATATTGCATCAATTGCAAAAGCTGTAATATCGAATGGAGCCGATGGTATTGTTGCAATAAACACGCTCGGCCCGGAAGATCACATAGAGCCGATAACGGGGAAAAGCATTCTCAATAACCCCCTCGGAGGAAAAGGCGGTGTCAGTGGAGACAAAATCTTCCAAACAGCGCTCTCAGCCATCAAATCAATACGTAAAGCAGTCGGAGACGATATCCCAATAATAGGTATGGGAGGTGTCAGCGACGCAGAGAGAGCATATAAGCTTATCCAGGCGGGTGCCGACGTAGTTGGAATAGGCTCAGCTCTCGGACGAGTCAATCAAAAGAACTGGGGAAAATATCTCTTAGCTATAAAAGAAGAAGCTGAAGCATTACTTAATAATAAAAACCCAATAATAAAGAGTCGTGATTACCTCAGAAAAGAGAGAGCAATGGTATATGTTCCACACTTTGTCAAAAAGATTACCCATCACAGCGAGGACACAATCATCATAGAGCTCGAAGGCAATGTGAACAATTTCAAAGCCGGGAAATTTGTATTCCTATGGGTACCGGAAATCGGGGAGAAGCCTTTTAGTTTAGCGCGAACAAATCCACTTACTCTGATTATCAAAAAAAGAGGAATATTCACGTCTAAGCTGCTCGAAACAATTCGAGAGGGCCAGAGAGTCTTTCTACGCGGTCCATACGGTGACGGCGTAAAGACAACAAAAAGTAAAAAAGCCCTCATAATAGTCGGTGGAACTGGGGAAGCTGTTGCAGAGCCATTGAGTGAAATACTTGAAAAGGACGGCACAAAGTTGAGCTTTCTTGTGGGTACTTCCCTTCCCGCCGATAAAGGAATAATGGAAGAAGTCCTCAAGAGGAAAGGCACATACAGGTGCATATCGGATAACGGTAAGCCGGGACGTGTACTCGACTATGTTGACCAGACAATTAAATCAATGCTCGATGATGGCACTTCTCTATCTGACATATCCTTCTACGCCATAGGGCCGGAAATCTTCATGAAGAATGCAGCCGTAATCCTCAAAAACAAAGGAGTCGACTCATCATCAATTCTTCTCTCGATGGAGAAGAACAGCATGTGCGGTGTTGGACTGTGTGGAGAATGCGCTGTCGGTGACAGGCTTATGTGCCAATGGGGAACTTTCTTCACCCTCGCATTTCTTGAAGAGGAAAGCGTATTATGATTGACGCGCATGTTCACCTTCGTGACTGGAATGAAAGCGAAAAAGAGACAATCCTCCACGGCTTCAAAGTAGCAAAGAAGTGTGGCTTCAATATACTTTTTGATATGCCGAACACAAAGCCTCCCATCACCAGTAAGGAAAACGCCATCAAGAGGCTTGAAGACGCAGCAAAGGCAATAGAAGAAATCGGAGACAACAATCTTCATTATGGGGTTTACCTTGGTTTGACTGAGGATGAGTCTCAGATACAGAAAATGGTAGAGCTGCACTCCTCGCTCTTTCCATCCGTATGCGGCCTCAAGCTCTTTGCCTCCCAGTCAACAGGGAATATGGGGATAGTAAATAAAGAGAGCCAGGAGAGGATTTACACTTTTCTCTCCTCTCTCGGCTACAAAGGACTTCTTGCTGTACACGCAGAAAAGGAGAGTCTATTTAACATTAATGAAACTCTACACTCCAAAGTGCGCGGCCCGCTTTCTGAAGAAACAAGTATTTCCGACCAGATTGAAAATGCAGTCAGAACTTCCTTCAAGGGCAACCTACACATTTGTCATATATCTACTAAAAAGGGTCTGGCCCTTGTGAAGGAAGCAAAAAAGGACGGCTTAAAAATAACATGTGGCGCAACACCCCACCACAGCCTACTCTCAACTCAGAACGAAGGAATCTTTACAAAAATGAATCCTCCATTGAGGGACAGAAAGAACCGTGAGGCCGTAATCGAAGCCCTCTTCGACGGCTCTATCGACTGGGTTGAAAGCGATCACGCCCCACATACAATTGAAGACAAAATAAAGGGAGCAAGCGGCATCCCAGGATTTGAAGGTATGCTGAGGCTGATTATGTTTCTAAGAAGGGAAAAGATGAATGAGGTGAGAATTAACGAGCTCTTCTCAATAAACGCACTGAAAATCTTTGGCATCGATTACACATCCTCATCAGTGCCGGAGGTGACAGAAAAGATGATAGCTGACTCTTCTTCCCAATACCCTTATTCTGCCTGGAGTAGCTGTACTATGTAGTTTTATATTGATTCAGACAAAAGGACTCAAGATATCAAATTAAACAATACTCCTTTCTAAATACAGCTATGTCACATAATAGAAGTGGAGAAGAGAGAAAGTTTGATGTATAATAAGAGCATGAAGGAAATATCAGTATACACATCAACATTTGAAGATTTAAGAACTCAAGGTGATTATATCTATGTCGATAAGACTGAGTATGTATATT
>CAVFNE010000139.1:0-6315 GCA_963623755.1 Muribaculaceae bacterium | reverse complement strand
TTGCTAACAGCAGTTCCTTTGTATTTCACAGAGAGACCGCTAAAAAATCCTTATGAAGAGTAACAAAACACGTATCATCAAAATCACAGAAATTCCTTTCTGTTTTGTAATCTACCAGCGTTATACAATTGGTATTCTTAAGTTTTTCAAGTTTCCATGCCTCTCTATCATACAAATCAAAACGATCTAGGATAATAAGTTCAGGCTATGACGCAATCACCTTGTCAAGTACAAAACCCATCAAAATATCATGATAAGTGACTGCTACCTTATTTTCATCACCAATTGACTTCACCATCTTCAGAAGTAGCGTCTTTCCTGTGGCTGATTCCGGATGAAAATTATACAGTCCGGGGTTCAAGTCAATGATTACTTTTCTGTTGTATGCAACAAATTCAATCACAGAACCCTCCTATTAAAGCTCTCTATGTCAAAAAAACTTTCCCTCATATAATATTTCAGTCCTGCGCATATGCGCATCGACAATTGTCACTCCAAAATCATGCAACAGGATTTTCCCATCCTCACAATAATTGAAAACTGCATCCCTTGCATTCAGGCCACATTCCTGCAAATCAATTATTTTTCCGGCATAAGTGCAACACAGATAGCCGCCTTGCACCCCGTGCTTAATTCAGAATAGTAAAGGGTAACACCAAATCTATCCTTAAATGTATTTTTGTCGATAACAATGGCTGAATCCACTGCGCTAACAATACTTTTCAGTGTTGATGATATAGAAATCTCAAGCTTGGAAAAAGCTGCTTCAATATCAACTACATCGGCCCAATTTTTATCAGCATCGTAAACTTCCAACATTCAGAGCCTACCTCTTTTATCCTATACAAGTAAATCTGCAGTCAAATCAAGCCCCCCACTCAGATACTGGAGAAAGCAAATACTTTTTATCAGGAAAAAGTATAACACATTAATTACTTCTTCAGGCTCTGAAAGATGACAAGAATGCGTGAATTGTATCATAAGCCTCTTCAGGGGAATAGTTACTGAAAAACCCTATGCTGAAACATTCAGCCTGGACAAGCGAGTATACTTCATCCCCAACCTTCTCCGTGTCGCACTCCTTAATTGTCCCGCGGTGTATTCCCTGAAGAATCAAACGCTTTATTAATATCCTGAGCTTTGCTGTGCGCGCACGGATTGTCGAGTAGACATCAACACCGCTGCGTTTCTCCATGAGTATAAACTCCACTAGATTTGAAAGTGCCGAGTCATTGTTCTTCGCCTTCTCGAAAAGGTCGGTAACTATCATATCGAGCCTCTCGAGTTCATCCTTATCGCCCTCGTCGAATGCATAGTGCGAGTAGAGTGTGAACATCTCGGAAGTAACCTTCTTCACTGCGTAGTAGTAGATATCTTTCTTATCCTTGAAATAGAGATAGACTGTGGGACGTGAGAGAGCGCACCTTTCGGCGATAAGCGTCAGGTTACTCTCGCGGTATCCAACCTCGCTGAAGACCTCCATGGCCTTTTTAAGGATTGTATTCATTCTTTCTTCTTTATCTACAATCTTCGGCATAGCTCAATTCTATTCTTATTTCTTTTTTTACAAAAGTCCGAGATGTGTAATTTTTACCCTTCAACATCCTTTTCTTCAAGGTAATATTCCTTGATTTCCTCTATCGCCGCCTTCTCTGCGCTAGTCTCTATCTTTGAAAGAACCGAGCCTATCTTCTCTTTGCGCTTTCTTACGTTATCGAGACTCTCGGAGGCCTTATCTACATGTTTTTTCGATTCGTCCACACTCTTCGAGAGGTCACTAAAAAGCTTCTTCAAGTCCTCGAAAAGATGCCAGATGGTCGATGTATACTCCTCTATCTGCATTGTTCTGAAGCCGAGGGAGAGGGAGTTCAGGAGGGCGGCAAAGTTATTCGGGCCGGTAAGCACAACCCTGCACTCATTCTGAATTTTCTCGCAGAGTCCTTCCATCTTCAATGCCTCAAGATACAAGGTCTCACTCGGGATAAAGAGAATTGCAAAGTCCGTCGTAAAGGGAGGAACTATATATTTTTTGTTTATATCCTTCGCTTCATCTGTAATACGCACTCTTATCTTCTTTGCTTCTTCCTTGATGACAGCCTCATCTCCCGAGTCGAGAGCCGCCTTATAGCGCTCGAAATCACTTGTCGGGAACTTCGAGTCAACGGGAAGGTAGACACCCTCCCCTTTTCCCGGAAGACGTATTGCGAACTCAACCATCTCCCTGTTCTGTCGTGGGGAATAGTTCTTAACCCATTGGTCAGGTGTGAGGATATCTCCCAGGATAGACTCTGCCTGCATCTCACCCCAGACTCCTCTGCTCTTAACATTTGAGAAGAGTGCATTCATTCTCTTTACATCCCCCGAGAGGATATCGAGTGTGGACATTGCCTTATAAAGCTTATTGAGGTTTTCCGTCACAGCCTCGAATGAGGATGCAATACGCTTATCGAGTGTCTCCTGGAGTTTTACATCGACTACGTTCTGTATCTCCTTGAGCTTGGCCTCATTGCCCTCCCTTATTCTATCCATACCCGTCTTTACCTCTTCTGTAAGTTTCTCATTCTTCTCGCTTATGAGTCTAAAGGATGCGCGGTTATCCTCCCTTACCCTGTCGAAGTTCTGATTGAGGGTGTTCTGGATTGTTATGTTTCTCTTGTTCTGATTCTCACTCTCATCACGGAGAGTTGAGATTATATTGGATGACAGAATCGAAAGGTTATTCTGGATGCTCTTCAGTGTCTCCTCCGCATTTCTGTCGGCCTCTCCCGTCCGGAGAAGCAGCTTCTCGATATCTCTGTCGTATGAAGACTGGAAGGCTTTGAATGATTCATCCGTCCCACGCCTGAGCTCGTCCTTAACCCGATAAAGCGCTCCTTCGTCGACATCTACATCATCTTTGTGAAAACTCCTAACAAGTAGAACAACAAGAACAATCAGATTTATTACTGCAAGTACAACTAGAATAATGTCCATATTGATAAAGTATAGCTTAAAAGACAAGACAAGGATACTTCTATTGACTTGTACAAGTACGTTCAAACTGGAGGATTTTTGTGCGTTCAAACTGGGGGATTTTAGACTTGTGAACCTGAATATTTATGCATAATAATTGATTAAATCATTTCAGAGGAAAAAGAAGTGAGATACTACAAAAGATATATTGAAAAACAGATAAAAGCCTTATTAAAACCTCGGGTACAGTTGTTGTTGCAGGCCCGAAATTCTGTGGAAAAACAACCACATGTAAATTCTTTAACCAACAGTGGGTCATAACAAGGGATTAATTATCCCCCGGCTAAGCTGGGGGTTGATTCACTTCTTCATTGCAAGAGCAATCTGGGATGCAAGTTTAGCGTTGTTGAGAACAAGTTTGATGTTTGCCTCAAGGCTTTCCCCGCCTGTAAGCTTCTGGATTTTATCCAAGAGATACGGGGTCGTCTCCTTACCCATTATGCCGAGAGCATTCATCTCTTTGATTGCCTCATCTATTTCCTTATTAATATAGTCGGCATCCATTGAGTATTCCTCGGGAATCGGGTTTGTGACCAGGAGTCCGGTGTTCGGGTAGATATCCTTCTGGACTTTCCAACTCTCTGCAATCTCGGAAGGAGTATCAAGTTTCCATGTTACCTTGAGACCGCTCTTACGTGTGTAGAAAGCGGGAAGCTCTTCAGTTGTATAACCAACAACATTGACTCCCTTTGTCTCGAGATACTCGAGTGTGAGAGGTAGATCTAGGATAGCCTTCGCGCCTGCACATACTACAAGAACGCCAGTTTTCGTAAACTCGTCAAGGTCTGCCGAGATATCAAAGGTGGACTGGGCACCACGGTGAACACCACCGACACCGCCGGTAGCAAAGATGTCTATACCTGCCATCTGGGCAACAATCATTGTTGCAGCAACTGTTGTTGCTCCATCTTCCTTCTTTGCAATGATAGTCGGGATATCTCTACGGCTTGTCTTTGTTATGGATAGTCCCTTCTTGCCGAAGTATTCAATCTCATCCTTGCTCAATCCAGCCTTAAGTCTTCCGCCGATAATCGCAATAGTTGCAGGAACAGCACCGTTACGTCTTACCTCATCCTCAACCAGGAGTGCTGTCTCGACATTCTTCGGGTACGGCATTCCGTGGGAAATAATTGTGCTTTCAAGTGCTACTATAGGCTTGTTGTTCTCAAGCGCATCTTTCACTTCATCAGAATAATCTAGGTATTTTGTCATATGTTTCAAGCTCCTTCATTATGCTGTATATCTTCTCCTTACCCATCTCTTTTGAAACAGTGTCTGGAGATTTAATCGTAATTTCACCTGCCGCAGTTGCTGCCATGAGAGCATCCTTCTCATCTCCGAATTCAATCATACCGAAAGTAAATCCTGAGAGGAAGCTGTCACCGGCGCCCGTTGAGTTAACACAATCCACCTTACGCGACGGGCAATATATTACCTTCTCACGGGAAAAATAAACAGAGCCTTTCTTCCCAAGCGTGAGTAAAACTGCCCCCAATCCCTTATCGAGTAGGCTGTAAAGCGCACTGAGTAACTCATCGTCTGTTCTAATTTCTTTGCCATACAGATACTCAAGCTCCATGAGATTGGGCTTGAATACATCAATCTTGTCAAAGGAAGGAAGAAGCCTATCAACCTTGAGTGTCGAAACAGCATCGGCAAGTATTAAGCCGCGCTTATAAGAGCAGATCTCAGCAATGGTTTCTTTATTGAGATTTGCCTCAATTACAATTGTGTCGGCTGAGGATATCACATTCTTTTTCTCTCTTATAAACTCTTCATCCAGCCTTTTGATATTCTCCATGTCATTGACTGCAACGTACATATCTCCGTCACTATCTGCAACATACAGGTAGATATCGCTACGGTGATTGGTAAAGAGGGAGTGCGATATATCGAGTTTGAGGGCAAGGTTTTCCCTTAAGACCGAGCCGAAAACATCGCCGCCGAGGGCTGTGATGAATGTTACATCCTCACCCATGAGGGAGAGGTTGAGTGCTATGTTATGTCCCACTCCACCGGGGGAGAATGTGACTCTTCCTATATTCGAATCTCCTCCGATAATCGGGGAAAATGATTCACCGGCAAGGTCGGTGTTGGTGCCCCCGACAACAACTGTATTATTTTTCATAGCTGAAGTGTAGCCTAAACGGCAGAAAAAATCCCCCACCTTTTTTAAAAGAGGGGGAGAATATGGGAACTAAAAATCAGTCAACAAGAATAACTTCACCATTTGGATAGTGCTCAGCAACATAAGCCTTTACTTCGTCACTCTTGAGAGCTTCAACAAGTGCAAGGACTGCAGGGTTGTTCTCGTTTCCTTCCTTGACTGCGATGACGTTTACATACGGAGAATCAGCACCCTCGACATAGAGGCCGTCACGTGTTGCGATGAGTCCTGCAGGAATAGCGTAGTTGCCGTTGATGATTGCAGCATCAACATCTGAAAGGACCCTCGGAAGTGTAGCAGCTTCGATTTCTGTGAACTTCAGGTTCTTCGGGTTGGATGCGATATCGAGTGGAACTGCCTCCAGTCCGGCACCATCCTTGAGTGTGATGAGTCCTGCAGACTGTAAAAGAAGAAGAGCTCTTCCTTCGTTTGTCGGGTCATTCGGGATAGCGATTGTTGCGCCGTCAGGGATTTCTTCAAGTGAAGAATACTTTGATGAATAGAGTGCGATAGGCTCGATGTGGATTCCACCTGCGTTTACAAGATGATAGCCGTGCTCTGTGTTAAATGATTCAAGGTAGGGAATGTGCTGGAAGTAGTTAGCGTCGATTTCGCCGTACTCGACTGCATCGTTGGGTGTAACGTAGTCTGTGAATTCCTTGACTTCAAGTTCAATTCCCTGAGAGGCAAGATCATCAACAACAAGATTCAAAAGTGTTGCATGAGGCTCTGGAGTAGCACCGACGACAAGCTTTGTTGTGCTTGATGTTGTCTTTGTTTCAGTGCTTCCTGAGGCAGCAAGAGAAGTAAGAGCGAGTAATACGATAAGTGATAATGCAATAAGTTTTTTCATTTTTTATATTCCTTTGTAATTAAAAGCACGAGTTTATCCCTTCTGGGGTTTTAAACATTTCAATACAGATAGGTGGTGTTTTAATAAAGTAATACTATGCCCTGACGGGCATCATCATAGAGGACATCATCATACACATAGAAAAAGATGTTTTTTTCATTGTTTTATATCCTCCTGATAAATCTTGCACAAACTATATACAAAAAATAAATATTTATGCAAGCGTTTTTACATTATTTTTTTCATCCCTATAGGATATTTTTGTAACAGTTCAGCCCTAGGG
>CAVFNE010000138.1:0-6350 GCA_963623755.1 Muribaculaceae bacterium | reverse complement strand
CTATGAGAGCATACTGCCCGTATTCAAGAATTGTTATATCGTCCTTGTCTTCTTCTCCCGTATAAAGGTGATAGTTGCGGTTAGGCACAAATCCTTTCCCGGGGATTATCTTTCCGATTGTCTTTCCTGTTTTCTTCCCCCACTTCCCGCTTGGAAGAAGTACAGCCTCGTACATATAGACGTAATAGTTGCCACCTATATTCTTTATTTCTGTGCATGCTCCCGGTCTGAATTTAGCTATCTCATCTGGAACCATAGTATGACTCCTTACATATCGGTAATATCTGTAGTAATAGTACGTCCGAATGCTAGATTTGTGCAACAAAAAAAAGAGCCAAAAAACACATTTTTAGTGTCCAAAAGGCTCATTTATTGCGTTTTATCCATCGAAGCTAATTCGTGTCGGTTATTTCATGAATACTTGTGATTACCTTATAACCATTCAATAAGAGTGGCTAGTTATCGAGTCTCTCGGGATTAAAACAGTAAAGGCCTGCGCACCACATCTCTGACCAGGCACAGTCTGCGCAATTTGCTCCATATGGAATCCTTTCCCCGTCTCTTTCCAGTTGAAAATATTCACAGCTGTTCCAACCTGAAACAAGTGGTCTACCTTCTCTATAGGTTGTTCCGCATTTTCTGCCACCGGCTGCATCTCCCAATTCATCGTCTCCCAGTTCGCCATCTTTGGCATTGAGCTTCGCAAAATATGCTACTGCATCATCATTTGTGAGTTCGATACCGTTTTCCTTTGCGAGCACGATAAGCTCTTCATGGTTCTTTGCGCCTTTTGCTTTTTCAAGTAATTCGTCGCTCAAATTCAATTTCATTTTCTTACTTCCTTATAAGGATAGATTTCATATTAGTGTGTACGAGAGAATGAGGATTTTGTTAGGGAGAAAGTGTAAGTATAATATGAAAGTTAATTATCCATGCAGATATTAAATCTCTTTATTTTTGGAACAAAGCTCTTTTAATCGTCCTCAATCGATCTCTTTCTTTTCCTTTAAAATTACCCACACCGCCCCGGCGCCACCTTTTGATAAGGGGGCAGGACTTGTTTCCTTAACGTAATCGGATGAGCTCAAAAGCGAGAGGGCAAGATCTTTGAGTACTCCCGTTCCGTTCTCGCTGTGAAGTCCCTTTCCAGTGATGATCGATATCTTTCTCAAACCGTGTTCAACACATTCACTGATAAATGAAGATATCATAACTTCGCTGTCACTCTGACTCTCCCCATGTAGATCAAGGGTTGCCTGGGGATCCATACGCCTGAGGTCATTAATTGAAATTGCGGCTTTCTTCTTTCTGCCATCGCCCTTCTCCTCCATAATCTCACTGAAGGTCTTTTCTCTGACTTCGGATTTCTTTTCATACGTCGAAAGAATCGATGAGAAGGATGTTGTCGGAGTGTATTTAGTAGCTTTAATCTCCTTCTTTTCTTCTTTCTCCTCTACCTTCTCTTCTTCTACCGGCCGCGTAAAGTTTTTGTTGGCACCTCCAATAATCGACCATGAGACATTTGACGGAACCTCATCTTTCCCTTTTTCGATGAAGAATCTCTCTTCATCCTCAACTACTTCTTCTTTCGTTGTGTCTATCTTTTCCTCGATTATTTCGACACTGCTTTCTTTCTTTTTCCTGTCGTAAGACGAGAGAATATCACCAAAGGAGACGGAAGGCTTGTAAGTGTTCTTCTTTTTTTCCTTTCTCTTCTTTCTCTCAGCCTTTTCCTCTACTTCCTCTTCTCTCTTTTCTTTTTTCTCTTCCACATCTTCACGGACGAAGTTTACGTTCTTTCCGCCGAGAACAGACCATGAGACATTTGACGGAACGGGAGTATCATCATCTTCAATGAAGAAGGAAGTTTCTTTGACTATTTCTTTCTTCTCCACTTCACTAGATGGCTCAATTATAACTGTTTTCTCTTCTTCATTTTTCCTTCTCTTCGAATTCTCGTAGGCAGAGAGGATATCTGAAAAGGATGATGAAGGCTTGTACTCACTAGAAGAACGCTTATAGACCTTCTCTTCTTTCTTCTTGGACACATCCTCTCTCTTGAAGGATGGATTTTTGCCTCCGTTGACCGACCACGATACGTCAGATGGGACAGTCTCATCTTCATTCTCATAGAGTGAAGCAGTGCGCAGCATGTTATCACATTCTGCCTTATCTTTGCCTTTTACTCTCTTCTTTTTCTCCTCTTCCTTTTCTCTGTATATACCTTCATATTCGTTGAGAATCGAGGCAAAGGAGCGTGTCGCCTTATAGGACGATAGTCCTCTCTCACTCTTTATTTCTTTTGTTTTCGGCTTTTTACTGCTTCCGTTTTCCCATTCGTCCAAGATATCGCCAAAGCTTTTTGAAGAGGACTGACTCTTCTTCGGCAGGGAATAAGGGTTTCCCGTCTTTTCATATGAGGAGAGAATATCAGCAAAGGAGAGGGACGGATTATAGCCGTGGACAATCTCTCCGGGCTTTTTGGTGCCTAGAGAGATTTTCTTCTCTTTCTTTTCCTCCTTCTTCTCCTTGAGTACAATTGATGCAAATGGAGAAGGAGAAAGGTTATCTTTTTCTTCCTTATTCTTTCCTGAAGACGTTACCCTGTTCTTTTTTGACACTTATACTTCCCTGATATCCAACACGGAATCAACAAGTGGCTTGATGGCTTCCCTCAATACTTCCTTATCTATGCCGTTAACCTTCATTATGATTGTCGAATAGCCCATCTCGGTATCGAGATTTCCGATGCTGATTATATTTGCATCCAGTTTATGGAGAGCCTCCGAAACTGTTGCAACAACACCTGGGCGGTCCTTTATGCTGAAACAGACCCTGACGCCGTAGTGACGTGTTCCGAATAGTTCCAAGAGGAGTTTAAAAAGATCCGAGCGTGTAACAACCCCAACAAGCTTTCCGTTGTAGTCGATGACAGGGAGAATCGATACATCCTGGTCACACATCTTCCGCGCAGCCTGTTCAATCGGGTCGTCTGTATATACTGTTATGACTTCACGGCTCATGACATCTCCGACTTTCAACAGTGAAAGCTGATGCGCAAATTCAACCATGCTGAGTTTTCCGTTGGGGCTAGCGTTGATGATGTTCTTCTCGCTTACAATGCCGACAAGATTGCCGCTCATATCGAGGACGGGAAGGCGCTGTACTCCTTCTCTCTTCATTATCTCGCTTGCTTCGAAGACCGGAGTCTCAGGCGTACATGTTACTGGGTTCGGTGTCATTCTCTTTGAAACTGTCATACTTTTACTCCTCTGTCCATTTTATGATAATAGTGCAATAAAGAAAAGTTGACTATTGAACACTTTTCCCCACTTTCCTATAATTTACTAAGTCGGCCCCATGGTTTAATGGATAGAACAAATCCCTCCTAAGGATTAGATGGCAGTTCGATTCTGCCTGGGACCATCAAATGCCCTTAGATGAGGGCTTTTTGTTTTAAGGCCCCATAGTTCAATGGATAGAACGAGTCCCTCCGAAGGACTAAATGGCAGTTCGATTCTGCTTGGGACCATCTTTTGTTGCTCACTTTCTATTTCTGTATTACATTCCTTAAGAGAAGCAAAGGAAAAATGGAAGTTAATGAAATAGTAAGAGCCATTCTTGAATGTGTACTCGAGTTTTCGGAGTATGTATTCTTCGAGGCTGTTATCCTCGTCCTCGTCTTCATCATCTTCAAGAAAATCCCTCCCGATATATTCCGTAAACTCTTGCATCTTGTTGCATTTTCGTCCCTCGTGGAGATGACGATAGAAGCCGATACATGGTATTACGCGGCCGTATCCTCCCTTCTATTCGCCGCTATCATATATCCTCTTCTCAATGCCTTCGAAAATAAAGAATGGTACCCACGCCTTTTTGTCGAGAAGAAGAAAGGAGAAGTCAAGAAAAGCCTTATCGAGCTCTTTGGAATGTACAGTTTTCTGTCATTCCTATGCTGGGGGATTTTCCTACGCCCTGACTTTCTATCATGTGCAATACTTATGTGGGGAGTGGGAGATGCATCTGCCTCCATTGTCGGGAGGAGAATGGGTAAGCATAAAGCAGACATCCCATTTGCCGACAGAAATAAAAGCCTCGAGGGAAGCGCAGCATTTCTCATCTTTTCCTTCGCGGCAGGAGCGGTCGGACTACTTTTGAGTGGCAACAGACTGTGGTATGAAATTGTGTTCTATCCCCTTATCACAGCACCTATATCTGCATATACAGAGCTCATCAGCAGGGATGGCAAGGACACATATACAGTACCGATTGTGACAAGCTTGGTTCTTATCGCCCTATCATATATTTTCTAACAACACAAAAGCTGAGGTCGGGTAAATTCGTAGAGAACAAAGACTCACTCACTATTCTTGAGGAAAACATATTAAGTCAATCAATCATCGCCCAGCGTGGATATGCCTTTGAAACGTCTTTTCCTGTCACATCAAGCAATCAAGTCTATACCGGAAACCACACCCCTCTCATCATTGAGGGACAGCGAGACAAAGCTTGATTTCTAACCCAGAGAAATGACTGTTAGTGAATATGTGGAGAATCAAATTCTATAGCACTGAATTCACTATAGATAAGAACTACTAAGAGAAGCTCAAAGAAAGAGTAATCCTTCTTTCATCCAACACTCCAAAAGGATGGCGAGACACAACTTTTCATCACAACATCCGGTCTGAGTTACAACAAGCGCAGTTCAATCTTTTCAGATAACACTCCATGGATGATCCTTCAAGAAGTACTCCTCAAGCCTTTTTGCGTGATGCAAACTTACCCTTTTTCCTAGTTTTCGGCTTTGCCTTGTACTCTGCAATTATCTCTTTAACCCTCTCATCTGTAAGGGAAGAGGGATTATCCTTTTCTTCCTTACTCAGCGCTACGTTTTCCTTACCCCACTTTATGTAATAGCCGTAATTGCCGTTTATAAGAAGAGGAACGACATCGTCGACAGGAGAAAACTCACGTTCGGCATTAATCTTTTTATCATTTCCGTTTTTATAGGCATCAACAATTTCCTTAAGGCGCTCGAGAGTCAATGACTCAGGGTCCTTTTTGTCTTTACTTGAAAGTGGGATATTCTCGCTGCCGTATTTAATATACAACCCGTAACGTCCTGACTGGAGGGCAATAGGCTCTCCATTATGTTCCCCCTTTACAAGGTGTGCATCTTTCGGCTCGAGAATCTGGTCTATCGTAATTGTAAGGGGGTCGTTTACCTTGTAGTTCTTTCCATTATACTGGGCATAAAAACCGTAAGGGCCTAGTTTGAGAGTAACGGCATTGTTATCTTTATCAAAGCCTATGGTCCTGGGAAGCGAAAAGAGCATGTCGATATACTCCTCTGTTGCATCCTTCGCGCTTTTCTTGAGAGCCTTGGGCCAGGTAACGGTCTCGCCATCAGAGAGACGTTCGTAGTAGTCACCGTAGCGTCCCTTCTTCAATGCATAACGGCCGAATAGAATCTCACTCTCCTCCTCAGGAGGGAATACAAGTGAGAGTGCATCCTCATCGCTGAATGTTCCGGGAAACATCTGAGGAGGAATGGATCGCATCAACGCCTTTCCGTTTTCGTCAGCAAGAGATGTCTGGATATAAGGACCGAACTTCCCGATTTTTATCTCATAAGTCACCTTTTCACCCTCGTGGATGAATTCGTTTTTAATCCCTTCAAGTTTAAGGCTCTTAGCCTCCCCTGCGCTTATGGTTTCACCGACTTTCCTGAGGTCTTCACTTAGTCCCATGTTCTTTCTCCTTTCCGAACCAGAACTCAGAGAGGTATTCTTCCTTCTCCTCTTCGCCCCGGGCTATTCTGTCGAGTCCCGCCTCCATATCTTTTGTGAAGTCGTATGCAATGTAACGCGGAAAACTCTTCTCCAGAAATGCCTCGACAAAGAATCCTGTGAATGTAGGAATAAGCGTTGTGTTCTGCCTTACAACATAACCACGGTCAATCAATGTAGATATTATAGTTGCATATGTTGAAGGTCTCCCGATTTCTTCACTCTCGAGTTTCTGAACTAAAGATGCCTCTGTGTAGCGGTGAGGAGGTTGAGTCGTATTCCCTTTAGCCTCTGCGTTGACAAGCTTTATCTTATCGCCCTCATTGAGAGAAGGAAGCGTCTCCTCCTTCTCTTCGACTGTGTCGGATGAAGCCATATAAACACGTCTGTAGCCGTCGAAGAGTATAACAGAGCCGCTTGCAGAGAAACCATACTCACCACTTTGGAGCTTGACTGATGTGACAGCTTTAACAGCTTGTTTCATCTGGGAGGCAAGAGTCCTTTTCCATATGAGGGTATAGAGTTTGAGTTCATCACCTCTAAGCCCGGTCTCTTCGGGAG
>CAVFNE010000137.1:0-6358 GCA_963623755.1 Muribaculaceae bacterium | reverse complement strand
AACTCAATATTGATGACTGGGCTGTATTAGAGGGTCTAGCATTCGTCATGCTTCTATCAGGTCGTATTGACGCTAGGCTATCTGAAGCCGCGAAGGGAGTAAAGCTCTCAAAGAAGAAGCTTCTGAGTCTTGCTGCTTTTCTAAAATTGACAGATTTGAACGGCAGGATAACGATACATAACAAGAAGAATCAGCATGACGAAGTCTTCGAGAAATTAGGCATCTCAATGAGTACAACTACCAGGTGTCTCGACTCTTAGTACATAACTTTCGCAAAAGTTGTGCTTAGTAGGAGTGAAAATAACGTGATTAACGGTAACCCAAAAGAATTCATTGACGGACTATATTACGGAGATGAACGTTTTTTTAAGTTTAATAACCGCAAATACTTTATACAAGGATATTATACAGATGGAAAACCTCTACTTGAACTCTATGTTCTTGAACCATCGAATAACGATTTTAAATGGAATGCAACATCAAAGAATGAGAGCTACCCTGTGCCCGATTTTGAAAGCGCACCCATTTTTGATGGAAAGACGTTCTGGCAAGCAGAAAAAGAAATCGAATGGTTAGATGACTGACGTGCCAATAAAGATAAAATAGCTCTCTACATTGCAAAGAGTTATTTAACTTACAGCTACTCCATCTCTATCGTTGCTGGTGGCTTACTTGTAATGTCGTAGAGAACTCTGTTGATGTGCTTAACTTCACCCACTATTCTGGAGGAGACCTTATCCAAAAGTTCCCAGTCAAGGCGCGAGAATGTCGCAGTCATAAAGTCTGTCGTATTGACGGCCCTGATAACTACAGCCCAGTCATAGCTTCTTTCGTCTCCCATTACACCTACACTTCTCATATTTGTAAGAGCAACAAAGTACTGGCTTGGAGCTTTATCGTAGCCGAGCTTGATTACTTCTTCCCTCAAAATTGCATCTGCGTCCCTTAATATGTCGAGCTTTTCCTTTGTTATGTCACCGATGACTCTTATTGCGAGTCCCGGGCCGGGGAACGGCTGTCTCATAACTAAATCCTCCGGCAGTCCCAACTCCAGTCCGAGCTCTCTCACTTCGTCTTTAAAAAGCATTCTCAGCGGCTCGATTATCTCATCAAAGGCAATTACCGACGGCAGTCCTCCAACATTGTGGTGGCTCTTGATCACTGCGCTCTCTCCACCAAGTCCGCTTTCAACTACATCCGGGTAGATTGTTCCCTGTGCAAGGAATTCAACCTTCCCGATTTTCTTTCCTTCCTCTTCGAAGACCCGGATAAATGTTTCCCCGATTATCTTTCTCTTTCTCTCAGGCTCTGTTACGCCACTCAATTTCTCCAAGAATAGCTTTTCTCTGTCAATTCGCCTTATATCTGCATCGGGAAGGGATGCCTTAAGTGCCTTCTCAACTTCTTCCCCTTCATTCTTTCTCAAGAGGCCGTGGTCAACAAATACACAGATAAGGTTCTTACCTACAGCTTTGTAGAGAAGAGCAGCACATACCGAGCTGTCAACACCGCCGGAAAGAGCAAGAAGAACTTTGGAGGGACCAACCTTCTCCTTAATGCTTTCAATTGCGCTGTTAACATAGCTTCTCATAGTCCATTCACGAGTAAAGCCACAGATAACATATAAGAAGTTCTGAAGAATCTTTGTTCCATACTCTGTGTGCAGTACCTCCGGATGAAACTGTACTCCATAGAGCTTACGCGCACTGTTTTCTATTGCTGCGATAGAGCATGATGAAGATGAGGCTATCTTTTCAAAGCCTTCGGGGAGAGTGTCGCATTCGATTCCGTGGCTCATCCAGCATACTGATGCTTCCGGAACATCGCTAAAAAGAGGAGACGCTGTGTGATTAAGTATAACCTTGCCGTATTCCCTCTTATCGGCCTTTCTGCACTTACCGTCATTCTCGAATACCATAAGCTGCATGCCGTAACAAATGCCGAGAACGGGTATTCCCATATCGAAAACCTTTTTGTCAATTCTCGGAGCATTCTCCTCAAATACTGTTGCAGGTCCTCCTGTGAGAATGACAGCATCGGGATTGAATGCCTTTATTTCATCCATTCCCATCCTGTAGCTCTTGATTTCACAATAAACACCGCTCTGTCTTACACGACGTGCTATCAAAAGATTGTACTGCCCACCGAAATCTAATATAAGAACCTTTTTCATAATCAGTCCTCTCTGAACTTTATCTTGCCGTCATCGTCTACGCTTTCAATGACTGCAAGGGCCTTGTAATTAATTTTCTCAGCGCGGAGTTTATCTCCACCACCTTGGAAGCCCTTCTCTACGGCAATTCCAACTCCCTCAAGATGGCAACCAGCTTCATTAACTATATCCAAAAGCCCCTGAACAGCATTACCCTTAGCCATGAAGTCGTCGATGATAAGTACATTGTCGTTCTCGTTCAGCCATTCCTTGGATACGATAAGAGTAAACTTCTTCTTATATGTATATGACCAGACCTCACTCTTGAAGAGTCCGTTCTCAATATTGTCACTCTTAGCCTTCTTTGCAAAAAGAAGAGGCACCCCGTATTCATTTGCACAGATTGTTGCAAGCGGGATGCCGGAAGCCTCTGCCGTCAGGACCATAGTTATTTTTGATACATCAAAGTATTTCTTGAACTCCTTTGCTATTTCTCTCAAAAGTAAAGTATCGACACGATGATTCAAGAAACCATCGACCTTGATAATGTTGCCGGGGAGGATTTTTCCTTCCTTTCTGATTCTTTCTTTTAAAGCTTCCATAATATCCTTTTCTGTAATGGAAAATCATAAACACAGTTAATGAGAAAAGACAACATGCCTAGCCTGGGTTTTTGTTAAAAATGTAACAGATTGAGCGTCAGATAGAAAGTTACAGCATGTTTGATTAAAAAGAAATAATCAAAAGAAAGGCGGAAGTACGTAAACCAGGCAATATATCTAAGTCTGAAAGGAAGTATAATATATTATTCTTAATTGAGAATATTACTTCTAAATTATAATTAATACATGCTTATCCAAGGTAAAAGGAAACCCCCACTCGAAAAAGAGTGAGGGTCGTACAGCTTGATAGAATCAATAGCCGAAGAGCGGCCACTTTGCAATGTATGGTATATAAGATACAAGTAAGAGAACGACAACCATACAGGTAAAGAGCGAGAGCATCTTCTTACTCGTCGACTCGAGGCTTGTCTTACCGACAGCACATCCGACAAAGAGTGCCGAACCCACAGGTGGTGTACAGAGTCCTATCGCAAGCGTGAAGATTATGATGATTCCGAAGTGGATTGCAGGTAGTCCTATTGACTCTGCTACCGGCTTTAATATCGGGGTCATAATCATGATGAGTGGTGCCATATCCATAAAGCATCCCAGGATGAGAAGGATGATGATCATCAACAGAATCAAAAGGAATGGATTCGATGTAACTCCGATGATTGCTGCTGTGATCATTGCGGGGATTCTCAGGAATGTCATCATATATGCAAATGCCTTTGCTGTTGCAATGAGTGTAAGAACAATCGAGAGAGTCTTGAGAGAGTTCTTGAGAACATTTCCGAAGTCCTTTAAAGAAGCAGTCTTGAAGACAAAGTATGTGAGGAAGAATGTGTAGAAACATGCTACCGCACTACTCTCAGTTGCTGTGAAGACTCCCGCACCTGTTCCGACCATGATGATTACAAGTGTAAAGAGAGGAAGAATTGCATTGAGTAGAACCTTCAAGCACGGTCCCATCTTCATCTTTCCGTTTTCCTTACCCAGCCACCTAATCTTCTCGTCCTTGAACATCTTCTCTCCCTTCGGGAAGTTATATTTTCTTCCGAGGAAGAAGCAGAGAATCATGAAGCCTACCCCTAGTGCAATACCGGGGAGGAATCCTGCATAGAAGAGGTCTCCGATAGATACACCACCACCGTAAGCGAGTGCGAAGATAACCATGTTGTGTGACGGTGGAATGAGAACACCCTGGCATGATGTTGTAACTGTAAGACCGACTGAGAAGTCTCTGTCGTAACCTTGGTCGACCATCATAGGAATGACAACGGAGCCCAAAGACGATACGTCGGCAACAGCAGAACCTGAAATACCACCGAAGAACATAGAGTCGAGACAGTTTACGTATGCCAGGCCTCCGCGGAAGCGTCCGACAGCGAGGTTAGCTACATCAACTATCTTGTCACTTATCTGACCGGCACCCATTATTTCACCCATTACAATGAAGAACGGGATTGCGAGCATTGTGAAGTTGTTGACGCCGCTGAGCATCATTCTGCACATCTCGGTTATAGGCTGGCCTACAACAAGACATGATCCGCATGCTGCGATGAACATTGCGAATGTAATAGGCACTTTCACTGCCATCAAGATGAAGAATCCTCCGAGGAGGACAAATGTAGCTAGTCCGTTCATGCTTTCTTTCCTCCTTGAGCGAGCTCTTTCTCCTGCTCAGATACAAGTTCTTTGTAGTCGATTTCCTTTTCAGAGTACAAAAGGTCATCCGGGTCAATGAGGCGGAAGATAAAGAGCAGAGAGTCGAAGATCATGATGATACCACCGACAACGAGCGGGATATATTGAATCCAGGTCGGCCATCCTGTCATAGGAAGCTTTCCTGTTCTCTTTGTAAGTGTCTTTATTATATCGAGACCACCCTTGAGGAATATATATCCGCATACAAGAGTTGTCAGGTTAGTAATGAAATCGAAAATCTTACGGCCGACTCCACCCTTTTTGAGTCTTTCATAGATGAAGTTGACTGAAATATGAAGATGGTCTCTGACGCCGATTGCACATGCAATGAATGTAAAGAGCGTGACAAGAAGTCCCGGAACCTCTTCAGCCCACGATATTCCGCTGTTGAAACAGAAGCGGAGAATAACGTTTACAAAGACAGTGCAGAGCATAACGATGAGTGAAAGCTGTGCAATCCATAGGACAATGCGGTGGCACCAGTGGTTGAGGCAGACAATATGCGCACTCACGGGGACCTTTCCGTCCTTAAATTTGGACTTATCTACAATAAGCCTGTTGTCCAGAGCCCACTTATGAAATGAGGACTGAGAATTATTGGACATAAAACCTCTCCTTATATTGAGGGGCCCTTAAAGAGCCCCTTATGGGTTTACACTATTTTGTGTTGATGATTGCCTGGATGAGATCCTCATATCCTGCACCGTACTTGGAGTAGAGAGGAGCCATTGCATCCTGGAATTCCTGAAGCTCTGCTGCTGTCGGTGTATAAGCTGTGACGCCGCCTGCCATGACAATTGCTTCACTTTCCTTCTCTCTTTCAGCCCACTTTGCAATCTCGTATTCCTGTGTCTCTTTTGCACATTCCTTGATGATTGCAACGTCTTCGTCGCTCAGGGCTGCAAGTGCATCTTCAGAAGCAAGAAGAATCTCCGGTACTCTTGTGTGTCCGTCGAGACAGAAGTATGGAGCTACCTGATAGTCACCCTTTGACTCGTATGTCGGCCAGTTGTTCTCAGCGCCGTCGATTGTTCCCTGCTGGATTGCAGAATAGATGTCGTTAGGTCCGATTCCTGTTACAGGGTTAGCACCGAGTGCCTTTGCCATCTCAACCATCATTTCGTTGTTCTGAAGTCTGATCTTGAGTCCCTTGAGGTCAGCAACACAATGTACAGGCTTTGTTGTATAGAAGTTTCTAGCGCCGCCGTCATAGTAGCAGAGACCTACCAAGCCTGATCCTGAAGCCTGAACTTCATCCAGGAATCCCTGTCCGATTTCACCGTTGAGAACTGCCCACATATGGTCGCCGTCTCTATAAAGATAAGGAAGCTGGATTACGTTGAGTGCAGGAACATATGATGCAACAGGAGATGCAGATACACGTGCAAATGCGATTGACCCCTGCTGGAGAGCTTCGATAGCCTCTGTTTCCTGACCGTAGAGTGTTCCGCCTGAATAGACTTCAATCTTGATCCTTCCCTCTGTCTTCTCTTCAACGAGTCTGGCAAATTCCTGATCTGCAAGTGTTGTAGGATATCCCTCTGCATGAACTTCACTGAGTCTGAGTGTGACAGTTGATGCCTTAGCTGTCTCTGCGCCGCCCTGTGCAAATACAGGAAGGATTACAGAAAGAACGATTAAAATAGCAATAATTGACTTTTTCATAAGTCTCCTCCATATAGTTTTTCCGATAGGCTTTTTGCCTATCCTTTACAATTTTATGAGAGAGAATTTCAAAAAGAAACAAATATTTTTCTATTGTTTGACTTTATATAATCAAAGCGCAGAATATTTATTATCCTAACTATTTTAAATATAAATAATTATCTTTAGAAGAATGACTGAATTATCATAATTGAATTCTTAATGTTAATAGAATACTAGTATTTTAGTATAT
>CAVFNE010000136.1:0-6365 GCA_963623755.1 Muribaculaceae bacterium | reverse complement strand
GTCGGAAACCGTCTTGCGTATTTCTCTTCCGGTGAAGGTAATGCCTTCTTCTATTGTCTTCTTGTCCGGCTCAAGTATTATTTCTTCGTTTATGACATTGTCGGCTACTGGAATGGTTCTCCCGTGCCCCTTGTGTCCTGGCTGACCACCGGGCCTTCGTCCGGTTTTCTCTCTGCTGTTCTGAACCTTCTTCTTCTCCGGGGGATTTGTAGAAGAAGGCTTGGATGAGTTAGAGGAGTCCATATTGAGCCGTATTTCCTGTTTCTTGACTATATTGGTTAATTCATCAATCCTTTTTTCGTAGCTCTCGACGAGTGTCAAAGACCACTATTTTTGTCCACGAACTGCTAACTAATTTTGTCCCTAGAGAACAGCAAATACCCTGTATCTTTCCACTTTTGCCTTATTTTTAGCTATTTATGAGTTTCTCTACTTTTTTCTCTTCCAAAACCCATTGAAAACTGCCAGCTAATTATGTCCATCAAGTCTTACATAACAGCGAAGGAAAAGGGCCGGTTTTCCGGCCCATGAAGGTAAGAGACAGGCTTCAGTACCTGTTGTTGTAACCTTTTCTTTCAGCGTAATAGACATCCCAGTCATGACATCTGAGATCAAAGTCATGTATGTATGTGTTGAGAACATTCTCGAATGTCGTTTCATCCGTTTCTCTCCTTATTGTATAGAGAGAACCAAGGATTATCTTGCGTCGTGTACTCTCACAGAGGTAACGGCTCATGCGCTTGACTACAAGAAGCAGGAATTTCTTCGACATCACATCTGTATCATAACCGAGGGTGTATGACTCGAGTAGACTTCTGAGCTCTTCGACCTCACTCTTCTCACTTTCATGTTCCTTTTCTGCATATTCGAATAAATCCATTCTTCATCCCTCCCTTATCATGTCAATGGCCTCTTCGAAGGTTTCAAGCATCTGTTCAAGCTCATCAATACCGTCACGTATGGACTCGACCTGTGATGAATCAGGAAAGTAGTCATCAAGTTTCTCAGCTTTCTCCTCTTCGATCTCAATCACTTTCACAATCTGCATCCGGTAGAGCCCGAACAGCTCATCCATCTTGTTTCTGAACTCCTGTGTAATGGTGTTTACCTTTTTGCGTTCCCTGCTGTTCAATTTTATTCCTCCTGTTAAAGCATTTCGTTCTGGATGACTGCAGTCACAAGTGCGGCATCAACAGTATCGGATCCTCTGCTTGCGGCAGCCATCAATGAAAGTCCGCAGATCTGATTGACGATGCGTGCAACGCCACCGCTTCTCGTCTGTATCGCATCCACAGCCTCCGGTGTAAATACATTCCTCCCGTCACCACCTGCAGCTTTCATGTGAGACTGGATGTACCTGACGGTAAGATCCCTGTTCATAGGTTCAAGGTACACAGGGTATGCAATACGCTGTCTGATGGCATCGAAACACTTCCTCTGCAGATTGTCCTTCAGCTCAGACTGCCCCGAGAGGATGAGCGAGACGGGGGAATGCGAATCAATGTCGTTATTAAGGAAGAACCTCAGTTCCTGGAGCGTATCAATATCGAGAAGATGGGCCTCATCGACACAGACAACAATGTTTTTGCGCTGCACCTCCTTAACAATTGCAAGCTGTTCATGTACAGCTTTTTTTCCATCACCGCGGTAGTAATATTCTCTTGCACCGAGCTGCCGCAGTATCTGGTTATAGAGCCATCGTGGCGTAAGCTTCGACTCACTGATGTAGAGGAAGAGGTACTTCGACGGGCTCAGAGTATCCCTCAGAGAACGCAGCATCGTACTCTTTCCACATCCCGGAGGAGAGAGAAGAACGGTGAAGAGTCTGTGCTCCACAGCGTACTTCAGCCTTTCGATGTTCGCGCTAAAGTTCTCGCTTCTCAATAATCCCTCCACTGGAATATCCTGGGTGAACGGAACTGATGAGAGAGAGAATGTTTCCAATACAAGATTATTCATTACCAATCCCCCTGAAATCTTCGTATGTGACCGGATAGACATTGCTTTCCCCCACATATTCATTTCTGACCTTTTCAACCAGCCCGGTACTGCTGTCGTAAAGGACATCCACCATCCTTCCTTCAATTCCCTGTCTCTCGATCTCATATTCCGTTCCGCTGAACGCAAATATGCCGTTTCGCCTTACTTTTCGTGTAGCCATCGCGTCAGTCATTATCTTTCCTCCTTCCCGTTGAGTCTTCCAAAATCAATTGACGCCTCAACTGTTTTAACTTCATCAACATCATCCGTCTCCTTTTCATAGTCAAAGATGCTTGTATCCGGATGCATCTTTTCATATTCCCTTCTGCACATTTCGAGCACTCTCGATCCGCTGTCAGAAGGAGGCGCTTCGTTACGCTCCTGCTCTAATGCCTCCTCCTTCATTTTGTTTCTGAGCCTGTAATCGACATCCTCTCCAATCTTCAGAGGATGTGCTCCACTGTCTGGAAAGCCTTTGAACTTTACCTTGACAATGTTCCCCTCCGAAGGAAGATAGTAGACGTCGATCTTCTCTCCTCTGAGGTTGAAATTCTCCACCTCATACTTCTTCCCGTAGAGAGAGAATGTCCCGTCATGATGCACGCTCCTCTTTGAACGTACAAGAAACGCCTCATCAAGCTCTTCCTTCGGCACAAACTCCAGCGGCGTATTGACGGCGTCCTTGTCGAAAGCCTCCTGAGGTGTCATCTTGCCATCTTCGAGTGCTGAATGATTCCACTGCTGGTGTGTCATTGCCTCCCAGACCGTGTAATATGCATTGAGCTCTTCCATGCTTTTTATGTTTTTCACCTTGCATTCGGCATTAAACTTAGACACTTCTCCATTAAAACGTTCAATTTTACCTTTATTATGTAAAATTTGACATAACAAGGGTTATGTAAAGAAATTCATAATGTTAAAAAGCGCCTGAACTCGAAAAGCAAGTACAGACGCTATAGAAAATTATCAAAATCGTAACTTTACATAATAATATGTCTGCTAAACTGTCTTCATATTATCCATAAGGAGGCCGACTATGAAGGCAGTCAAGTTGGACGACCTGCTCTTGCAGGTTCAACGGTGTCTTGAGGAAAGAGACTATTCATCCTCATACATTACAAAGGCAATAGAAGAATGGGAGAAACTGAAGTCCTGGTGTTCCAGGAAGGACAGAAGCCATTTCTCGAGTGAAGTCTGTTACAGGTACCTCGACGAAACCTACGGTTTTCACATTCTTCCAAAGGGTGTAACAGATCAAAAGACACGGGAACATCTCAGATACATACGTATTCTGTCGTCTTACCTCGAGACGGGGAAGTTTGAGTTCAGAACAGAGAAGAAAGAGTACCTCTTCTCTGAAGAGATGGAACGTCTTGTAAAACCTTTCATCAATTACTGTTATGAAGAGCGGGCCAACAAGGAAAGTACAGCACAGAACAAATTGTACAGGCTCTGCCAGTTCTCGCATTTTCTGGAGGACAGAGAACTTACACTTGATGGTCTGTCGGTTGAAATTGTTGATGAGTACATCAATTCCTTAGGAATCTGTCTTGCGGCAACTTTTGATGTAAGAAGAATACTTGTGCATTTCTTCACCTATTCTTTCGAGAAGGGGCTTGTAAAGAAGAACTATTCAGGATTCGTCGCGAAGCCCAAGCGTGGTCCTGTTCCTGAAGAAGTAATCGACACATACAGCGATGAAGAGATAAAGAGGATAATCGATAATGCAGACAGAACATCTGCCATCGGCAAGCGCAATTATGTCGTCATCCTTCTTGCGTCTGTTTATGGATTACGCTCGAGTGACATTACACGGCTCAGATTCTCAGACGTGGATTGGATAAACAATCGTATTGACATCAAGCAGTACAAGACCGGAAACAGACTTGAACTGCCACTGATCGCTGCCGTAGGAAATGCCATCATTGACTATTGGAGAAACGGACGTCCGAAGACTCCTGATGGTGACATTATTGTCGTCAGTCACATGAGATTCACAGTTGGAAAACCTCTTACCAGTCCGACGATACACAGTATTGTTTCACAGGCAATGAGAAATGCAAACATTGAAAACTGGCAGAACAAGAAGCATGGAGCGCATTCTCTTCGTCATAGTATTGCGTCCTATTTGTTGAAGAAAAATGCATCCATGCCCATCATCAGTACAATTCTAGGCCATAGATCTACAGAAACAACAAAAACTTATATTTCCATCGATTTCAAAAAGCTCAGGCAGTGCTGTATTCCCATGCCGGAAATGCACAGTCAATATTACATCAACAGAAGAGGAGGTGACAGATGAGCACATACACGTTCAAGTCATTTCTGGCTTCTGAGTTTACATCATACCTGGAGCACAGACGGAACAGCGGCTACAAAACTCCCGACGGTTCTTACGTAGATTTAAGACGATTTGACGAATTCATTGCAGAGAACTGTACAGAGAATGCTTTTACGAAGGAGCATGCTGAAAGATGGATAGAAAAATGGGATGATGAATCTCCAACTGCACACTATAAAAGGATCAACAACTCAAAAAACTTCTTCCTTTTCATCTATCCACGGGGCTATGACATATTTCTCTTCGATGATGTAAAGAATCCTCCGAAGACGTTTGTTCCTCATATTTACACCGACGATGAAATAAGGCGTTATTTTAAAGTCGTCGACAATTATGAGTCTCCGACGAACAGGTATTCGGTCATACAGCTTCCCGTCCTCTTCAGACTTCTTTTCTGCTGTGGAACCCGTATTAGCGAAACTCTTGCAATAAAAAAGAAGGATGTAGACTTGGAAAACGGTGTAATACAACTTACAAACACCAAAAACAAGAAAAAGAGATATATTTTTCTTTCAGATGAGATTCTTCGTCTCATGAGGGCCTTTGCGGACAAGACTTTCTATGCAATCAAGGACGATGAATACATCTTCAGGAATACGCATGGAAGATCTTTGGGGATAACTTCAATTGAAGAGATTCATCATGACATATTAAAGATAGCCGGAATTCCGGACTTAAGAGACGGAAAAGGGCCGAGAATACATGATTGGAGACACACTTTCACTGTACATGCCTTTAAGAACATGGCTGAGAACGGCATCGATATGTACGTCGCCCTCCCGATTCTTTCGACCTATCTGGGACACGCTACGATAACGGCGACGGAATATTACCTGAGACTGACCCTCGAACTTTTCCCGAGTATTGAGGAGAAGATGTCAAAGAATGCAGACGCTGTATTCGAGGAGATTCCATATGTCTAACATCTCTTCAACAGACTTCTCTAAGCTCCTTAGCAGGTACTTCTCCGTCTATCTGATTTCACAGCGGGGATGTTCGCCGGTGACTATTGCGACGTACAGAAAGGTTTTCTCGTTTTTCCTCACTTTTATGGAGGAAACGAGAGGAAAGTCTCCTGAGATGGTTCTCATGAGGGACTTTACAAGAGAGACTGTCACCGATTTCCTGGATTGGATTGAAAAAGAGAAAGGCTGTACTGAAAACACAAGAAACCACCGCCTTGCTGTCATCAGAAGTTTTGCCTCTTTCGTCAAATATGATTCGCCGGAACATCTCGATGAATGTCTGAAAATTCTGTCCATCAATTTCAAGAAGGTTGAACAGGGAGAAATCTCCTACCTCAAGGCCGACGGAATGAAGCTTCTTCTCAAACAGCCGGACAGGACAACTCCGAGTGGAAGACGGGATCATCTGATGCTTTCGGTGATGTACTCAACAGGAATACGCGTAAGCGAACTCATCGGCATCAGGGTAAAGGACATTTCTCTTGAGAATCCGAAGTCTCTAAAGATCTTTGGAAAGGGGTCGAAGGTGAGATTCGTACCTCTCATCAAGCAGGTTGTTCCTTTTCTTAAAAGCTACATGAAGGAAAACAAGCTCGATTTACCAGAGAACTGTAATGAATTTCTTTTCAAGAACCATTCAAATACACAGTTTACTCGTCAGGGCGTGTTCTTCATGGTGAGAAAATATGCTGCGATGGCAAGAGAAAAGGATCCTACCGTTATTCCGGAGGGAATAGGCTGTCATTCATTAAGACATTCTGCTGCAATGTCGCTGGTCAACTCAAAGGTTGACCTCATCTACGTGAGGGACCTCCTTGGCCATAGCAGTGTCCAGACTACAGAGATTTATGCTCGTGCTGATTCAGAGGCAAGGCGTATTGCGATTGAGAGTGCAGCCCAGGATTTCGTGCCGAAGGAGACTGCTGTTTGGGAGAAGGATAAGTCTGTGATGGACTGGTTAATGGAGGTTACGGGCAATAATATTATGTAAAGTTACGATTTTGATAATTTTCTATAGCGTCTGTACTTGCTTTTCGAGTTCAGGCGCTTTTTAACATTATGAATTTCTTTACATAACC
>CAVFNE010000135.1:0-6417 GCA_963623755.1 Muribaculaceae bacterium | reverse complement strand
AGGGCACGATCTCGGGCAGTTTCTCTTCGTCTTTCAGGCACATCAGCATATATACGGGATAATATAGGTTATTCATCCTTTGTCGTTATGTACAAAACATGATGCACTAAAAAACATCCGCCGGTTTTTTGTATTCAGCCCCCGTGTGACTGGGCTTGCATGAAAGAGGAGAAAAGACCGGAGTCCGGAACGCCGGAGTTTCCACTTCCCGCCCCCGCCTGATACGCCCCATCCTGTTTCCCGAAGAAAATACAACTCCCCCGGGATAACAAAAAAGAGACAAAACACGAATCAAAGTTGAAGAATTCTTCCCTGATAGGCTAGAATCGAAGCATGGTTTTATCTGTTGTTACGCAAATGCTGGACTTTGTGATGATCACGGTCATCATACTCAATCTCTCGCTCAGAAAATACAGGGACGCACAGAAGAAGAGATTCTCCCTCGTCCTCATCGCCCTCCTCTTTCTCATCTTCTACTTCCTTCTCATCGTTATAGACAAGGTGGAGGTGCTGCCTTCCTGGCTTGAATGGGTTGCATGCGCTCTCTTCCTCCTCTCCGTGATCCTTCTTAGAAAGAAGGTATGGCCCTGGAGACGAAAGTGCACAAAGTGCGGGAAGAAGATGAGCTGGGATGCCGTCTTCGGCAGAGATGACAATCTCTGCGATGACTGCTACTACCTTCTTCATCCGGAAGAGAAGGAGAAAAAGGAAGAAGAGGAGAAAAAGAAGAGTCCCACATACCTCGAGGACAGGTTCAACGAGGAGTGCATGAAGGCCGACAGGGTTGATGATATAGCATGGGACGAGTGGGAGCCGACCGAGAGGTGTGTACTGACATACGTCATCGACGGCGACGATATACTCCTCATCCTCAAGAAGAGAGGAATGGGAGACGGTTACTACAACGGACCGGGAGGCCATATCGAGCTTGAGGAGACAAAGGTGGAGGCTGCTGTGAGAGAGACTAAGGAGGAGACAGGCCTTGATGTAAGTGATCTCGAGGAGAGGGGAACCCTCTACTTCCAGTTCAAGGACGGCACAAGGATGCTCGGCTACGTATTCGTAACTTATACATACTCCGGCACACTCATAGACGAATGCGACGAGACAAAGCCGTTCTGGACGAAGATCAGCACACTTGACTACTCCACCATGTGGGAGGACGACAGACTCTGGTTCCCGCTCCTTATCGAAGGAAAGAAATTCAACGGCTACTTCATCTTCGACGACAGAAAGCTTATCGACAGCAGGGTCGAGGAGATCGGAGAGCCGGAGAGAGAAGAAGACGATGACGAATGAGGCCCTCGGGCTCTGGAACATAGGGGAAGGAAGGTTTCACAGGCGCCTCTCTCCCCGGGATGGCAGGAGGATCATAAGGGAAGCTTATAAAAGGGGAATCAGGACATTCGACTCGGCCTATTCCTATCTCGATGCCGACACCATCCTCTATTCAGCAATGAGAGAGCTCGGAATCGAAAGGGACAAGTGGAGGATAATCGAGAAGATTGCCTCTGTTCCTACATTCGAGAAGAAAGCCGGCACATCCCTCAAAAGGCTTCATACATCCTACTTCGACATACTTCTCATACACTGGCCGTCGGAGGAGACGGGGCTATTTCAAAGACTCAGGATGCTCGAGAGAATGAGAAACGACGGCAGGGCACTCGAGACCGGGGTCAGCAACTTTCCCCTTGACCTTCTGAAGAAGGCGGCGGCAGACTTCGAGATAACATATCATGAAAGGCCGCTGTCCCTGGTGTGGAACAGGGACTATGAAGAAGAGAAGACGCTCGGTATAAAAACACTTGCATATGCCCCGCTCGGCATGGGAATCCTCGCGTCCCCGAAGACCCGGCTTTCCTCCCTTCCCTTCTCCTCATCCCCTCTTATCGACGAACTCTACGCTATCCTTGACAGAATAGCAGAAGAAAAGAATGCCACCCGTGCAGATATTGCTCTAAGCTGGGTATATGAAGAGAACCCATTTCTTGTGATCAGAGGCGTCTCCGATACGGAACAGCTCGGATGGAAACGAACGGAACTCCTGGACGAGGAGAAGGAAAGACTGACAGAAGCGGCGGGAAGAATAACGGCGCTTACAGAGAGCGACAACATCTTCCTGCACAACTGGAAGGGAGATAGACGTGCAGAGACTTAAAACGAAAGCCACAGCTGAAATAACAGTGAAGCGCTCACGCTTCATAGCCGAAGCCTCCCCTGTCACCTCACTCGAAGAAGTCAGGGAGAGAGTGGCCGAAACAAGAAGAAGATACAGCGACGCCACACACGTCGTGCATGCCGCCGTCGTAGGAAAGAGCGGCACACTCTACTCCTCATCAGACGACAGGGAGCCGAAGAACACGGCAGGCCGCCCCGCCCTCGAAGTTCTCAAAGGCAGCGGGATAACCAATATATGCGTATGCATAATAAGGTACTTCGGAGGAACCCTCCTCGGAACCGGAGGACTTGTAAAGGCTTACGGCGACAGTGTCAAGGAGGTGCTGAAAACAGCCGAGACAGAGGATCTCGTAGATTACACGCCCTTCTCTCTCACCCTCCCGTATGATATATACACACCGGTAAGGGCAGCTGTCGAAAAGCATAAGTGCACATCCCTGACAGAAGAATTCGACACCTCCGTCAGAATAAAAGGCGCCATCCCCACAGCACTTATCGAATCATTTACAAAAGAAATAGGAGATTGGGGACAAGGCCGAATCCAACTTGACATTGGATGAGCAATTACCTAAAATTCGTTCTGTATCTTATCTGGAAGGATGTCCGAGAGGTCGATGGTAGCTGCCTTGAAAGCAGCCGTGGGGCAACTCACCGGGGGTTCGAATCCCTCTCCTTCCGATAACGTATTGGAGAGGTGCGAGAGAGGCCGAATCGGGCTCCCTGCTAAGGAGTTGACCTGCTAATACCGGGTCCGGGGGTTCGAATCCCCCCTTCTCCGAAATGTGTCCCCTGAATAATCAGGGGCTTCATTTTGAACATAGGAATCACTGCACCAAGTAAGAGCTATCACAAGAACAATCAAGGCCTTTGTATTTGCATAAGTAATTCCTATAGATAACTATTACGCTTCTTTTTTGCCACACTTTAAATCGTTTTAATAGTTTGAAGATACTCCTCATCAACTGTAGAAAGATTTTGACCCATTACTTTTATCCATCTACTTTCCTCTTTTTGTTTTTGGTTGATAGTTTTTCCAAAATTCCAGCACAACATCAGAAGCGTTGGAGCTCATTACATCCTTGTTATATCTGCCCATTCTCTTGTGTTCTTCCATTTCTTTTTCTCCTTACAGCACTTCCGCGAAAGTATCCAATGCTCTCCTTGTATGAATCAGGCGATTGCACAAAAAGAAAAATCACCGTCTTTTTTTATCAATTCAAAGGCTTCGTATACCCACACTTCGGATAAGACGAACATCCCATGAATTGTGAGCCGGCATTTTCTCCATTCTTGACTGTTCTGACTACTAAATTTGCTCCACATAAAGGACATCTGACTCGTCCGAATTCACCAGCGCTTTTCATGCTCTGCACCTCTTTCACATAGGAAACATGCTCTCTAGAATTCGATAACGAAGTATTCTCTGCAATTGTTCCTCTTATTTCTAAAATTTCATCTACAGTTATTAAATCTTTATAATCCCTGTCTATGGATTTTAAAGTTCGTCTCAACTCTGACATATTGATAAGATAAGCAACACTGCAATCATATGTCACATCTTTAAAGACTGCATTATCTGAAAAAACAACAATTGAATGGACCGGGACATCAGGGAAATCAGATAATACCTTTTTGAGACATCTTACATGCCCTTGGTTCTGCATTATAGGATTATAGAACTTGTGTTTTTCAGAGAATCCTCTATATCCGGTTGTTAAACATTGAGTCCAATAATCATTATTGATGTTTCCGAAAATCCATCCTTTATAATTCTTAACCTCAATAACATAGATACCACTTCTGGCAATTATCAACTCATCAATCTGAACAGTCTTACCATTAGGCCAACACAGGCATACATCGCGCATAGTAATGGAGTTATGCCCCACACTAGTCAAAGCAGTTAGAATCTGAGCATGTAATTCCCCTTTCCATCCTCGGTAAGGAGCCATAAGAGAAGAAAAAAAGCCAGACATAATTACTTCTCGTTTTCTCCTTTTAATACATATTCATAACAACACATACAGTAATACATAACTATCAAAACAAAAAAGAACTTCATACCTATTTATCTAAATCACTAAACTCTTACGCCATAAAAACTCATCCGTAACCTTACCCGTTCGCATTGTTTCTTCTATTCTCTCAATGCAAGCATCCATCCTGTCACGTAAATCATAAGACCAAAACCTCAGAACAAGCCAACCGGCTGCCATAACCTGTTGGTCACGATACATATCTCCAAGTTTTCTGTATCCGTCATTGTTGGTATGGAAATGAACACCGTCGACCTCAACGTCAATATTACAAGTGTCACAAATAACAGCCACATCCAACCGTCTTCCGACCAGAGGATACTGAATTTGATGAGGTATTCCATGCCGATTCAATTCATCGACAAGCATATATTCGTACTTCGATTCACATGTTGGCTCCGGCTTTCTACCTCCCGGATTATATAATGCCAATTTGCGGATGATATTACTCTGTGAAACCATCGCCCGTTTCTTATCACCAATGACCAGCAATAAAGCCTTTGCTCTCGAGATAGCAACATTAAGTATATTTTCCGAGGCTTCACCTCCCCCTTCAATATACCATTTTTCTCCTTTCTGCGTTTCGTCATTCAACCCGAGAATGAAAATAATCAGATCTTGTTCGCCACCTTGATAGGAGTATGCCGTGCTGCATTTATCAACATATTGGGAAAGCCCTTCACGGTACAATCGGTCATTGATTTCATTAGCTATAAGTCTCAATGGTGAAATAATACCGATTGACCCCTTGTATTCATTCTTTACGAGAGTTCGCAGCCTCTCTATAACAGCGTCAATCTCCTTTTCTTTGCTATTCTGAATATCTATCCATTCGACAGCATGTTTGTAACCGCAATTCAGAGGAAAATTGAACTCATGTTCATTGGATCGTATCCTCATCCTACCGGAATAAACAGTATCATTTATGAAAGAAGCTATTTCTTCGTTACACCGGAAATGTTCCCGGAGCATAAGCTTGTATTTGGTTCTGTCCAACTGATACTGAGCAATGTAATACGCAGAACTCTTTGTAAAGAATAAAGATCGATCCTCATCCCCCATCTTATATTTTTCAAGAAGAAGCCTGTGAGCCTTTTCTTTCATTTGAGTTATGGGACTGAACTGCTTCTCATCTCCGACAACAGCGATTCTCTTTGCCCTGAACATAACAGGTATCACATAAGCGGGGAGACACTGCGACGATTCATCAACTATGACCTGATCTACAATCCCAGGAACACAAGGATAAGCCCTCGATACCGACTGTAATGTCACAGCCCAGGCCGGATAGACCTTGTATATATCCTTTAAAGAAGACAATAATGAATCGTATGCATCATCCTGAGTCTTCAGAAGTTTTAACTTGACAGAGTGATCTTTAATCTTATCAAAGCACCGCTGATGTGAATTATTCTTCTGAAATTTTTCCAGTTCTTTCAGCCGTTCCTCAGAGAGTCCTTCGCCCAGCCTGTTGTAATATCTGAAGAGGAAGGCTCCCTTGCAGCTGGAGGCTAACCGGCTCTGCACTTTCTCAAATTCTTCGAAGCCTTCGTTCCAGTTCGGGAGTTTGTCAATTTTACCTTCAAAGGATTTTAGTTCTTCCTGTAGTTCTTCTGATCTCTTCAAATACCATCTGGCTTCCTTCAAAGCTTCCTGAAAGTTATTGGATGATACTGTAAACTTTGAGAAGTTCTCATCATAGAGAATAGGAAAAGTATCTTTCAGCCATTTTAACGCTTCTTCTCTTTTTCTTCTTTGGGCTTTAACTCTAAAAAGTATCCTATCAAAAAAAGAATATCTGTCTTTCATCAAGATTTTTTCTTTCTTGAATAAATCAGGCACACCGTCAAGAGAAAGATTTCTTGATTCCACCTTCAATGCAAATAAGCATTTCCGCAGGTTTTTCTCGTATTCCTCTTCACATGCAGTATAATCGCTGTATACATCATTCCATACAGAATACATCTTCTTGATATCAACGAGTCTCTTGACGGCACTGTCAGCATACAGCATCTCATCGCTCACACAACTCTTTGAAAGAACAGCCTTCGAGTTTTCAACAGTCAGATCAATATCAAACAAGGATTGAGTAGAATTGCCATCTGCATCCGCACAAAAGTTGACAAGCGCTATATCCTCAAAAAGCGATGAGGCTCTTCCCCTTATGGCATTTATAGCCTGATGATTTGTAGATGTGAAAAGT
>CAVFNE010000134.1:0-6435 GCA_963623755.1 Muribaculaceae bacterium | reverse complement strand
TATTGTGTCAACTTCTTTGTCTATGGTTGCTTCTGTAGTCGATGTTTCTCCGCCTATTGTTATGTCTTTTTTTGCTGTATCGTCTGGTGTTGCTGTGTCTGCTTTTGACAGTTCTTTAATTGCTATATCTGTTTCAACTTTTACTGTTGCTTCTTTTGTTTTTGAATATGTTCCGATGGAAGAGCCTGACCAAGAGAGACCGTCATAGGATGCCTGAAGCTCTATTGTCTTGACAGTATCGTCTGTGACAAGCTTTGTCGTTGTGCTATCGAGAACTGTCCAATCGTCGTTGTTTGATGTCCTATAGCGATAGTATTTGATGGCCGTGTCATCTGTAGACCAATGCCACTCGAGAGAAGATGAGAAGAGAGGTGTAAAAGTGAATAAAAAGAGGAGACAAAACAATACAACCATCCTCTTAGAGAGGAAGTTATGTCTCCTTAAATTTACTGTGTTTTTTGATGCGTTAGAACTTAGAGAAGGATACCCCCCCCCCTATTTAATTTGATATACTTTAAATACTTAACGAACTTATTCCCCATTAATTTCGTCCTTTACACCGTCTAATCTAATACACCCGGTGTACTAATTGCAACTTAAATTTTATAAGAATGGGCATTTTTCTTAAAAAGAAATTCGCAATTAACGGGACAAGTGTATAATAAAAACACACTCTCTGCCTTTATTTATACATCAGATTCATCACTGTTATGAAAGATCTTATCAAACTCTTTACTGATGGACCTGTAATTAAGGCCCACATTGCTAACTTGACTGATTAAAAAGGTGAGGGAGTCAAGTATTTCCCTTCTTTCTTGATGCTTCAAGGCTTTTTTGATTATTAAATCTTCTTCTCCTGAAAGTAGTTCGACAAATTCCTCTTCCAGCTCTTTTATTGATTGACAAAGAGTTTCCATCTCGCTGTTTATCCTTCTGCTTAGATTAATCAGACTCTTCATCACCCTGGATAGGGATATATAATTTTCCCTACATGCCGAAATCAGCTCTCTTTCGAGGCTATCCAACTCTTCGTTATAAGTAAAATTCTTATCTGTCATAACATAAAGATTATGGCTCATTACAAATGAGCGTGTACAGCTTTGATAGAGTGCCTTGAAAAATGGGGGTGTAGAGATTTTTTCCTCTATCACCCCGTTATTCTTTATATCTGCTATCTGTTATTTCTTGAGGTTGATGACTGACTTATCATAGTCGGAAGGTGCATCGTAGCCCAGGAAGTTCATGAGGGTAGCAGGAATGGATGAAATTCCGAGTCCTGTATTAAGCTCTAAGGAGTACTCACCTTTATACTCCGGGTCATATATGATACATGGTACCGGATTGAGGGAGTGACTTGTCTTGGGCTTAGCTTCTCCGTTTTCCTTCTTCTTGACTGACCCGTCCTTGGCATGCTCATACATATCGTCAGCATTACCGTGGTCAGCTGTAACAATCATGACACCACCGGCTTTCTCGATAGCCGCTTTGAGTCTGCCGATCTGGAGATCCATAGCCTCCATGGAACATACAACTGCTTCGTAGACTCCTGTGTGACCCACCATATCGCCATTGGGGAAGTTGAGTTTAATCAAATCCCACTTTCCGCTTTCAATTTCCTTGATAACTCTGTCTGTAATGTCAGCACACTTCATCCATGGTCTTTCCTCGAAAGGTACGATGTCGGAAGGAATCTCAACATAATCCTCTAATTTATCGTCGAACTTACCTGATTTATTGCCGTTGAAGAAGTATGTGACATGCCCGAACTTCTGGGTCTCGGAAATGGAGAATTGCTTCTTTCCTGTTGCACAGAGGTATTCTGCCATTGTCCTGTCGATTGCAGGAGGAGAAACAAGGTATTGACTCGGGATATGTAAGTCCCCGTCATACTCCATCATTCCTGCGTACTCGACGAGAGGCATTCTCTTTCTATCAAACTCCTTAAGATCCTTTTCTTGGAATGCACGTGATATCTCGATAGCACGGTCACCGCGGAAGTTGAAGAGGATAACTGAGTCGCCGTCTTCTATTGTTCCCACAGGCTTGCCGTTTTCTGCAATGACAAACGGAGGAAGGTCCTGGTCGATTGCACCGGTTTCCTTTCTCAGCGTTTCGATTGCTTCATGAGCGGAAGTAAAGTATCTTCCTTCTCCCAACACATGTGTCTCCCAGCCTTTTCTGACCATATCCCAATTGGCGTTGTATCTATCCATTGTAATAACCATTCTTCCACCGCCTGAGGCAATTTTCGCGTCGAATGTGCCGTCGGAGGAAAGGTCTGAGAGAAAATCGGCAAACGGATCAAAGTAATCGAGAGCTGACATCTCGCCGACATCCCTGCCGTCAAGGAGAGCGTGTACTCTAACCTTTTTAACTCCTTGCTTCTTTGCTTCTACCACCATAGCCTTGAGGTTGTTTATGTGGGAGTGTACGTTACCGTCACTCAAGAGTCCGATGAAGTGGAGAGTTGAGTTATTCTTCTTAACATTCTCAACAAGCTTCTTCCATGTCTCACCCTGGAACATCTTCCCGCTTTCAATTGAAGAAGCGACAAGTTTAGCGCCCTGATCAAAGACTCTGCCGCAGCCCATTGCGTTGTGCCCGACTTCACTGTTTCCCATATCTGCATCGCTGGGGAGTCCTACTGCTGTTCCGTGTGCCTTAAGCTTTGTCCACGGGCATGTTGCATAGAGCTTATCGAGAGAGGCTGTTACTGCATTCTTTACAGCGTCTCCCTCTTCATATTTACCGAATCCTACACCATCCATGATGACGAGCATCACCGGTCCGTTTCTTTTGATGATTCCATTTTTATTTAAAGGTTCAACCATGTTTTACTCCTTTCTTTGATTTTCTTTATTTGTAATCTTTCAGTCTACCCTTTTGAGAGGACTTGTTGCTTCCTCAAGCCATGGCTTGGTCTCTTCAAAGACGTAGTCTATAAGCTGGTCCTTAATCCAGTGATGATAAGCATCAATCTGTGCTATCTCAACGTCGGTAAGATACCTTACATCTATGAGCTTCTTCTCATATGGAACCATTGAGAGAATCTCGAAATTGTAGAATTCACCGAATTCACTCTCACAATAACTCTGACATGCAATGAGGTTCTCTATTCTGATTCCCCAGCGTCCTGCTTTATACAGCCCCGGCTCGTCGGAAATGACCATACCTGTCTCGAGCTTAACATCCAATAGGCGCGGGGAAATATTCACCGGACCCTCATGAACGTTGAGTCTGCACCCCACTCCGTGTCCCGTTCCGTGCATATATGTCTGGCTCGAGCACCATAAGAATTGCTTGGCAAGTACATCCAGCTGTGCTCCGACAGTTCCCTTTGGAAATATCTGGCGCGCCAGGGCAAGGTGTCCCTTGAGAACAAGAGTGTAGTCCTTTTTCTGTGCTTCCGTTGCTTCCGAACCGAAGAGAAGAGTACGGGTAAGGTCTGTTGTTCCAAACTCGAATTGGCTTCCTGTGTCGAGAACAAGTAAGCCCTGTCCCTCGACTTTCTTGTCGCTTTCAGGACTAGGTGAGTAATGAACGACAGCACCGTGCTCGTTGAAGGCAGAGATAGGCTCGAATGAGGGACCGAGATATCCTTCCATCTTCTTTCTCTCGTCCTCGAGGCGGTGCGCTATCTCAAGCTCTGTGTAGGAGCCGAGTGGGTCGAGGGATGCCATGAAGTTGGCAAATGCAACGCCGTCCAGGAAGTGAGCTCTTCTCATGCCCTCCATCTCTACCGGATTCTTTCTTGTCTTGAGAGATGTTGTTATATCTGTCTCGTCTGTGTTCTTGTCTTTCTTTAGCGACTCGAGGAATGAACATGAGCATTTCTTTGATGAATAAAGGCCGTTTCCCTTCTTCGATAAGAGAGGCAAATCGGAGACTGCATTCTCATAGGGACGAATATCAAAATCTCGGCTTATTTTCTCTTTTATTTCAGAAGAGAATCTCTTCTCATTTACAAAAAGAACAGCCTTATCGAGTGAAATGAATGCGTAAGAGATGAAAACCGGATTACATGGGATATCATCTGCGCGAAGGTTTGTCAGCCACGCAATGTCATCGATTGACGATATGAATGTCCACTCCAGCCCCTTCTGTCTGAGTTTGAGGCGCACAAAGTTAATCTTGGCAGCACATGTAAAGCCGGCATATTCATCCTTCATGGATACACACATCGAGAAAGGAAGAGATGGCCTGTCTTTCCAGACAGAGGCAAAATAGTCATCAGTGAGAACAAAATCAACTTTGACCTTTTTCAGCTTCTGATGCATATCGGAATAATCGAATATTGATATGGTGGATCTATCAACTCCGATTTTCATTCCCTTTTCAGCGTTTTTAAGAAGCCAGTCGACGGGCTTATCAACACCGTCCATTCCTTCCTTCATCAGGATGTACCCGCTTCCCTTAATCTCCTCTTCCCCCTGGAGGTAGTAGCGTGAATCAACCCACAATAAAGCTTTGTCGAGTGTGATAATTACAGTTCCCGCTGAACCTGAAAAACCGGAAATAAACTCCCTTGTTCTCCACCTTGCGGCAACATATTCGCTGAGGTGGGGGTCTGTTCCTGTAATGTACCAGCCGTCAAGACCGTCCTCTCTCATTTTTTTTCTAATTTCTTCTACTCTTTCGTTTATCATTACCTTTTTTCCTTATCAAATTACTCACTACAATCAATGCCGTCCCCGAGAGCACCATAATAAAGCAGAATACCTGCCCTTTCGATATGTTGCCAAGGCTCTCGAAAAGGTAAATGTTGTCGCTCTTCTCTCCAAGTGTGATTACATACCCTATATCTGCATCAGGCTGTCTGAAGTATTCAATCACAAACCTCACACATCCGTACCCGATAAGGTACCAGCCGAGAATTGTACCATCAGCCTGATTTCTCTTTTCCTTGATCTTTTTAACAACAAACCATAAAAACAGACCAAGAACTATTCCCTCGAAGAATGCCTCGAAAAGCTGACTGGGCCATCTCGGAAGGTTTACCCAGTCGCCGAGAGTATATTCTATCCCGACACTGTCCGCTGTCTCCTTCACCCAGTCGATTGCAGAGCTGAAACGCTGTGCATCGGGGAAAATCATCCCGAGGGGGGATGTCGTCACCCTGCCGTAGAGCTCAGCGTTGAAGAAATTACCTAGTCTTCCCCACGTGTAGGCAAATGGGATTGAAAGCGCTACATGATCACAGAGCCTCAGAAACTCAAGCTTCTTCACCTTTGCATATATAATGCCCCCTATGAATGCTCCGATTACTCCCCCGTGATAGCTCATTCCTGGGAGCCCTACGAACTTTCCATTCCTGAAGGGCCAGAATATCATATGGGGATGTGTCAGATAATAAAGAGCGTCATCGTAGAAAAAGCATGAGCCCAGACGTGCACCTATGAGAAGGGAAATTATCGCAGTAAAATAGAAGTCTGAATATACTTCCTTCTTCTTTATCAGCGCTCTGTCGTTACTTATGGTTTTCGAAAACAAGAAATAAGCCGTAGAAAAAGCAAATATATACATTACGGCATACCATCTCACCGGAAGACCCTCAATTACATAAGGAGACAACCAAGACGGATAATTAACAAACATTACCATACCGTGAGTATAATCATTTACTTTTCTTTAAACAATTATTTCAGTCTCCGCATATAACATCCCTGAGTAATTATATTACATAAATCCACTTGTCTCTTAATTCGTTTCATATGATATTATTACTATAGAAACAGAAGGAGGTCACGATGACGATAAACAGAGAATACAAAGATAGACTATTTAAGTTTATCTTCGGTAGGGAAGAGAACAAAGAATGGGCCCTCAGCTTATACAATGCAGTCAACGGTACTTCCTATAGTTCCGTTGATAATTTAGTCCTGACAACTATCGATGATGCATTATACATGGGCATGAAGGACGATGTTTCGTTTCTCTTTGCCGACTACGTCAACATCTACGAGCAGCAATCTACTCTCAATCCCAACATGATGTTGAGGTATCTTATGTATGCTGGAATGATTTATTCCGGCTACGTCTCGACTAAGCACTTGAACCTTTTCAGTACAAAAGTAAAGAAAATACCGGCACCCAGGAATGTATGTTTCTATAATGGTGCATCAGAGATGGAAGATAGAATGGAGTACAGGCTCTCTGATGCTTTCATGAACGGAGAGAAAGGCGACATAGAGGTCGTAGTATTGATGATTAACATAAACTACGGCAGGAACAAAGAGTTTCTTGAAAAATGTAAGCCTCTTGATGAATACTCGTGGTTTGTTTCTGAGATAAACAAGAATCAAAAAGAATCAGGTGATATGAAAAGGGCAGTGGATAAAGCCCTCGATGACATGAGTGACGATTATGTAATAAAGCCGTTTCTTATGGCCCACAGGGCAGAGGTGGAGATTATGTGTATAACAGAATATAACGAAA
>CAVFNE010000133.1:0-6512 GCA_963623755.1 Muribaculaceae bacterium | reverse complement strand
AAAACCGACGTTGGTACTTCCTGAAAACCAAATGAAAAACAGGAACCGACAACGCAGTTCAGTCAGGAGGTCAGTACCAGGATTCTGCAGATGATATCAGCCAACAACAGGATATCGAGAAAGGAAATGGCATACAGACTCTCAATAAGCGAGAGAACTGTTCAGAGAGTACTCAATTCAATGGCTTCCGTTCATTTTGTAGGCAGAGGGAAAAACGGACACTGGGAACTGACAGAGAAATAGGCGTCCGTCAGAAACGGCACAGGGGCATGCTATGACAGTGCGGCAGCATTACAGAACGCTGGCTGCTCAATGCCGCAGTGTGATCTTTCTGTATCCAGTATGCATCCGGAAGAGAGAGAGGATGCGCGGGCTTAACAGAGACATGAGTTCGACCCTTTTGTTGAAGGTGTTGTAGTGCCTCATGATACCGAGATATGAATTGACAGAAGAGAGGAGCTTCTTCCTCTCTTCCGGGTACAGCTTACGCCGTCGTGCCTTCTCGTTGTACTCGAGTATGACAGACCGGAAGTTCTCCTGTGTTCTCCTCACGATGTTGATATGCCCCGCTTCTATTCTGACCCCCAGGAATTTAATACCATGGTTGACTCTCTGGAGAACAACCTTCCGCTGAGACAGAGTAAGAGAGAGCTCGGAAGAGAGAAACTCCCGTATCCGGGGAAGACACTCCTTTAGATACTCCCTGTCCCTGTGAATAAGGAAGAAGTCATCGACATAGCGTCCGTACATCCTTATTCCGAGGTCATGCTTGATGAAGTGGTCAAGCGGTGCCATGTAGAAGTTGGCGAAGACCTGACTTGTGAGGTTCCCGATGGGCAGGCCCTTCCCGGGAGGCGCATTGAACAGGCTCTTCGAAGGCGAAAGCTTATTCCAGGAGCTTCTAGGAGAGACGAACCTTACGTTCGTTGTCGCGTCGGTAAGGAGAATCTTTTCGATGAGATACATGATGATCCGATAGTTGTCCTTCACGTAATACCTGTTGAGGTACTCGCTGAGCCTCGAGAAGAGAAGATTCCTGTCGATGGATGCAAAGAATGAGGAGATATCGAGTTTGAGGCACCACGCCTCCTCATTCCAGTTGTCAGTTGCCGATGCCATGAAATGTCTCAGTCTCTCGATGGCGAAGTGCGTCCCCTTCCCCACCCTCGAGGCATATACGTCGTAGATGAGCCTCTTTTCAAGAAGAGGATTGACGGCATTGACGACAAGATGGTGTACGATCCTGTCGCGGAAGGATGCTGCGAAGACCTCCCTGACGGCGGGGTTATCAATAATGAAGCAGTTGTAAGGCTGAGGCTCATAGCTGTAGCTGTTGATTTCATCAAGAAGACGAAACAGATTACGCTCAAGATCAACTTCAAAGGCGAGGGCACTGGGAGACGTACGCTTATGTTTACGGCAGTCATAGTAGGCTTCGAAGATCTCACCTACAGTAACCGGCTCATCGATGAAAAGATACTCAGACAACTCAATCCCGATTCTTTTTACATATTTTCCTCATTGTTGTTTGGGGACACATTCCCCAAACCCTTTAAATTGTTGAATAGATAAATTGTTATCAAAAAGCCCTGACCGGACGCACATAGATACTGTTGTTGCGATTGAAGTAGTTGAACTGGAGACCATCGCTGAAGGACTGCACCCACGCGTCGAAGCCGCTGTTCTCAGAACTAGACCAGTAGTAGTACGACCTGAAAGATCCAATCGCATTGAGATGGAGATTATCGTAAATCAAATCAAGTTCGTCTTTACTCGGAAGGAACCAGTCTGAATATCCTCCAGACGTATAATCAGCACAGTTCTTCGCAGCATAATCTGATGTGGTATCTCCTCCCTTTTCATACGTCTTGTATGCACTTTCTTCCATGGTCCTGACTAACATTTCAGTATTGATTTTCCCTGCCCCGACAGCTGTCGATGTACCTGTCATCTTGTATTCGGAATTAGCGGTAGCTCGATAGAAGCCGAAGATATGAGAAGAAGTATCAACATCCGAAGGTGCCGCCTCAAGGTATCTCCAGCCGTTGCTGTAGTAGCCCTTGTCATAGAAGATGATGCCTCCTGCCGGGCCTGTATCTCCTACCGTGTATGTCGTTGTTGACTCGGCAGGATAACTATGATAACCATCACCTTTGTATCCGGCATCTTTGTTAGGCTCTTTTCTATAATCACTCAAGTTTGCTTTTGTAATGCTGAATGTAGGATCCGCATAATAGTCCCTCATAAAGCTGTGCTGCTTCTTCTCACCGTTAGTATCAAGTTCCTCGGTATTTGCGTATCCCCAGAAATTTAAGGTGAGATCAACTTCTTCGTATGTGGAGAAACTGGTCGTTATGTTTATCCCGCCGCAGTCTATGAAATTGGAACCATTTACAATCGTTGGATTAAATCCACTGAAGGAGCATTCCTTAAATTCGCAGGCAAAGAATGAACCGTACACTGAAAGCTTACAGCTGTCAAACGTAGTATTCAGATTGGATGAATATAGTGTCAACGTCATATTGGAGAAATAATTGTTCTCTCCGACTCCATAGATTGACACGCTACTGCCTTTAAACAGATTATCAGTCAACAATGCATACATAATCCTGCTATCACTCTTCAGATTGAATGTGTTATTCGTTAACGTGCTCGATTCGACATCGATACTACCAGTGACTGTGGAATTGCACAGTTCCCCGTTATATCCCTGAAGAGCATAATATCCTGTCTCGATATCTGCATTGAAGACTGTCATGTATCCCTGGAGGCCACTGCGAGTGCCGTCAACGTCAATATACTTGAGAACACTGCCACTGTTGTTCCTGCAGTTGATACCAATCCAGTTGTCAACGCCGTCATCTACGCCGTAGAACTTGATTTTGTTCTCCTCAGTTCCTTCCGCCTTCAGTGTTCCTTCAACTGTTATTCCGTAGTAACCTGCAAACTGGACATCGACACCCGGATTTATTGTCAGCGTCGAGCCCTCCTCGACCATAACTGACCCGGTCACCAGATACGGGCTCTTATCAACTGTCCATGTAAGCTTATCGCCAGAAAGGACGCCGGAGACTTCAGTCTTCTGGTCAGTGAGTTTTATCGAGGCACTGGAGGATTCAGAAACATTACCGGATCTGTCGACAACCTTTACATAGACTGTGTATGTACCGTTTTCAGCCGGAAGCTCCCAGTTGAAAATCGAAGAATAATCATAGCAGCGAGTAGCTCTGTCGAAGTTATTGTCGTATGTGACCATGATCTTCTCAAGTCCAGAGCCTTCATCTGCTGCCGTTATGTTCAGCGTTATTTTCTTGTTATCTGTAGTGTTTGCACCGCTGTTGATGACAACAGATGAAATTACAGGGGATGTAGTATCAACAAGAGTAATCTCATCCATTTCTCTCACTTCTATTTTTTCCAGCTTCGGCGAGATTTTCTGTGTCTTACTGTCCCAGCCGTTCTTTGAATATGTGACCGTGTATTCATCTGCAATCGACACTCCGCCGATTTCATAGCGGCCGCTGTCGTCAGTGAGAGTTTCAAGAACTTTACCGCTTCCCATATCGACAGAGACCTTCACCTTCGAAAGCGAGAGTCCGTTTTCAAGATTAACCTTACCCTTGATTGTTGCAGTGTTGGGGGTGACTTCAATCTTACCAAGGTTTATGCCGTCTGCAGCTTTTACTTCAACCGAAATCGTTATATCCGAGCAGTCCTGTCTCCTGAGGCGGAGAGTATAGGAGCCGACAGGAACATGCTCGAAGCGGAATGAACCGTCGGATGATGTGGTGTAGCTTTCAATGGATGCCCCTCCATCGAAACTGATGGTGACGTTACTCTCATCATCTGTTGTAAGAACATCAACACTTCCGTATACACTGTTATGAGTTGCAGTAAGAGTATTGTTTCCCATGCTGATGTAGTTATCGGCAAAGAGAGCGAGTTCTTTTGAAAGAGTTAACGGAGCGAAATCAGTATATGAATATCTGACCCCGGTGTAGTTTCCCTGCGGTACATAGAAAGAATAGTTTCCCGAAGAGTCTGTCTCTATTGTTTTATAGACAGAAGAGCCTCTGAGTAACTCAACCTTAACGCCGGCACTGCTACTGCGTCCTTCGAGCTCTGCAACGCCTGATATCGTCCCCCTGTTTATGCTGATTTCGGTAAGAGGAATCGTCGTCACTGTTGATGAAACAACATTTACAGTCTCAAGCGTTGTTGTTCGGTACCCTGTATATGAGATGACAATGCTGTATTCTCCCGGCGTCATTCCCGCAAGCGTATATACTCCGGCGCTGTTTGTGATTGCGGAATATACCTCAGTCGAGTCAGCTATATTGGTGGCAGTAACAAGGGCTCCGGCGTAATCGGTGAGAAGTTCAAGCTTTACAGAGCCTGTTATCGAACGGATAGCAACGGAGAGAGTCAACAGCTCAACCTCTTTCTCTGATGATGACTCGATGACGAATTCATTTGTCAGAGCCGTTACATAACCGTCCTTACTTGCCATGAGAGTATATGTTCCGGGAAGGACCCTGTTTATCTTGTACTCGCCATTCTGATCGGTAGATGCCGTATACTGATTTGTCGAATTTTTGAGGAGTATCGTTATGTTTTCATGCGATGATGCACCACTAAGCAGTACCTTTCCCGATACTGTAGACATGACGGATTTAAGTGTTACAGAAGGTACTGTAGATACCTTACCGACCGTCACATCCACACTGTTACTCAGATTAGAGACATATCCGTCCTTCGAGTAGGTAAGAAGATATGTGCCACCTTTTGTTATTCCTGTAATTCTGAACGAACCGTCTGATCCTGAGAGCTCAACAAAAGTATTTGTTGAATCTGATGAGTCCGTAAGCGTTATTGTAGCTCCACTGTTATCACTGCTTCCTTCAAGAGTGACAAATCCTGTTACACTTGCACTTGTGGATATAAGCTCCGGAATTGATAGCGTAACACTATCACCGACTCTTACTGTGATATCATCAAGTGTTGCAGAGGAATATCCCACTTTATATGCAGTCACACTATATACACTGGGTTTAACTTTCTTGGTAAATGTGCCGTCTGCATCTGTGATGACTGAGTAACTGTCTGAGCTGCTTTTGATGAGAATCTGTATTCCTTCTTTATTCTCCGAGTCAGCAATTGATGCGCTTCCACTGACTATTCCGTACTCTTCTAAAAGTTCAATCACTGTCGGCACAGTTGTAATAGTAGCTGCCTCAACAGTAAAGTAATCTGTCATTTCTGACTGGTATGTTGAATATGAGGCGATAACTCTGTATTTCCCAGGTGTAACACCGGTTATGTTATAGGAACCATCACTTGAAGTGGAGGAAGTATAACTCAATGACTTATCTAAGCTCTCAAGCTTCACTACAATACCGGATGAGTCAACCTTATCACCAATGACTGCCTTCCCTTCGACTGTTCCCTTATTACTGATAAGCGTTACATCTTCGACAACTTTAACAGGGTTCTCACTATCATCAGGGCAGACGAGTATTACGTTCTCCTTCATGACAGCCACACAGCCTTCATGTGAGTAACGGAGAGTGTAAGTGCCGTCAGGTACATCGTAGATTGTGAATGAGCCGTCTTTCTCTGTTATGGCAGCAAATGATGTGCCGGGGATATATACCGTTGTATCGTAATGTTCTTCCGCTTTGTCAACTAAAGCCTTCCCCTTGATTGAACCCAGCGTTTTCAACTTAACTCTTCCGATATCCTTTCCCTCTTTTTTTTCGGGAACAACATCGTGCATCCAACATCCAACCCCATGATGGTCGTCATTTTCTTTCACCCCACGATTAGTCGAGTCCGGTTCACGGCTTGTAAAAAGAAGTTTGTATTTTGTGTCAGCTGACAGATTCTCTACGACGAAAGAGGAATCGGAATTAACCCTCTTTACTGTAACCGTATTATTAGACGGGTCAACAACTTTTACATAGATACTCTCAGGAGAGATACCACTACCTTCAGGTATAGATATTGTACCCTTGATTGTAGGTGTTGAATATTCCACAATCTCTTGAGAAACCGGATCTTCATTACATGATGTTGCAAAAGCTAAAAGAGAGAGACATACAACTATTACAGACAGAAATTTCTTCATGATACCCCCGTTCTATATTAGAAGGAGACACCCTTAACCATTTCAAGCAAAATTATATTTTATAAAGTCTTCTTCTAACACTTGTTTAAGTATACCCCCCCCCCTGTATCTTGTCAACACATGTTTACTCTTTACACTATAATAACTAGGACAAACGTACCAAATAACCCTTGACAGGCCGTCAAAGTTATGATTTTTTTCAAAATCTTCCTGGTTGAGGGTAAATATTCACTTTTCAATGGTTGTTATGAACACAAAGATTGAGATAGCCATGAGGTAAAAACATTGCCTTTACCTCCCAGAAAGAAAGGGAGGTAAGCACATTATTAACGTAAGCGTAATTTCGTCTGAAATATGAATGCCAATAGGCTTTGGTGTAGTCTAT
>CAVFNE010000132.1:0-6535 GCA_963623755.1 Muribaculaceae bacterium | reverse complement strand
AACAGTATTGAATAAATAAATTTCAAAAAAAGAAATAAATACAATCACAGGACCGGTCAGGGCCCTGTGAAAGACAGTTTTGTTATATGCAGAAGAGGCGCAATCGGAGGGAGGAACGCCCATTGTTTTTACTTCCAGAAGAAGTTCTCTGCTGCATATGCATAGATAAGCTGCCAGGTTTCCCAGTCATGTGCTGCTGGGACGGTGAGATGCAATGTTTCGATATCGAAATATTTGTAAATTTTATTCCTGAATGTCTCGACAGGCTCAAGTAGGTAATCCCAGATTCCTGCTCCTGTCATGATCTTCGGCTGGTTCTCGAGAGATAAGAGGTAGTCAAGGTGTTCTTCGACGTTGACATCTGCGTAGCTCCATACTCCGAAGTAAGAGAAATCTTGGGCATGATTGAGATACATTCTGCTTGTTGTACATCCACCCATCGATAGTCCTGCAAATGCCCTTCCCTCGGGTGTTGTGGCAACATTATACTTACTCTCGATCAAAGGCATGATATAGTCAAATTGCTCTCTTTCGATTTTTGTAAAATCCCATCCGAGATCCTGGTTGTTCATGCATACCACTACAAACGGTTCTGTTTTTCCCTCTTTAATGAGGTTGTCCATAATGTTGGCAACACATCCTTCATTGAGCCATCTCATTTCGTTTCCGACTTTGTCTCCCGATGCTCCGTGAGAGAGATAGAGAACCTTATACGGCTCTTCTCTCTTTTCGTCGTAGTCGTAAGGTAGATAGACTGCCAGTCCCCTCAGCTCGCCTTCTGCCCCTGTGTAACCGATAGTCTCGATTTTTCCTTTCTCGTCACACGGGTTCTCGACAGTTCTGTCAGAGTAGAGGGTAACGCCCATCGTTTCTCTGTTATATGGTACATAGACAAGGGATGAGAGGCTTGTTATGCCGGTTGCGCTGTTAATCAGAGTCGGGTTATTCGGGTCATCCTGACGTGATGCAACATTGCCTAATGTGTCAGTCAGCTCGAAATTGTAGACGAAAGCGCCACTTGAGAGGGGTATCTGACATCCCCAGAGACCGGGGGCGAAGTTCTCCATTTCTTTGTAATATGTTGTGTCACCATTTCCGCCTGCCGGTGTCATGCCGATTTCAAACTCATCCGGTGTGTAGGGAACACTGAAACCGTCTTTCTCTGTAAAGAGAAGCATACAGTCGCTATAGAGAGAAACAGATGCAATTTCTCCGAGTGTGACAGGCTCGTTCTTTACAAGGTAGGTATCGGTATTTTCTTCTTCATAGATGAATGTAGCTGTATATCCAGTAGGGGACGCAATATTCTCCTCGACAGTTACACCCGGATTATATTTTGTGTAGTCGACAGGTCGTGCTGCTTCCACTGCCGCCTGGGAAAAAGCGGGGATTACAACAGCGCTTAAAAGTAAAAAAATAGTGAATAATCTCTTCATTAATTGACTCCTTTTTTTGGTTAATTTTTACAAAACGTTTTGAATTCCTTAATCTAAGTTCACACGGTTTTACAGGTCTGTCAAGAAAAAAATGATATTTTAATATATTTGTAATTCAAGACCATTCCAGCATGTCCGGTTTGTATATGTCACATACTTAATCCTCTTAGTAATTACAGATATTAAATAATGTTAAATTATTGAAGAATGTGTAATTGTTCAAAAATTAAGCGAAGATGTATTTTGAAATACAGGCACGTATGTTAATTGAAATATTAGTATAACAGTTTATTGGAAGTTTGGATTAGAGTTTGCGCAAAATAAAAAAATTAGCTTTACAAACGGATGCACAGGGGTAAAAATAATGTATGGATCTGGTATCCAAAAATTATGTCATTTCATTATCCGGAGTGAGTTGAATGGGAAAAGCTTTGAAATCTTATGATTTTGTTGTTGTGGGAGCCGGAGTGACCGGCGCCTGGGTCTCTTATGAACTCTCCAAGAGAAAGTGCAGTGTATGTGTACTTGAGAAGGAGAGTGATTCGTGTGAAGGAACAAGTAAGGCCAACTCGGCAATTGTTCATGCCGGCTACGATCCCGAGCCGGGAACGCTTATGGCGCGCCTCAATGTCAGAGGTAATGAAATAATCAGAAAGTGCCATAAGAGGATGGCTATACCTTTTAAAGAGGTCGGGTCCCTCGTCGCAGCATTCGACGAGGATGGAGTAAAGACTATCAACGAACTTTTTGCACGTGGAAGATTTAACGGGGTCGAGGGATTGAAGATTCTCGATAGAGAAGAAACACTGGAAATAGAGAAAGGACTGGGAGATGGTGTCAAGGCTTCTCTTTTTGCTCCAACAGGTGGTATATGCTCACCGTTTGAATTGACTCAGGCGCCGCTTGAAATAGCAATTAAGAATGGCGTTGAGTTCAGGAAAAATACAGAGCTCAAAACAGTTGAGAGAGAGAATGGAAAGTTCCTTCTTAATGGCGGTTTCTATGCTGGGTGCGTTATAAACTGTGCAGGAGTTGACTCGGGAAGGGTTGCTTCCCTCTTCGGTGATGACTCAATTGAGATATATCCGCGTAAGGGCGAGTATTCTCTGCTCGATAACGAAGTGGGTGATATGATAAGCCACACTATTTTCCAGCCTCCCACAAAGAAAGGTAAGGGAATTCTCGTCTCTCCGACAGTCGACGGCAATATACTCGTCGGACCTAATGCCGAGGACATAACAGATTATTACGATACTTCAACTACAACTTCCGGTCAGAAGGAAATTTTCGAGGGCGCGAGACTCTCTGTTCCACAGGTCAGCGAGAGAAATATAATTACAAGTTTCTCCGGTGTTAGGGCGATTTCGCAGAGCAGGGACTTCATTATCGGCTTCTCCTCTGTCGAGGGACTCTTGAACGTTGCCGGAATATGCTCCCCAGGTCTCACTGCTTCTCCTGCAATCGGGGAGTATGTAGTCTCATTACTTGAAGAGAAAGGTTATCTTGGAGAAATGAAGGAGAACTATTTTGAGAGCCGGGAAGTCGTGCGTTTCATGGAGCTCTCGAGCCTGGAGAAGAAAGAAGCTTTAAAGAAGAATCCTTTATATGGCAGGGTTATATGCCGCTGCGAAAGCGTGACGGAGGGGGAGATAGTTGATGCTATCCACCGCCCGAACGGGGCGACTACACTCGACGGCGTGAAGCGCCGTGTCCGTGCAGGCATGGGGCGATGTCAGGGGGGCTTCTGTGCGCCACGTGTTATGGAGATTCTCTCACGAGAACTGAATATACCATTTGTCGAAGTAACAAAATTCGGTAAGGGCAGCTACCTTACTCTCGAGAAGGAGGAATCTGACAATGACTGAGGTTAAGTGTGTAATAATCGGCGGAGGCCCGGCAGGCCTCAGCGCTGCTCTTTCTCTATACGAGGAAGGCATAAGCGATATTCTCATTATCGAGAGAGACTTTACTCTCGGAGGAATTCTCAATCAATGTATACATCCCGGCTTCGGGCTTGAAATATTCGGCGAGGAGCTTACAGGCCCCGAGTATGCCCAGCGCTATGTCGACAGGATAAAAAAGACAGGAATCAGGTACCTTGTAGATACCATGGTCACAAAGCTTAATCCGGATAAAACCCTTACGGCGCTTTCAAGCACAGAAGGCCTGTTGGAGATAAAAGCCGACGCAGTCATTCTTGCAATGGGATGCAGAGAGAGAACAAGAGGTATGCTCCACATCTCAGGAACAAGACCCAGTGGAATCTACACAGCAGGAACGGCACAGCGCCTTGTCAACGTCGACGGTTATATGCCGGGAAAGAATGTCGTTATCCTCGGCAGTGGTGATATAGGCCTCATTATGGCACGCCGTATGACGCTCGAGGGGGCCTCTGTCAGGGGTGTATATGAAGTCATGAATAAATCAAACGGTCTCAGACGTAACATCGTGCAATGTCTCGATGATTACGATATTCCACTCCATCTCTTTACAACAGCAACTGAAATACACGGAAAAGAAAGAGTAGAGGGTGTTACAGTCAGCAGGGTTGACGAACATTTTGTGCCGATTAAGGGGACGGAGGAATATGTAGAATGCGACACAGTTCTACTCTCAGTCGGTCTTATTCCTGAAAATGAACTCTCCCGCGGCTGCGGCATAGAGATGGACGGGAAGACAAGAGGTCCAGTCAATAAGGGCGACTATATGACAAGTGTTGACGGTATCTTTGCCTCTGGCAACGTATTAAGGGTTTACGATTTAGCCGATAATGTTACAAAAGACAGCGTGAAGTGTGGTAAGGCGGTAGCAGCCTATCTTAAGGAGGTAAGATGAAAATGGAGACTAGTCTTGTTACTTGTGTAATCTGCCCGAAGGGATGTTCAATCAGCGTTGACTGGGTTGAAGAAAACGGCATAAAGGTTATTAAGGAAGTTAAGGGCAATAGCTGTAAACGCGGTTTCAGTTATGCCTCAAGTGAAGTTGTACACCCCGTGAGGGTGTTGAGCTCGACAGTGAGGATTAAGGACAGCCACCTCACGCTTCTTCCCGTAAGAAGTGCCTCTCCTCTTCCAAAGGAATTAATGTTTGAAGCTATGAAGACAATTAAGAAGGCAAAGGTTAACGGACCTGTTAAGATGGGTGACATTATTATAAAAAATATAGCAGCGAGCGGTATCGACATGATTGCCTGCCGTGATTCATAATCTCTCTCCTCTTTTTTATTCCCGGGGGACCGGGATTTTTTAGCGCTATTTTTATAGATATAATCTGTTTTATTTCCTCAATTTCATGCACAATACTTGCGATAGGAAAAGAAAAAAAATGTTAGATAAAAACAACCAGTACTCAAAGATGAAATTCCACATCGATGTAGAAGTCTTAAAGCATCTCTTTGACGGTACACTTGTCCGTGATGCCGACAGAATCCCCATTGACATCTGTCCTCAGGACAGGGTCCCATCCAGGTGCTGTATATATAAGGAACGTGCTGTCGTCAGATACCGCTTATTGGCTCTTGCAGGCTATACTCTCGAGACAGACGATGACGAGTACAGAAGTATCTCTTCTTATATGGAAGAGGCACTAAGCGAAGATAAACCAAAGCTTCCGCTTTTAACTACAATTGCAACAGGCTGCTCGTCCTGCCCGCAGTCACACTATGCCGTCAGTGATGCTTGTCGCGGCTGTTTTGCACGTCCCTGTGCTTCAAACTGCCCCAAGGATGCCATTGTATTCAAGAATGGAAAAGCAGAAATCCAGATGGATAAGTGTATTAAGTGCGGTAAATGTATGGAGCGCTGTCCGTTCCACTCAATCGTACACAACTGTGTTCCCTGTGAAGATGCGTGCCCCGTAGGAGCTGTGAAGCAGAACGAAAGAGGAATAAGTGAGGTCAATCACGAGAAGTGTATAGGCTGCGGTAAGTGCCTCAAGTCATGCCCCTTTGGTGCAATTGTAAAGAGAAGTGGTCTTCTTCCGGTTGGTAAGATGCTCCTCAACCATGAAAAGGTTGTTGCAATCATAGCTCCTGCTATCGAAGGTCAGCTCCCAGGATCTATTGAGCAGATTAAAGAAGCTATGAAGGAAGCAGGATTTACTGAGGTAGTGGAAGTTGCAGAAGGGGCTAAGATAACAGCTGAGAAAGAGGCTGAAGAACTAGAAGAGAGAGTAAAGGAAGGTAAGGGCTATCTTGCAACATCATGCTGTCCGGCATGGTTTAATTTGGTAGATAAACATATTCCCTCTCTTAAGGAGCACATCTCGGCAACACTTTCTCCTATGGGTTATACTTCATACCTCGTCAAGGAGAAATATCCTGATTATAAGGTTGTCTTTGTCGGCCCGTGTGTTGCAAAGCGCTATGAGGCAGCAACACGCTACCCAGATACAATCGACAGGGTAATATCTTACAGTGAGCTTGCAGCTATCCTTGCCGCAAAAGAAGTCGATGTTCAGAGTATGCCACTTGTGTGGGATGAGGAGTCATGTTCATCCTTCGGCGACTGTAGAGAATTTGCCGTCTCCGGTGGTGTTGCAGGTTGCGTAATGAGCAGAGTTGATGACAAGAGTAAGTATAAGGTGATGTCAATCAACGGCATTGACAGCAAGGTTGTCAGAACAATGAAGACATGGCCCAAACTTCCGCCTGAAGCAGATCTGGTTGAAATCATGTGCTGCCCCGGAGGTTGTATAGCAGGCCCCGGAACGATGGTTGCTCCTCAGACAGCAATGAAGGCACGTCAGGCATATAACAAGGCGCGTCAGGAAGCATTACAGAAGAAGGACGAATAGAAAAAAACGGGGTGTACGGGGGCTGTATGAAAGAGCTTTAGTGACACCCCTTTCTTCAAATAGAATGCAGTGAGACATCGAAACTTCCTCCTTTGATTTGAGAAATGCCGTATGATCTTATTCTGGTGTATAATCAACATTATGAGGACCAATTCTGCACTTAAACTCAATGCAAAAGGGAGGCTTATAATTATAAACCTCACTAAGGAGAGTTTGTACTATGGGAAGATCCGTTAATCCTGATAATTCTGCATTCAGGCGGGCTTTTGAAGACGAGATATACGTAGATAAAAGCGGATTGATTA
>CAVFNE010000131.1:0-6546 GCA_963623755.1 Muribaculaceae bacterium | reverse complement strand
CTTCCTTGATAGCCACACATGTCATCTCGTATACGTTGGTCTCTTTGTCAATCAATTCATTAAGCGGAATACTCAAAGCTCTACTCCTTAAAACAAATGTTTTTCTATGATAGAAAAAATGTTACTTTACTTCAAGTCTGATTTTCGGCATAGCGGACAAATACCTTCAAATACAGTACGGTGTCCCGTTATCAGATATCCCCCCTTTCCGTCTACGGCCTTATCAAGCACAGCCTCATATTCAAGAGAAACATCATCGACCCTGCCGCAGGAAAGGCACATTATATGATAGTGTCTGTCTGTTCTTAAATCATAGCGGTCAGCACCGGGAAGTGGGATGTGGTTTATAAGTGCCAGGCTCGAGAGTTCCTTGAGGTTACGGTAGACAGTGCCCTTACTTATCTTAGGGTCAATTTCCCTTACACACTCGTAGATTTCAGATGCAGATGGGTGGTCGCGGTGTTTTCTCACCTCTTCCAGTACTATCTCCTTCTGCCGAGTATTACGACGTATTTTGTCCTCACTTTTTCCTGTCATCGCATTTTTCCTTGATGGCCGTGAGGATAATATCGACTATCTCCTGTGGCGTTTTATCATCGGTGTCAATTATTAAATCGGCAACATCCTCTGGGTGGGAGTTATCTATACCGTATACTATTTTATAACGGTTGGAATCTTTTCTATCCCTGTTTTCCGTCTCTTTTATTCTTGTCTCGAGGTCTCCCCCTTCCCTCATATGGATTCTTTTTGCCCGAGTGAGAGCAGAAGCCGTAAGGTAAACCTTCAAATCAGCATCCTTCAGCATCCAGATAGCAAGGCGCGAAGCAAGAATCGCATTCTCACTTTCATGTGCCATCTCAATCTGGCGTCTATCAAGCTCACGGTCAATATCGTAATCGTCCTCAGCCATGCGGCAGAAAGTCCAGAAGTCGACGCCCTTCTCCTGAGCCATCTGACGGAATGTGAAGTTGACTAAAGGGTATCCAGTCTTTTGGGAGAGCAGATTCGATACGGTAGTATTACCGCATCCTGATTTACTTGAAATGGCTATCCTCATTCTATATTCCTCACCTGTTCTCTTATATCTTCAAGAGCATCCTTCATCTTTACAACGGAAAGATTGATTTCAACCATCTGACTCTTACTTGCAATTGTGTTTATCTCACGGTTCATCTCCTGACACAGGAAGTCCAACTCCTTACCTACCGGAGAGGAGGAAGAGAGCAGCTCTTTATAGCGCTCGAGGTGAACCTTCAGTCTTGAGCACTCTTCGTTTATGGAATATTTGACAAGAAGGGCTGCAACTTCACTTAAAAATCTCGGGTCATCCTTACCCTTTTCGCCCAATAGCTCTTCATATTTCTCAAGAAGTACCCCTTTGAAGTACTCCTCCATCTCCTCACGCTTCGAGAGTATGATATCAAGTGACGAGGAGAATTTAGCGCCCAGTGCCTCGAGGTCCCTCCTTGTCCCTTCCCCTTCCCTTTCCTTTGCACTCTTAAGCGTCTCCAGGGCAGAGGAAAGTGCTCTTTCGACGCCCTCTTTATATAGCGAGGTATCGGAAGTAGCTGTGTTTACGATAACCCCCTCGATGGAAGAGTAGTTGAAGACTGATGGCTCCTTACCTCCTGTTATGGACGATATTACATCAAACGCATTCTTATATTGCCCGACAAGATTAGTATCGACAGAAAGAGATATGTCGCTTTTAAGGGTTTTGAGATAGATTGTAAGATCAAGGTGGCCCCTTTTACATACTTTCTTTACCTCAGCGTCGACATACTCCTCAAAGGAAGACAAAAGCGGACTGATACAGTGCGATATATCTAAATAGCGGTTGTTATAGCTTTTAATCTCAACTCCGATTATAAAATCTTCACTGCGGTATTCCCCGCTGCCGTACCCCGTCATACTGACCATCATATTTCTCCTTCTGTGTTATTAATTGTGACAACATCCTTTTTCACCTCGGCAATGATACTCTTGAAATAAGTCTCAGCTTCCCCTAAGGTTGAAGCCACATTGACTCCCGATAGAGGTGAGGGTGTCAGAGCATAGATTATCCTATCCGCTTCCCTCTTCAACAGTGCCATTTCCTTATCGCTTATGGGGTGACAAATAATTATGTAAAAAGCGGAAGACAGAACTCTCATCCAGGCTCTTGGATTTAGTGCAGCATTAATGCCGGGATGTAGAATAACGATTTTACCTTTGAATTTATCGACGTTCTCTTTTGCTTCCTTAAGTGTCCACAGAGAAAGAACTTCACCCTCTTTAAAAGAAAAAGAGGGTGCACAGTAGCGCATCCTCATCTCTTCTTTTAACTCAGGCTTTTTAGAATTAAAGAAGGCCATAAATTACTTTGAGAGTTTAGCGTTGCACTCTTTGCAAACCTTGACTTTAGCGCCATCGATTTCTCTCTCATACAGGCACTTTACAGCAGTTCTCTTACAAACCGGGCATTCACCACGACCATTGTTGAACTGATCACGGATGCCACTTCCTCTATGTGCTTTGGACATGTCATTCTCCTTAAAGTAAAAGTGTTAATTAACCTAGTTAGCATAACCAATCGGGCTATATCAGTCAAGTGTCGAAAAATTGTCAACTACACTTAATCTACACCAGTGGTGATAAATATCGTGTTGACGAGAAAAAGTCAACGGAATTAAATATATGGAGAAATAAAGGAGCATTAAAAATGCAAATCAGAAAAATAACAGTTGTCCTTTTACTCCTTCTTGCCCTTGTAACGCCTCTTATGGCTCAGGGGGCCAGAGAAAAGATGGAAGAGCTTGAAAAAGAAGAACAAATCGAAGTTGTTGAAACTGAAAACACAGTTTCACCATCGAAGGAAGAGAAAACAGCAGTTCCGGCATTTGCCACAGTCGACTTCGACAGCCTCGAATCACGCTTCAGCTACTCCTACGGCTATATGATTACCTTCTCCCTCCTCCAGAGCGGAGTTTCAATCAACGGAGGCTATTGGCTTAAGGGAACAATCGACGGCTACAACTACGCAGCAGATACCTTTCTTGTCAGCACAGACGAGATGGATGCTGATATAAACGACTACATCAACAATTACTACAACGCAGGAATGACGGGAGAAGCAGGAAGTCTCCTGACACTGGACGAGCTCAATTCACTTTCTGCTCCCGAGAGCGTATTAGATAAGTTCTCTTACTCCTATTCACTGGTATATATTGTCCAGCTCTATTGGATGAACGGACTCGATATATCTCTTAACGAATTCTTACAGGGTTCAGCAGAAGCTCTATATCTGGATGCTCCACTCTACATGACCACAGATGAAATGGACAGCGCAATCAGCGAATATGCAACAGTACTCAATGAAGAGTATGAAGCATATATTGCCAATCTCAGTGCCTCAAACCTCGAAGAAGCTGAGACATTCCTCAGCGAAAATGAGAACAACGAGGGAATAATCAAACTCGAGTCCGGTAACCTCATGGAAATCACAGCAGAGGATGAAGAGCTCGGAGCTACTCCTTTATCTACAGATTCCGTCATAGTCGACTATGACCTCTTTCTCCTCGACGGCACACAGATTGACAGCGGAAGCGATGTTACTTTCTCTCTTTCTTCCCTTATTCCGGGCTTTGTAGAAGCAGTGGAGAATATGAAAGTCGGTCAGGAGTGCTACGTTTACATCCACCCCGACTACGGCTACGGAGAGAACGGAACAACTTCAATCGAACCGAATTCACTTCTCATCTTCCGTATATACCTCAAGGGAATTGCCACAACAGAAGCAGAAGTATAATCAGACTATAATATATTTCTTAAGGAGGCACTGCTCACGCTCTGCCTCTTTTTTGTCGTGTTATTAACAAACCTTGAAAAAATAAGGCTCAATCACAAATCCTGTGGGATTCTGTTTGACTTGTCATTCCTGACATAGGTTCTTCTACTTGCATCCATAATCTTCAAGAAGAAGTAATCATCATCAGGATAGCCGTAGCCGGTACGTCTTATAGTCTTTATCAAGTTGTTCGTACCTTCCACCTTACCTGAAGAGAATGTAAGTGAAGCATGAGCGGTTATTCCTTCGAAGTGGTTCTCCAGTAGATTAGAAAACCATTCGAAGTGGTTATTCTTCGTTTTACGGCATATGTCGATTATCTCTGTTATGGACGTTGACATCTTAATCTCATCGTCCATTGCATAAGCATCTGATAATTTCTCCTTGACTAGGTCTGCAGTAAAGAGGAGTTTGTTCTCCGCAATCAGCTTCTCATAACATTCTGTATTGCCTCCATAATAGACTTTCTTTACACCTCCCTCAAAGAGTTTAGGTTCATCTTTCTTTTCAATTGCTGCCATCTCTGCAGCCTTTTCATCCTTTGCTGCGAGTGTCTTTCTGGATGAACATAGGACGTACTTTTTCCTTTTTAGAGAGGCAGCTTCTTCGTCTTTTCCTTCTGCAATAAGGCGCTTTATCTCATCCTTCTTAATCTCATTGATGACCTTATCGTTGAAGTTCTTCTTTATATGGAAGTAATCAAATACTACCTGTATGTGAGGGCACCTTTCTTCAAATGCTTCCTGGAAGTCACTGTTCATGTCACATGCAACTGCTTCGACTCCGTCCATCCATTCCTCACCGACGTGGTCAATAAAGTCATACACTGCCTGCTTTTTCTTTCCATGAGCCAGCCATAGGACATGCCCGTTGTCTAGGTTGATTATAATTGTTGCAAAAACATTGCCGTCATGGAGCTTGAACTCATCTATGCCTAGATGCTTCGCCTGTACTTCCGGCTTTTTCAACACCCTCTTGCCGTTTGCATCCACCTCTGTAAATCTGCTTTCAAGCCTTTTCTTATGAAACAATCCAAGACTTTTCAAGTAGAATATGCACGCCCAATGCCCCTTCAAAAGAGGGGTTTTTACAAAGAGGTGTAGAACCATGACCGATTGCGGTTATCGTTACTGATTCATATTGAGTCTTTTAATTATGCCTCTTTGGTTTCTGGCAATTTCTTTTCTGTAATGACAACATCATAACCAAGTGAAATCAGTTTCTTCTTCAGAGCATTCGCCTTCTTCTCCCGATTAAACTGGTTATAATATTCACTCCCTAAATCTTCGAAAGGCTCTTTGTAGGTAAGCATATTCCAGATACTTACAAGCATAGAATGGGCTACTGCGACCTTTGAACGATTGGCACCGAGCCGTATAACAAGTCTGGAATATTGTGCCGAATAGAATGAGTCTTTCGTTCTTGAAGCAGCTTGTGCGCATTGTATAAGTGTGGTCCGTAAGAGTGCATTTCCCTTACTGGTCCTCCCACTCCGACGTTTTTTGGCACTCTCATTATCTCCCGGACACAATCCTGCCCATTTAGATATGTGTCGATCAGATGGAAATCGTGACATATCTGTACCTATCACTGAGATGATGGTTTTAGCAGATACTTTGTTAATGCCTGGTATGGCAGTAAGGGCTTCTACTGCCTTAAGTTGTTCCGAGTTGAGTTCACCATTAATCAGCGTGTCCAGTTCTTCGATTTTCTTCGTCAGATAATCAATGTGGTCGAGACACATCCGCAGCATGGTAATCTGTGCAGGTGTGAGAACGCCCTCAAGGTCTTTTGCCAGTTGTTCAGAAGAAGCCTTAAGGTTAGCGGAGAGAACATGGTCTTCAAACATTTTTTCAATGTCTTGCGCAGTGAATTTCTTTCCATCCAAAATACCCTCAAGCAACACTCTCGAGCTCTTACCAAGAATGTCGGAAACAGTACCGGAAAGTTTGATGTTACCTCCCTCAAGCATCTTCTGCATTCGATTGAGTTCAGCTGTTCTGTTCCACACAAGACTCTGACGGTATCTGAGTTGTTCTCTCAACTCACGCTGTGTTTTATCGGGAATAAAGCTCGCCTGAATAAGTCCGTGACGTAGAAGGTCTGCTATCCACTCGGCATCCTTCACATCCGTCTTCTTACCCGGAACATTTTTGATGTGCTGAGGATTCGCAACAATCACCTTCATGTCCGATGCCTCCAACACATTGTAGAGAGGCTTCCAGTAGGATGCAGTGCTTTCCATTGCAACTGCTTCACAATTGTTCTCTTTCAGCCAATCCAACAACGACAATAAATCACTTGTGCTCGTACCGTAATTCTTGATTTCTTTCCTATTACCGCTTAACAGGCAGACAACCAGAATCTTTTTGTGTACATCCACGCCGCAACACCTCTGATAGATTACGTCCATTCCCTTTCCTCCATGGGTTATGTATGTAGCGCGGAAAGCCCATGTCAGTAACATTTTCTTATGCGTTCTATTGCATCTCAAGGATGCGTAAACAATGCGTGGTCCGGTAGACTTTCCAAGATCAGTTTCTTGTTCGATTTCCAAGTATCAGAAAAAACACGATCTAATGCTACACCAGTAATAGTATACGGCATAATTATGAAAAGTCTTGTATTGTTTCGTTTACAGTGGTTCGTTATTTAACGAGTATGGGTTTCTTGTGTCACAGTCAAATGTACATGGAGCACCGGATCTCTCATCATCAGAG
>CAVFNE010000130.1:0-6582 GCA_963623755.1 Muribaculaceae bacterium | reverse complement strand
CCGGTTGAGATAGCAAAGGCTAACTGTTAGTAGAAAAACTCACAGGGAACTACAGGTAATTGATGATGGCACTATCTTCTTCACTTATCGGCAAGATGGAAGCGAATGTCTCATTCTCGATAAGAGCGGATAATACTTTCTCGAGTGTGCGAATGAATGATTTTACAAAGAGACGGGAGTAGATACCTGTATTGAATGAGAATGTCCAGACATACCTTTCCTTCTCCTTTGAAACAAGGACCACCATCTTAGCCTTCTCGTTGTCTCTTTCAAATGAAGTCACCGCCGCTGTCTCTCCTGCAATGGAAGAGAAGACAAACTGACTTCCCTGGTATGAGAAGAGAATGTCGGCTGAGATATTGTACTCCCTTACGATTTCAGAGAACGGGTATATATCATGCGTCATGTTGTCCATATACTCCCGGCCTGTTTTGATGACACTCTGTTTAATGCTTTCATCCATATTAAATGAGAAATACATCGGGAATGTCTTGACGAACATAGAAATAGAGCGCTCAATCCTACCGTCACTTCTTCCGTTATAGACGGTTGCATAAACAGCGTCCTTTGTACCGTTGTAACGCGAAAGAGTATAGCCGAAAGCCGTATTGAAGAGAGCAGCTTCGCTTACCCCGCACTCCCTGCACCATGCTTCAACCTTCTCTTTTGTTAGAGAAGATATTAAAGAGCATTCGGCACTCTCTCCACCTTGCGTTTCCTTCACATCGCTCAAAGGCAGATAGTCGGTAGTGTCGAGAGAGGAGAATATCGAGTCGTAGTATGCCTTTGCTTGGCTGTATTTTACGCTTTTGGCTGTCTCGATTTCATCGAGGGCGAATTCAAATGCTGTATACTTCTCCTTCTCTACCCGCTCCCCCTTGTATGCCTTTTCGATATCTTCAAGAAGTATTACAAAAGAGGTTCCGTCGAATATAATGTGATGTATATCCAAAAAGAGATATACGCCGTCATTTGTATGGAAGAATACTATGCGGTAGAGTTCCTTCTCCGTCAGTGAAAAACTCTGCACAAGCTTCTCCCGTGGTGGAAGTGAATCCACCCTTTCCTCTGCAATGCTCACCTTCGCTTCGTCACGTCTCACTGCCCTTACTTCACCCTCGGAATTGAGAATGAGGATAGTTTTGAGATATGGGTGTGCGTTGACAGCTTTCTCTACCGCCTTCTTGAGTCGCGGTATATCAAGAGTTGGGCTGAGACGGAAGAGGTACGGAATATTATAGAGTGTTGACTCCTCATCTGCGAGGCATTGTGTGAAGATTGCCTTCTGTGTCTGGGATATGGGATAGAAGACCTCCTTCTCCCTCTCTTTAAGAGGAGAGACTGTATTTATGAAGGCAGCAAGCTTTTCAACTGTGGAATTATCCCTCAGGTCGCTGATTTCAACAGGGACATTGAACTCCCTCTTTAAAAATGCCGTAAGCTGTATGACAGCGACACTTGTCAGTCCGAGCTCGAATAAATCTGCATCTGCACTTATTCTCTCGACTCCGCAGAGTTTTGAAGCAAATGATGCTATCTTCTCCTCACGTCCCTTTGCCGGTGCCTTGTATTCACCGGTTTTTCTTTCGGGTTTCGGAAGCGCTCTTCTATTGACCTTCTGGTTGGCGGTAAGCGGAATGGCGTCTATCTGCATTGTGACTTCAGGCACCATGTACGCGGGCTTACACGAGCGTATGAAACAATTGAGTTCATCTATGTCGATTTTCTTATCGGAAACCACATAGGCTGCAACATACTTTCCACCCGTGGGGGAATCGAATGCCGCAACGGTGGCGTCTTTTATATCCGGATAGTCCCTGATTACCTTCTCCACTTCCGTAAGTTCAATCCGGAAGCCTCTTATCTTGACCTGGCTGTCACGGCGTCCTACAAAGACGATGTTACCGTCCTCGAGCCATCTCGCTTCGTCCCCGGTGCGGTAGAGCATTTCGTAACCCTTTTCATTGCTGAAAGGATTTGGAATAAAGACATCTGCTGTCTTATCCGGCCTGTTGTAATAGCCTGAAGCGACCTGAAATCCAGTTATGCAGAGTTCCCCCACTGCCCCGACAGGAAGTGGACGCATCGCAGAATCGACTATGTAGAGCTTTGTGTTCCCAAGCGGCTTTCCAATCGGAATCAAACGGCTCTCTTTCTCAACATGATAGAACGTAACGGCAACTGTACACTCAGTCGGACCGTAGAGATTGAAGAAATTCAGACCCCTGGGTGGATTAAGCGGAGTCAACGACTCACCTCCGACAGAGAGGTATTTAAGCTTTTTAGATGATGTAAAGAGCGCAAACTGCCGTCCGACCTGTGTTGTCATGAAAGCGTGGGTAATCTCGTTGACACAATAGAACTCATCGAGAGATATCAAATCTGCTCTGATTTCCTCCGGAACTATATAGAGTTCGGCACCCGATAACAGCGTAGGATAGACATCCATCATCGAAGCGTCAAAGCCGAAGGAGGCATAGGCTGCAACACGGGACTTTCCGTCGAGATTGACTTTTTCCATATAATTGAAAGCATAGTTTACAACATTTTTATGTGTAAGCATCGCTCCCTTGGGCTTTCCTGTTGTCCCGGATGTGTATAGAAGAATGAATGTATCGCCAAAGGAAGGTTCCTTCTCGACGGTTCCCTTTTCAAGATTTTCTATATCACAGGTTTTAAGAATTTTCCCGCTGAAAGAAGGAATAAGCGGAATAAGATCATCGTCAGCTATAATTACCCGTGCACCCGAGTCCTCAATCATGAACGAAAGCCTCTCCTCCGGGTAATTGGGATCGAGGGGCTGGTATGCTGCACCGCTTTTGAGGACCCCTAGGGCTGTAACAGCCATCAAATGGGATCGCTTAATCAGGATTGGGACGAAATCACCCTTAGCAACTCCGAGGGATACCAGATAAGAGGCAACTCTATCGGAAAGGTCGTCAAGGCTTGAATATGTGAGTTTTACGTCCCCGAATACTACGGCCCTCTTATCGGGAACACGTTCCGCCATCTCTCTGAAGAGTCTCACTACCGTAGCATTTTCCCCGATATCTTTCTCCGTGCTGTTGAAAGATTTAATAAGAAGGCAGTCCTCTTCACTCTGAAGAGGAATGTCGCCAAGCTTTTGACAAGTTGAGAAACCACTGAGAACGGCAAGAAAAAGAGTGATAAAACGATTGATGTTACCTTCGCTGTAAAGAGCCTTTCTGTATCTGAGAAATACATCTTTACCAGATACATAGAGATTGATGTTCGGCAACAACTCTTCATTGACTCCAAATATGACATCACTCTTGAGTCCTATTTTCTCTTCCAGGACTTCAAAGGAAAATGAGGGATGTTTCCTGTCCTCGTCAAACGTTGCCGCTGTAGAGTCCAGGTAGTCGCTGACAGAGTCATCATCGTTGAATTTAACACAATGAGGCATAAGGGAAGAAGAAAGGAACAGTGCTTCATCTGCCGCCCCAGTCTTTGAGAGTGCGTAGCCGAAAGCCGCCATTAATCTATTTTCACTTTCCTCTCCGCCAAGTACATTCTCTCTCTTAATAACCACATATTCATCGGTAACTGCGTTATCAGGAAAATCTATGGTGAGGTTCGAATCAACCTCCGTCCCCTCCAGCTTCTCGATAAAATATCTATCATCGTTTTTCATCCGCAATCCTCCTTTGAGAGTGATATAAAATGATTATCCACTACCTCAGTATTGATTTTCCACTTTTTTCTGTCGAAGTTCTCTTCAATGTGCACTTCATCTCCGTTTATTTCTACATTGAACTTATTCATACCGCCCTGAAGCCCCAGTCCTAGGGCCTTAAGAAAGCTTTCCTTGATACTCCAGATACGTGTAAAGGCACCTGCTGTATCATCAGATGAAAGGATATATTCCCTCTCTCGGAGTGTAAAACACATCTTGGCGACATCTTCGTCATACGGGCGCAAATATTCGATATCACAGCCGACGGGGGCTGATGAGAATGCCACTGCAGCCATACTTGAGCTATGTGACACACTGAAATGAATAAAGGGATAATCTCTGAAGTAAGGCTTACCATACTCTGTGTAGCCATAGACGACATCCTTCTCCCTCAAGCCGTATTCTTCAAGTCCACGGGCAATAAGCATTGAGGCTGCAATGGAGAGTTTTCTGTCCCTATCAAAAACATAACGCATTGCCCTGTCTTTCCTCTCTCGAGAAAGCAATTCCAAGTCGGAATCTCTGACAAAAGAGATATCCATAGTATAGAGCTTCGTCATCGGTGAAAGTTTATAATCTTAAAAGAAATATTTCAACTGATAAATGAATATCCTTCAGATACATAAAGCTCAGACATTGAGAATCAATCGTTCAACCAATCTCCCGAATCAGAGTATTCAATCCGGACGATAGAGCATCTACAGCTTGCAAACATCAACCTGTGTAAACGTCATCTTTGAAGGCACGCATGAAATACTCACTCCTGTTTTCAAGAAGAGCATTGGAATTCATGATATTTAAATTTTTTATCCGCTTCTTGTCGTACAGCAAGACATCCCTAACAAAACGCCTCTCCTCGGCTTCACACTTACCTATCTGCTCTATAATGGAAAGCCGGGTATCAAATGGATAGCAGCAAACGCCACAGCAGAGCTCCATACAATTGTAAGATGACAGCAGCTCATCAACATATTCCCTTCCTCTCTTGGAGACAATACCGTCATTCTCTCCACAGGAGAAGATCTCTTCCATGTTTATAATATCGACATCCTTATCAGATAAGAGATTCGACCTGAGAGAATAGACATTCCTGTCATAAAGGCAGAGTGCCTTGTCAGGGCTCAGCGGGAGAACGATGAAAGTTCCTTTGAGATAATATGGAATAAGTTCAAACTGAGGAGATAAAGAATTATTGCCGACAGCTGGGTTTGAAATGACTACCGGATTGCCTCCGATTATGAACGACCTCGTCGGCGGAGCATATAAGAGTGCGCTCTGCAGGTCATAGAGTAAAAACTCATCAAGCATAACCTGCCCCAGGATGGACTGGATATAACTCGAATGAAGTGCTGTTTTCATTGCCTTGAGCTTATCTTCGCTGTATGAAGACAAGTCGAAACCCTTAGGATCCCCGGATGAACGGATTACCATTTCCTGGTGAACATGATTTCCAAGATATAGAAAGAGGATTTCACTCCTTGTCACTGAACGACCTGTCTTAATGTTAACGAAAATACCTTCATAAAGAGACTTCGAATATGAAGAGAAGTTGGCTTCAAGATAGCTGATTGCCATCATCTCATGCAGATTCAAGCCCGTAAGAGGTTCCCGGTAAAGCGATGTGATTGTCTTCGAAGTCTTCTCTTCCCCAGTAATAGGATTATACCAGTAGACATGTTTCGTATCATCAGACCACTTTTTTATAAGAACCTGTGGAACATTATGTTTATAGAACTCCCGCGCCATTTTTTTCCTTCTTTTGTCCAAAATTATCAAATACCATTAAAGAAATGTCAAATTTAGCTTTCAATGCAAAAAAATAAAGGGGAAGCCACTCATGCAGAGGCAGAAAGACAAACAACTCTTGAGTCTTGGAGGTTTTCATTCTTCGCCTTCTCTATATCCATACCTGTAAGCATAACTGCCATCATAAACTGTTTACAGAGTCTATCAATTAAGCCGTCATTCCATGTGATGACACCATGAAAGAGAGATAGCAGAGAGAATATTTCAAATGATTCGAAGACACTTCCTCGGAGGCGGGAAACATCAAAGAGTCTTTTTTCTACACTCGAGAATAATACACAAGCATCATCATTCGTCTCAATGGTTTGACAATTAAAACTTTAACAGCATCCACAATCTTTCCTATATAGAGATACCATTGCTCCTATCGACCGGTGAAATCTTATCAAAGTGTTCACCGTCACGGCCGAATTTCATGCTCAATAGGCTTCTTTATGGCCTTTTATAATCCCGAACTGCTTTTGCATAGTACCACCTGAAGAAGTTCAATGTCGATTGCAATTGCTACTTCATACTAATAAACATGAAAGGCCCTTGTTATGCTCCTAATATCTTTGCAGAGAGATAGATAACCATACCGGCAGAAGCCTAATTACCGACAACAGAGGATGAAACTGATATTGTCTAATAATTTTGACAATATATTTTAGGATATATATTTGTGTTAGGATGCATGCATGACTGTAATATCTGAGAATGGAAAATTTGAATGGGATTCAGAAAAAGATGATGCAAACATTAAGAAGCATGTCTTTTCATTCTCAGAGATTCTTGAAGTTTATGAAGATCCATATATGCTTACAATGTACGATAGAAATCACTCCTCGCCTGAAGAGGAAAGATATTTCTGTGTAGGCAGCATACGTGGCATAGTACTGATAGCCACCTGCCACACTGAAAGAAATGGACGAATCCAATTAATATCTGCAAGAAAAGCAGAAAGAAAGCTGAAGGTTTTATATAATGAGTGACTCAAAAAATGTATCGGATAAAAGACTTGAGGAAATAGCTGAAAGAACTATAACACAACTTTTCTAAAAATTATGTACTAAAACTCGCCAGATTTTGGACTTCACACC
>CAVFNE010000129.1:0-6590 GCA_963623755.1 Muribaculaceae bacterium | reverse complement strand
TTCTATTTCTCCATTAGTAAACTTTATCAAAATAAACTTTCTATATGGTAAGTTTCTTAAATATTTATATAATTGTCCAGATTTTTTTGAGCGTGATTATAAAACAATAAGGTACTTAATCTAATTAACTTTCTCTGGAGAAACTTTCTCCGAAGTAAGTAATATTGTTAAGGCTTTGTAATTCACATACTGTCGAAAACAACTCGTTAATTTATGTACGTGTGGACGCTTTGTTATGGCTTATTGCTTTCACAATAATTACATAGTGAAAAAGCAATAAAACAGTGGTGAGTTTAATACTTATTGAGCTCCCTTATTTCACGCCTTGCATCGATTCTGGCATCCCTCTCTTTGATAGCTTCCTTCTTGTCGTGTGTATTCTTACCGCGTGCTAAGGCAATTTTCATCTTGACAAGATTACCTTTGAGGTAGATTTCCAAGGGAACGATTGTCAGTCCCTTTTCGTTGACCTTACGTGTGAATTTCTTGATTTCGGTTTTGTGTGCAAGTAGCTGTCTTTTCCTGTCGGGAGTATGATTGAAGATATTGCCGTGAGTATAAGGTTGGATCAAGAATCCGATTAAAGTAAGTGTGCCGTTTTTGGCCGTTATGTAGCTGTCGGAGAATGAGCATTTTCCGTCCCTTATAGATTTAACCTCTGTTCCTTCGAGCGAGAGGCCACACTCAAGCTCTTCAATCATTTCATAGTTGAAGTAGGCTTTCTTATTCTTCTGTATTAACTTTATATTTTTATTGTTGTCACTCATGTTTAACTAACCTGAAACCATTGAACTCAGAGCAGGCGGACTTATTCATTACTCCGAGTGTATCTATCGTAACGTTATCGTTGACATAGCTGCCACCCATGACAATTATATCGTCGTACGGATAGATTAAAGATAATCGTGTAATTGTTTCTTCGTCAAGAAGACGCATGAGAGGAATATAGGCTGTAGAGGTGAAATCCCAAAGCTGTCCCATAAGGCCTGTGGGGGTGGATGAATCACGCTCAGTAAAGCTGAGGGATGTTACATATGGCTTAGACTGAGCTGAGAGTGCAGCAACTGTCCACTCGCTAACTGTGGGCAGGGTGTACTCAACGCCGTCCTTTTCGCTTTTCCATTCACAATAGGAAAGGGAAGCATAGTAGCTTATATACCTGATTGGCCTAGAGCGGCGGAGGGAGAGATTAATGTCCTTGAGGTAGTTCGAGTCGACAACGCCTTCCTCGATGAGAGAGGATAGATTATCCTTACTCCACTTCTTGTTCTCTTCGACAAAGAGGGCGTAGTCGTTCTCAGTTACAAGTTCACCTGCGATATAAAAAGTGGAGTAGGAGAGTGTGACGGGAAGGGTATTACTGGAGGGATATGACGAGACTGTGTCGGAGCCGATTGTAACTTTTCCGCCGTCATAGCGGTAGAAGTTTCCGTCTCTCTTAACGCTTAGCGCTGTTGTCTCATCGTTTTTCTTTACTTCGCTTACGCCTCCCAGGTAGAGACTATCGAGATAAGACTTTACCTTCTCACTCTCTGTAGTAACGTACCTGATATTTGATTGAGAGAGCTCTTTCTCTGCCGCCGCGTAGTCAGAGTACATCGCCTCTGACGTAATGTGGAGCATTGCATAGAGCCAGGGTTCTCTTATGTCGTCTACACCCATTAGAAGGGCAGTTTGAATGAACTTTGTAAAGGGAGAAGGGTATTTAATATCCTCTCTGTAATCCGTGATTGCCGAGTACGATACAACGTCAATGAGAAAAACTTCTTCAGCCTTTTTAATTGTCTCTGATGTATATGTAAAAGTAGGATTAATTACATATACAGGATGCCTGAAGAGCGTGAAGAAATAGTGCTTCGGAACTTCTCTCACTTCTTCTCCTATCTTGATGCCTTCATAGTAGAATTCATATTTGTGGCTGCCCTTTGTTGTCTCGATTACCGTATCGTAGCCGTTAGATAGATATATGCCGTCCTCATATACACCGAAGACGGGAAGAGTCGAGTCGACTGAGATATATGCCTTATTACTTATAATCCCCGGCAGAAGACAGAGAAGAAAGAAAATAAGAAGAAGAAATAAAAAGAAAATGGACAATATATAATAGGCAGGTCTTATTCCGTGCCAATACGGCAACACGACAGGGTCAAAGTCAGCATATTTAATTTTTTTAAACATAGCTCTAAAGTAAACATCAACTCTTCTCTTGTCAATTAATGATAAGAAGTGTTACTTTGTCTCTATGGAAAAATTCCTATGCTGGGTTGAAAGGACCACAGAGAAGAAACTGACAAAGCGTAAGGCTAAGAAATTATATAATAAGACTAAGAAACGTACATTCCTCAGTGAAGCGCTCGAGTGGCTTGATGCTCTCGTATTCGGAGTATTCTGGGTAATCATAATAAATCAATTTTTATTCCAGCTGTTTGTTATCCCTTCTCCTAGTATGGTATCGACACTTCTGGTGGGGGACAGGGTGGTTGTCAACAAAACAAGCTACGGTATTGAAGTCTATCCCGGGGGCCCGAAGCTATTCGAGAGTGCACGTCGGGTACAGAGAGACGATATCATCACATTCTACAACCCCGAGTATGAATCCCGCGGTCCCGTTTTCGATATCCTGAGTCAGGCTATCTATATGGGAACACTCTCACTCGTCAACATCGACAAGGACAGCGACGGCAGCGTCAGGGAGAGGCTCTTTGTCAAGCGCGCCGCCGCACTCTCTGGCGACAGGGTGCAGTTTATTGACGGCAACGTTTATATAAAGGTTGCCGGAAGCGGTGAATATGTAGTCGAGGAGGACTTTAGAGAAAACAACGGCCTCTCGAGTGCACCTAAGCGCTCTGTTGACACAACGCTTTACGATGCTCTCAAAGCTGTTGCGAGAATTGAAGCGTACATCGAGAGCGACCTTTCGTATCCACAGTACCTTGCCTCCGAGTATTCTCCGATGGCGGGTAGCGACTATGACTACAAATTTGACTTATATGAATTCAACAGGGCTTATTACGAAGAGTTATCGTTCATCGACCCGTCGGATATGACTATCCGCGGAGGTGCTGAAGGATATAGAGTAGGTATCTATGTTCCCGACTATTCAGTGCTCCCTCTCGGCGACAACAGAGATAACAGCCAGGACGGAAGGTACTTCGGTCCTGTGAGTGAAACTGACGTGAACGGAAGTGTTGTTGCACGTTTCTGGCCCCTCAATAGAATTGCCGTATTGACAGATGATTGACGCCTATATTCCATCCCGCCCGTTAAGCCTTTATATTCACGTGCCATTCTGCCGTCAGAGGTGCGACTACTGTGCTTTCTACTCCTCCGTCTATGATGAGGAAATATCTGATAAATACTACTCAGTAGTGAAGAACGAACTCGAAATAGTTGTCGAGGACGTAAAAAAACCTTTCTACACAATCTACTTCGGCGGAGGAAACCCGATTCTATTGGGAATCGAAAGGATTAAGGAACTCTTATCAGTTGCAATTCGTTACGGCAGGGCAGAGGAGTGCACGCTTGAAGTAAACCCCGAGGATATTTCATCTTCTCTCACCTCTCTCTATCCGGAGGTAAGCCGTATATCAACTGGAATACAGAGCATGAAGGACAGCACACTCTCTTTTCTCAATAGAAGAGCATGCGTCAGCGACAACATAAGAGCTATGGAATATCTTTCATCTTCTCCATTTATCTGGAATGCAGATATAATCACAGCTGTTCCGACAACAACTATTAATGATACCCTTTACGACATAGAGAAAGTTGCAGAATATAAAGCACATCATATTTCCTTCTACTGCCTTACATTCGAAGAAAATACGCCATTGATGAAAAGAGCAGAGCCTCTCGGTGATGAGTGTGAGCGGAGCTTTCTTCTCTCGGGCTGGAATAAACTTGAAGAGAAAGGATATAGGCAATATGAAGTGAGTGCCTTTTCTAAGCCTGGATTCGAGTGCAGACATAACTCAGTTTATTGGACCCTTGGACAGTATATAGGTCTCGGGCCGTCAGCTGAGTCTTTTTTAGGATATATAAATGGTGTCTCGATGAGAAACACCGAGGATATGGACGCGTTTTTGCTTCATCCCCAATTCGATTGCGAAAGATTGAAGAGGGAAGAAACAATCGAGAGCTATCTCATAACTGCCCTCAGGAGAGTGAATGGGATAGATAAGGACGAATACCTAATGCGGTTCTCTTCTTCCTTTGATGAAACATACCAAGAGAGGATAGATCTTCTTGATAAGGCCTGGTACATAAATACCCCGTCATCCTTCTCTTTGACGCATAGCGGAATGCTGATGCTCAACAGCGTTATACTAACCCTTTCTCTTGCTTTCTGATATTTCATATTCTTTGTTTTTCATAATATATTGACTGAAAAATACCCGCTGTGCTAATTTCATTAGGTATTCTAAAACTATAGAGGTATTTACATGTCTGGCCACAGCAAATGGGCAACTATTAAACACAAGAAAGGTATTGCAGACGCTAAACGCGGACAGGCTTTCACAAAGCTCATCAAGGAAATCACAGTATGTGCAAAGATGGGTGGTCCTGATCCGGAGTCTAACGCAAGACTTAGAACTGCTATCCTCAAGGCAAGAGCAGAAAACATGCCTAAGGATAACATCGAAAGAGCCATCAAAAAGGGAAGTGGTGAACTTGGTGCTTCCACTTTCTACGAATTAACATATGAAGGTTATGCTCCGGGTGGAGTTGCTATTATTGTCGACACTCTTACAGATAACAAGAACAGAACTGCCAGTGATGTAAGAAGTACGCTTACAAAGCTCGGTGGATCGCTGGGTGCTACAGGATGTGTCTCCTACATGTTCCAGACAAAGGGTGTTATAACCTATTCAACTGAGAAGTACACAGAAGATCAGATTTTCGAGGTCGCACTTGAAAACGGTGCCGAAGATGTTTCTACAAGCGATGATGTAATTGAAGTGACAACGACTCCTTCTGATTTTGCAACTGTTCTTGAAGCCATGCAGGCAGCAGGCTTCGAGCAGGAAAGCGCTGACGTACAGAGAATTGCAGATCAGACAGTTACTCTCGACAGCGAAAAGGCTAACAAGGTTCTTAGAATCGTCGAAAGACTTGAAGAGTTGGATGACGTTCAGCAGGTTTCAACAAACCTTGACCTTCCTGATGACTTTGTTGCTGAGGACTGAAAAAATTGAATATTCTTGGAGTTGATCCGGGACTTGCAAATACAGGCTGGGGTGTCGTCAATTATGACGGTCGCACTTACCGGCCTGTTTCTTATGGAGTAATAGAAACTCCGAGTAATGAGACTATCCAGAAAAGGATATATACAATAGCCCAGGATTTAGGAACCTTGGCAGAAAAATACGCTGTCGACGCCGTCAGCATCGAAGACATATACTTTACAAAAAACATAACATCAGCTATTCCTGTAGCCAAGGTAATAGGTGCTGTCATTTATAAGTTTTCTTCTATGAATATAAAAACTTATCTCTATTCTCCGAAGGAAATAAAGCTCGGGGTGGTAGGACTGGGTAATGCCGAAAAGAGCCAGGTACAGGATATGGTGAAGCGTATCCTACGCCTCAAGGAGATTCCTAAGCCCGACCATGCCGCCGACGCCCTTGCCGACTGTATATGTCACGTCACACACAGCTCACTGAAAATTGTAAATCCTCAAAAATAGTGAGATTTTAACTTGTGGACCTATAATTAATGTTAAGGTGCTTTGTGATAAAGGATAATTACTCAAATAATATACTCAAGACCCAAAAATGAAAATATTTCTTGCAATTTTCGAGAGTTATGAATGCTCGATTTAAGAATGAAATCAGAAATTAGGATTTAATTAGGGGGTGTGAATAGTAACATATTTTATTTGTGTTTTAACTGTTGCCAAGATTAGAATGAAGATAACGTTCGGTTTTTAGTGATACTTTCTTGAGAAGTTAACAAATATTCATCACTTGCATAATTACCGTAGAACGAAACACTCTAACCGTATTTGATTTTCGGGAAGCTGCCTAGAAGAGTACATCTGAATGAGAAAGAACGTACAAAACCTCAATATGAGAGCAGGTATAGTCAAGAGCAGGTAAAACCCATCACTTCTGCGTTTTGTTTCCGGAAAAACAACATCGACTTTTCCCTTCGCCACATCGCATTTACGCTCGAGTTTTACTCTTAGGAGATTGCCCCCCGAGGCTGTTTTTGTCAAGAAGGTAAAATATGTATGGTTTCTCGGATTCGATTTTCTCAACTCTATACATTTTCAGGCCCATAAAGACAGATTTTCTAACAACCCCGTATCCGTAACATACATATCCGGCTCTTAGTTTAAGGCCGAAGTCTGCCTCAAGACATTTTTTATGTGCCCCAGTATTTCCAATCCAGAGCCTCAAAAACCACCAATCATCCTTTCATTGACTATGTGGAGTATCAAATTAAACTCCACAATAGTTATGGAATAACAAGCTCTATCTGCTTTCTTTATTCTTTTCCCGTTTAACCTTTTCTTTGAATTCCTCAAGAGGCATCTTTAAATCACAAGCAGCTTCTTCTGCACTAATCCTTCCCTTTCTATAGTACAT